>JAEULB010000123.1 GCA_016792585.1 Rhodospirillaceae bacterium
ACGTCACGATGGACGAGCTGCGCGCGCGCCATGCCGCGGTGCTGATCGCGACCGGCGTCTACAAGGCACGCGACATCCAGGCGCCCGGCGTGGGTTTGGGCGGCATCGTCCCGGCGCTCGACTACCTGATCGCCTCGAACCGCGTCGGCCTCGGTGACAAGGTCGCCGCCTACAGCGACGGCACGTTGAACGCGACCGGCAAGCACGTCGTCGTCATCGGCGGCGGCGACACCGCCATGGACTGCGTGCGGACGGCCGTCCGCCAGGGGGCCAAGTCGGTGAAGTGCCTCTATCGCCGCGACCGCACGAACATGCCGGGCTCCCAGCGCGAGGTGTTCCATGCCGAGGAGGAAGGCGTCGAGTTCGTGTGGCTGGCGCAGCCCGAGGCATTCATCGGCGACGGCCGCGTGAAGGGCGTGCGCGCCCAGCGCGTCCATCTCGGCATGCCGGACGCCACCGGCCGCCAGGTGCCGCAGGTGATCGGCGACTCGCACTTCACGGTCGAGGCCGACATCGCGATCAAGGCGCTGGGCTTCGATCCCGAGGACCTGCCCGTGCTGTTCGGCGAGCCCAAGCTCGACGTGACCAAGTGGGGCACGATCAAGATCAACCACCGGACCATGGAGACGAGCCTGCCGGGCGTCTATGCCGCCGGCGACATCGTCCGCGGCGCCTCGCTCGTGGTCTGGGCGATCCGCGACGGCCGCGACGCCGCCGCCTCCATCCATCGCACTTTGAGCCAGCCGCAATCGGCTTCGCTCAAGCTCGCTTCGTGACGGTGACCGACATGACCGACATCATTACCGTTCCTGAATCCGGCGAAGAGTTCGTCGCCGTCTTCAAGAAGAACGCCGCCTACCTCGAGGCCGAAGGCCTCTACCGCGCCGATGACGAGCACGATGCCTGCGGCGTGGGATTCGTCGCGGCGATCGATGGCAAGCCGCGCCGCTCGGTCGTCGAGGGCGCGATCAACGCGCTGAAGGCGGTGTGGCACCGCGGCGCCGTCGACGCCGACGGCAAGACCGGCGACGGCGCCGGCATCCACATCCAGGTGCCGCAGGACTTCTTCAAGGCGCATATCGCGCATCTGGGATATGAGCCCGACGACGGCGACCTCGCGGTCGGCCAGATCTTCCTGCCGCGCACGGACCTCGACGGCCAGGAGCGCTGCCGCTGCATCGTCGAGGAGGAAGTCCTCAAGCTGGGATACACGATCTACGGCTGGCGCCAGGTGCCGGTGAACGTCTCGATCATCGGCGAGAAGGCGAACGCGACCCGTCCCGAGATCGAGCAGATCATCATCGGCAACGACCGCCGCGTGGCCGTCGACGAGCTCGAGCGCGAGCTCTACCTGATCCGCCGCCGCATCGAGAAGGCGACGGTCGCCGCCAACATCACCGACTTCTACATCTGCTCGCTGTCGTCGCGCTCGCTGATCTACAAGGGCATGTTCCTCGCCGAGCAGCTGTCGGCCTTCTATCCCGATCTGCTCGATCCGCGCTTCGTCTCCTCCTTCGCGATCTATCACCAGCGCTACTCGACCAACACCTTCCCGACCTGGCGGCTCGCCCAGCCGTTCCGCGTGCTCGCCCACAACGGCGAGATCAACACGCTGAAAGGCAACGTCAACTGGATGAAGAGCCACGAGGCGCGCCTCGCCTCGCCGGTTCTCGGCGACACGCTCAACGATCTCAAGCCGATCATCCAGCCGGGCGGCTCGGACTCGGCCGCGCTCGACAACGTCTTCGAGCTGCTCTGCCAGGGCGGGCGTTCGCTGCCGATGGTCAAGACGATGATGATCCCCGAGGCCTGGGCGCCCGACGCGCCGATGCCGAAGGCGCTGAAGGAGATGTACTCCTACGCCAACTCGGTGATGGAGCCGTGGGACGGGCCGGCGGCGATCGCCGCATACGCCGGCGACTGGGTCATCGGCGGCATGGACCGCAACGGCCTCCGCCCGATGCGCTACACCGTCACGCAGGACGGCCTGGTGATCGCCGGATCCGAGACCGGCATGGTGCGGATCGACGAGACCCAGATCGTCCGCAAGGGGCGGCTCGATCCGGGCCAGATGATCGGCATCGATCTCAAGAGCGGGAAGCTCTACCGCGACCGCGAGCTTAAGGACGCGCTGGCTTCATCGAGGCCCTTCGGCAACTGGGTGCAGCACATCACCCGCATCGACGACATCGTCCGCGCCAATCACCGCGACCGGCGTGAGCTCGATCGAGACGAGCTACGGCGGCGCATGATCGCCGTCGGCTGGAGCCTGGAGGACATCGAGCTGATCCTCCATCCGATGGTCGAAGACGCGAAGGAGGCCGTCGGCTCGATGGGCGACGACACGCCGCTCGCCGTGCTGTCGCGCCAGTACCGCGGCCTGCACCACTTCTTCCGCCAGAACTTCAGCCAGGTGACCAACCCGCCGATCGACTCGCTCCGCGAGGCGCGGGTGATGACCGTGCGCACGCGTCTCGGCAATCTCGGCAACATCCTCGACGAAGACGAGAGCCAATGCCACCTGCTGCAGCTCGAGTCGCCGGTGCTCTCGAACGCCGAGTTCGAGGCGATGCGCGACTACATGGGCGACACCGCAGTCGAGGTCGACTGCACCTTCGATCCGAGGGGCGGCGACGCCAGCCTGCGTGACGCGATCCAGCGCGTCCAGCGCGAGGCCGAGAACGGCGTGCGCGCCGGCTGCACTCATGTGATCCTGACCGACAAGGCGATCGGCGCCGACCGCGCGCCGATCCCGATGATCCTCGCCGCCGGCGGCGTGCACTCGCACCTGGTGCGCCAGAACCTCCGCACCTTCACCTCGCTCAACGTGCGCTCCGGCGAGTGCATGGACGTGCACTACGCGGCAGTGCTGGTCGGCGTCGGTGCGACCACGGTGAACGCCTACCTCGCCCAGGAGGCGATCGCCGAGCGCCACGCTCGCGGACTCTTCGGGCAGCTCTCGCTCGACGACTGCGTCCGCCGCTTCAAGAAGGCGGTCGACGACGGCCTGCTCAAGATCATGAGCAAGATGGGCATCTCCGTCCTTTCGTCCTATCGCGGCGGCTACAACTTCGAGGCGGTCGGCCTCTCGCGCTCGCTGGTCGCCGACTTCTTCCCCGGCATGACCAGCCGCATCTCCGGCATCGGCCTTTCCGGCGTGCAGCGGAAGGTCATCGAGCTTCATGGCCGTGCCTTCGGCGAGGACGTGACGGCGCTTCCCGTGGGCGGGCTCTATCGCTACCGCCGCTCGGGCGAGGCGCATGCCTTCGAAGGCAACCTGATCCATACCCTGCAGACCGCGGTCGCGACCGACAGCTACCACACCTACAAGAAGTACTCGGAAGCGACGCGGAAGCTGCCGCCGATCCATCTCCGCGACCTGCTCGACTTCACCGCGACGACCCAGGCGGTCTCGGCCGACGAAGTCGAGTCGATCACCGAGATCAGGAAGCGCCTGGTCGCGCCCGGCATCTCGCTGGGCGCCCTAAGCCCCGAGGCGCACGAGACGCTGTCGATCGCGATGAACCGCATCGGCGCGAAGTCGGACTCCGGCGAGGGCGGCGAGGATCCGGCGCGCTACACGCCGCGCTCCAACGGCGACAATCCGTCCTCGGCGATCAAGCAAATCGCCTCCGGCCGCTTCGGCGTCACCGCCGAGTACCTCAACAACTGCCGCGAGATCGAGATCAAGGTCGCCCAGGGCGCCAAGCCCGGCGAAGGCGGTCAGCTTCCCGGCATCAAGGTCTCGGGCCTCATCGCCCGGCTCCGTCACTCGATGCCCGGCGTCAGCCTGATCTCGCCGCCGCCGCACCACGACATCTACTCGATCGAGGACCTGGCGCAGCTCATCTACGATCTCAAGCAGGTCAACCCGGATGCCCGGGTCTGCGTGAAGCTGGTGGCGCGCTCCGGCATCGGCACGATCGCTGCCGGCGTCGCCAAGGCGAAGGCCGACACGATCCTGATCTCGGGGCACTCCGGCGGCACTGGCGCCTCGCCGCAGAGCTCGATCAAGTATGCCGGCATCCCCTGGGAGATGGGCCTCTCCGAGGTCCACCAGGTGCTGACGCTCAACCGGCTCCGCCAGAACGTGCGGCTCCGCGTCGACGGCGGCATCAAGACCGGCCGCGACGTGGTGATGGCGGCGATCCTCGGCGCCGAGGAGTTCGGCATCGGCACCGCCTCGCTGGTGGCGATGGGCTGCATCATGGTGCGCCAGTGCCACTCGAACACCTGCCCGGTCGGCGTCTGCACCCAGGACGAGAAGCTGCGCGCCAAGTTCGAAGGCACGCCCGAGAAGGTGGTCAACCTCTTCACCTTCATCGCCGAGGAAACCCGCGACATCCTGGCCTCGCTCGGCGTCAAGTCGCTGACCGAGGTGATCGGGCGCACCGATCTCCTCTCGCAGATCGACCGCGGCGGCCGCGACCTCGACGACCTCGATCTCAACTCGCTGCTGATCCAGGCCGATGCCGGCGGACAGGCACGGCACTGCACGGTCGAAGGCCGCATCGAGGTGCCGGAGACCCTGGATGCCCAGATGATCCAGGACGCCAAGGCGGCGCTGGAAGAGGGCGAGAAGATGCAGCTCGCCTACAACATCCGGAACACGCACCGCGCGATCGGCACCAAGTTCTCGAGCCGGCTGGTCCGCCGCTTCGGCATGACCGGCCTGCAACCGGGCCAGATCACCGTGCGGCTGCGGGGTTCCGCCGGCCAGTCGCTCGGCGCCTTCGCCGTGCAAGGCCTCAAGCTCGAGGTCTTCGGCGACGCCAACGACTATGTCGGCAAGGGTCTCTCCGGCGGCACCATCGTCGTCCGCACCATGACGGCGAGCCCGCTCGTCACCAACCACAACACGATCATAGGCAACACCGTGCTCTACGGCGCCACGGCCGGCCGGCTGTTCGCCTCCGGCCAGGCCGGCCAGCGCTTCGCCGTCCGCAACTCTGGCGCCACGGCGGTGGTCGAGGGCGCCGGATCGAACGCCTGCGAGTACATGACCGGCGGCATGATCGCGATCCTGGGTCCGGTGGGCGACAACTTCGGTGCCGGCATGACCGGCGGCATGGCATTCGTCTACGACTCCGACGATACATTCGCCCATGCGGTCAACCCGGACACGCTGGTCTATCAGCGGCTCGCCTCGGCCCATTGGGAGGGCGTGCTCAAGGACCTGATCGCCGAGCACCAGCGCGAGACCCAGTCGAAGTTCGCCGAAAGGCTGCTGGTCGACTGGCGCCTAGAGCGGGCGAAGTTCTGGCAGGTGGTGCCGAAGGAGATGCTGGCGAAGCTCGAGCGACCGCTCGCCGATCGCGCCGAGGCCGCCGCGCGCGCCTGACGTCTTAACCCTGCCACGATTTTGCTGGTAGGGTCGGCGCTTCGCCAGCGCGAGCCCGAGCAGATGACCAGGAGCGCCGTCGTCCTCGCCGGATCGACCGCCCTCGCGGCGATCGTTACCGCCGTCGCGGTCGCGGCCGGCTGGACCGCGGTCGCGGGTGTCGCTGCGGCCGTTGCCGCGCTTGGCGCCATAGCGATCGCGTCGATCGCGGCGAGAGGCCTCCATGCCCTGCCCCAGAGCGCGGGTGCGGCTTCGACGCCCGACCATCCGCTCGGCGCCGCCGACCGCCTGACCGAGGGGCAGCTGCGGCTCTTCGACAACATTCCCGACCCGCTGCTGCATGTGGCGCCCGACCGCACCGTGCTCGCCGCCAACCGCGCGGCGCACAGGCTCTTCGGCCCGGGGCTCGAGGATCGCGACCTGGCTCATGTGATGCGCCAACCGGATGTGCTGGAGTCGGCCGAAGCTGTCCTGGCCGGAGGCCCCGGCCGCGAAGTCCAGATCCAGCTCGCCGGCACGGCCGAGCGCCACTTCGCCGTCCGCATCGAGCCCTTGGCCCATGCCGGCGCACTGCTCCTGCTCCACGACACCACGCAGCTCGCCAAGCTCGAGCAGATGCGCGCCGACTTCGTCGCCAATGCGAGCCACGAGATCCGGACGCCGCTGGCATCACTGGTCGGATTCATCGAGACGCTGCGCGGCCCCGCCAAGGACGATGCGGTGGCGCGGGCCAAGTTTCTCGACATCATGCACGACCAGGCGCGACGCATGAGCCGCCTGGTCGACGACCTGCTGTCACTGTCGCGGATCGAATTGAAGGAGCACACGCCGCCGACCACCTCGGTCGACCTCGCTGTCGCGCTGCCGGCGCTCAAGGCCACGCTCGACCGCCAGGCGGAGGCTCGGCGCATGCCGATCGTGCTCGACCTCGCGCCCGGCTTGTCGAAGATCGCCGGCGACTCCGACGAGCTGATGCAGGTGTTCCAGAACCTGATCGACAATGCGATCAAGTACGGAAAGACCGGCACCGAGGTGCGCGTCGTGGCCGGCGAGGCGGCACAGGTGCCGCCCTCCTTCCCCGATCCGCGCCGGCGCGCCGTCGCGGTCTCGGTATCGGACTCCGGCGACGGCATCGCGCGCGAGCATCTGAGCCGGCTGACCGAGCGTTTCTACCGGGTCGATGTCGGGCGGTCGCGTGACCTCGGCGGCACCGGCCTGGGCCTGGCGATCGTCAAGCACATCGTCAGCCATCACCGCGGCGCCCTGGTCATCGATTCCGACGTCGGCCGCGGCAGCACCTTCACCATTTTCCTGCCGGTCGCCGAGTGATCGCGATCCGCCTCGCAGCACTGCTCGCCCTCGGGATCGCCGCACCGGCCGCGGCACGCGACGCGCCATGGGTGATCGCAACGCCGGCACTCGCCGAGATCGGCGCCGCCGTCGCCGGTCCCCAGGCGCGCATCGAGAGTAGAGGCGACGACGAGGACGCGGTCACCGCCTATTGCAAGGGCCTCGGCGCCCAGGCCGCCGACGCGCTGCTGATCACGCGGCGGCTGCTCGACCGCGAGCGGAAGTCATGCGAGGCCGAGGCGATCTCGGCCGACCCGGAACGCGTCCTCGGTATCGTCGGCCTCGCGCTCGAGGGGGCGCCGCCCGGCGTGACCCGCCGCCATCTGTGGCGGGCTCTTGCGCGCGAGGTGTCCGTCGACGGCAAGCTGGCGCCGAACCGGGTGCGGAGCTGGCGCGAGGTCGATCCCAACCTGCCCGACCGGCCGATCGCGCTCCGCCTGACAGCCCCCGCGCCGTTGGTTGACGCCTTGGTCCTCACCACCGGGTGCCTGGGCGCCGCCGGCTACGCCAAGCTCGACCGCAAGCACCTCTGCCACGGCCTCCGGGAGGACCTGCCGGCCGGTCCCGACCCGCTCGTCGTCCGCGCTCTCGGATCGGATGGCGACCAGGTGGAGGGCATCGCGCCCGCCGGGCCTGAGATATCGGCTGGCCGTTATCCGTTGGCCCGGCGCGTCTATCTGTACGTAAAGCGCCCACATCTCCCTGGAATTCCAGGGCTTTCTGGCCTTCTGAGCCGCGATGCCGGCGGGCTACTAACCTCCCCCTAATTCATCAAACTGTCACATGAAGGTCATATGACCTTAGCGTGACGTGTTTACAGACTGCGGGGCGACCCGAAGGAGCGTCATGGCTTCCGAGCATATTGTCCGTGCCTATGACGAGCAGCTGAAGCGGCTGAAGGCCGAGATCAGCGAGATGGGCGGCCTCGTCGAGGTCCAGCTCGGCCAGGCTATCCAGGCGGTGAGCAGCCGTGACGCCGAGCTCGGACAGCGCTGCGTCGCTTCCGATGCCAAGGTCGACGCGCTCGAGCTCCAGATCGACGAGTCGGTGGTCAAGATGCTGGCGCTGCGCCAGCCGATGGCCAGCGACCTCCGTACCATCCTGTCGGCCCTCAAGATCGCCGCCGACCTCGAGCGCACCGGCGACTATGCCGCCAACGTCGGCAAGCGCGTGCAGGCGCTGATCCAGTTCCCGCCGGTGCCGAGCGTCAATGGCGTCGTGCGCCTGGGCCAGCTCGCACGTCTCGTCGTCAAGGACGTGCTGGACGCCTTCGCGTCATCCGACACCGCGCGCGCGATCCAGGTGTGGCAGCGCGACGAGGAGCTGGACGCGATGTACACCAGCCTTTTCCGCGAGCTCCTGACCTACATGATGGAGGATCCGCGCAACATCACGCCGTGCACGCACCTGCTGTTCATTGCCAAGAACCTGGAGCGCATCGGCGACCACGCGACCAACATCGCCGAGACCATTCATTTCCAGGTGGTCGGCCGCACCATCGCGGAAAGCCGACCGAAAGGCGATGAAACCAGCTTTGCAGTGGTAGGCCCGGATGCCCGCAGGTCCTGAATCGATGAGCCCACTGGTGCTGGTGGTCGAGGACGAAGGCGCCCTCGTCACCCTGCTCCGCTACAACCTCGAGCGCGAGGGTTTCCGGGTCGCCGAAGCGCGCGACGGCGAGGAGGCGCTGCTGCAGGCTGCCGAGCTCAAGCCGGATCTGATCCTGCTCGACTGGATGATCCCGCACGTCTCCGGCCTCGAGGTCTGCCGGCGGCTGCGGCGCCGCCCGGATACCCGTGGCACGCCGATCATCATGCTGACCGCCCGCGCCGAGGAGAACGACAAGATCCGCGGCCTCGACGGCGGCGCCGACGACTACGTGACCAAGCCGTTCAGCCCGACCGAGCTGGTGAGCCGCGTCCGCGCCCTGCTCCGCCGCTCGCGCCCGGCGATGGCGGCCGAACGTCTCGAATTCGCCGACCTGGTGATGGACCTAGCCGCCCACCGCGTCCGCCGCGGCGGACGCGACATCCATCTCGGGCCCACCGAGTTCCGCCTGCTGCGCCATCTGATCGAGCATCCGGGCCGCGTCTTCTCGCGCGAGCAGCTGCTCAACGCCGTCTGGGGCAGCGAGGTCTATGTCGAGCCCCGCACCGTCGACGTCCATATCCGGCGGCTTCGGCTGGCGGTCAACGTCGACGACGAGCCGGACCTGATCCGCACCGTCCGCTCGGCCGGCTACGCCCTCGATCGCCCGGCCGACGTCCACGCTCCCAACTGAGACCTAGCGCGCGTCGTGAAAGATGATGCCGAGGGCGAAGCGCTGCCCTCGCCAGATCCGGCTGACGCCGTGACGGAGCACCGCCCGATGCACGCCGCGGGCGCCCTGCCTCGGCCGCTCGCGTACCGCGAAGATCACCGCCTCGCCTTGACGTAGGCGAACCACCTCGGCCCGCGACTGCTGGCGCGGCCGCTGCTCGACCAGCACGAACTCGCCGCCGTCGAAATCGGTTTCGGGATCGCTGAGCAGGATCGTCGCCTGCAGCGGAAACATCAGGTCGCCGTAGAGATCCTGGTGCAGGCAGTTGTAGCCCGCCTCCTCGTAGCGGAGCAGCAGCGGCGTGGGCTTCGTCTGGCCGACGCGATGGCAGCGCCGCGAATACTCCGCCAGCGTCTCGGGATAGGAGAGCCCGGTCTTGAGCGTCGCCGCCCAGGCGTTCGCGATCGGCGCGAGCGCGGCATAGAGCGTCTCGCGCAGCGACTCGACCTCGGCCGGCAGCGGATAGGCGAAGTACTTGTACTCGCCCTTGCCGAAGGCATGCCGCTCCATGACGACCCGGCTTCGGAAACGCTTGTCGTCGCCGTACCAGGCCGCGATGCGCCGGCAGGTCGCGGGATCGAGCAGGGGGCCGGTGACGGCATGGCCGTAGGCTGAAAGGTCGTCGGCGATCGACGGCCAGGCCAGGTCGGAGACGGCGCGGCGGAGCGACTGAGCCATGGCTCGATAGTGCGCAGGCCGGCGTGCGCCCGCCTATCCGGTTCGTGCGCCGGTTTCAGAAATCCAGGTCGGCGTAGTGCTTCGGCGGCGGCGCGCCCGGGATATGGTCGGCGAGGATCGGGCGGAACGACGGACGCGACTTCATGCGCGCGTACCACTCCTTCGCCTCCGGGTGGTCCTCCCAGGGAACGTCCCCGGTGTAGTCGAGCGCCGAAAGATGCGCCGCTGCCGCGATGTCGGCCAAGGTCAGGTGATCGCCGGCGAGCCAGGAGCGCCGCTCGGCGAGGAAGCCGACGTAGTCGAGATGGACGTGCAGCGCCTTCATCCCCTCGCGGATGGCCTGGCTGTTGGGCGTGCCGAGGCCGAGGAAGCGCTTCATCATCTTTTCCTCGATGAGGGCCCGCGAGACTTCGCGGTCGAACTTGTCGTCGAACCAGGAGACCAGCCGGCGCACCTCGGCGCGCTCGGCAGCGTCGCCGAGGATCAGCGCCCGCTCGGGATAGGCCTCGTCCAGGTATTCGCAGATCGGCCCGGCATGGACGATCCGGGCGCCGGACTCCTCGACCAGCACCGGCACGTCGCCGGCCGGGTTCATGTCGAGGAACTCAGACCGGCGTTCCCAGGTCTTCTCGACCTTCATCTCGAACGGCAGGTTCTTCTCGCCCATCGCGATCCGGACCTTGCGTGATCCGGCCGACAGCCAGAGGTGATAGAGCGTGCGCATCGAGGCCGCACTCTATACGCAACCTGGCCTCAAGTCGCAAAGACCGCGCGGACGACGGTCCGCAGATACCGGTTCTATCGGCGGAGCAGCGAGAAGGCGAAATCCCGGCCCAGGCCCTGGTTGTAGGCCAGGTGGATCCACAGCATCGCGTAGGGCTCGAGCAGGCGGGAGACCTTGAGCGGTCCGGCGTCGACCGCCTCGAACCCGATCTCGGTCATCAGGTGGAGCACGGCCGGCTTGCGCTCCGCGTCGTCGCCGGCGACGAACATCGCCGGGAAGCCATCGGGAAACTTGGCATCCTCCATCGCCAGGTAGCCCACCTGGTTGAGGGCCTTGAACACATGCGCCTTCGGCGCCCAGGCCGCCACCCGCTCGCCGCCGGAGCCATCGAAGCCGACCGCAAGCCCGAGCTCGCCATCGCGATAGGCAAGCGGATTGGTGCAATCGATGACGATCTTGCCGGCAAGACTGCCCGCCGCCCCGATCGCGCTCTCGGTCGCTTCCCATGGCGTGGCGAGAACGACGACCTCGCCCAAGGCACCGGCCTCGGCGACGGTAGTCGACCGTGCTTTCGCTCCGGCGCTCTCAGCTGCTGATCTTGCGTTCGACGAAGTCGGATCGCGCACGCCGAAGACGATGTCGTGCCCGGCGCGCGACCACGCCTTGCCGAGCGCCGTTCCGACGCTGCCCGCGCCGATGATGGCGATCTTCATTGCACTCCCTCACATCCCCGCAGCGAGGATAGCGCAACGAGGAAGCAGCCAGGAGGCTTAAGCGCACACTTCGTCGCTGTTGGTTAGTGCGGCGATCAGAGCGGAGATGCCTCCGCGGGAGATCGTCCGCCGCAATGCCTCGGCGATCGCGCGCGCATCGGCGAGGCCGTCATGCGCCCGGCCGGAAAGCTCGAAGCCGAACACCGCGGGCAATGTCGACGAGACCACGTGGGTACTCCTCCGGGCCGCATGACGGAAATGCGCGCTCACGCTGGCAAATGTCATCCCGGCCATCGGATTCGCAATGCCGTGGAGAGCGACATTGCGGGCGATGATGTCGTGGTCGCGGCCGTTGGCGAGCACGGCCCGAGCCCCGGAAGCGAACGTGGCGAACTCGGCCAGAGCCTCGGCAATGTCGATGCCGTCACGATCGACGCGATCCTGGGTGATCCCGGTAAGCCCGATGATGAAGTCACTCAGGAGGGGATTGACCTTCGGCTTCACCAGCCGGTCCAAGGACGCAATCTCACGAAGATCGGCATCGAGGCGAACCGCGCCGATCTGGATGATCTCCGGATGCTCCCCGGGACCCGACCAGTTGCGGTCCTGGGCGCCGGGCCACGACGTCCACTCCATGTCGAAGACGACGATCATGGCCCCAAAATAGAATGCCCTCCCGTCCGGGGGAACGGGAGGGCGGCGGATACGGGGACGGCCGGAGGAACGGTTGGTCCCGGCCCCGTATCGATCTCTATGTCAGCGCCAGCCGGTGCGGTCGAAGATGCGGACCGCCTCGGCGTTGTTCTTGGCGAGTGCCGCCAGCGGAACCGTGTCGGCCTTGAACGTACCGAACGAGGCGACGACCTCCGAGCGCGGGATACCGGCCTTCACCGGGAACTCGCCGACGACCTCGGCATGGATCTTCTGCGCCTCGTCGGACAGCATGAACTCGATGAACTGCACCGCGTTGGCGACGTTCCTCGAGCTCTTGGTGATGCCGATACCCGACACGTTCACATGGGCGCCGCGATCGTTCTGGTTCGGCCAGAAGATCTTGACCTTCCTCGCGATGTCCTGCTCGGACGGGTCCTTCGATTGGGTCAGGCCGGCGAGGTAGTAGGTATTGGCGAGCGCCAGGTCGCATTCGCCGACGGCGATCGCCTTCAGCTGGTCACGGTCGCCGCCCGCGGGCTTGCGGGCGAGGTTCTCGCCGACGCCCTTGGCCCAGGCTTCCGCCTTCGCCGCGCCCTGGGACTCGATCATCGTCGCCAGCATGGATTGGTTATAGATGTGCGAGGAGGAGCGGACGCAGATCTTGCCCTTCCACCTCGGGTTGGCGAGATCCTCGTAGGTCGAAAGATCGGCCGGCTTCACGCGCTCGACCGAATACATGATCGGGCGGCCGCGGAGCGACAGCGCGGTCCACATGCCGTCCGGATCGCGATAGGCGGCCGGAACCACGGACTCGACCACCGCCGACTTGATCGGCTGGAAGAGGCCGAGCTCCTTGGCGCGCACCAGGCGGCCGGCATCGACCGTGATCAACAGGTCGGCCGGGCTCGCATCGCCCTCGGCCTTCAGGCGCTCGATCAGCGCATCCTCGCCGCCCGAGACCAGGTTCACCTTGATCTTGGTCTTCGCGGTGAAGGCATCGAGAAGCGGCTTTATCAGCCCTTCCTGACGATAGGAGTAGAGATTGACCTCCTGGGCCATCGCCGGGACCTGAATCAGGCCGATGGCGAGAGCGGCGAAGGCCGGAACCAGTTTACGCATTTCGATCCCTCCGGGACTGGGGACTAGGCTATTGATAATCACTCGCAAGAAATCGGGCACCGATCAAGCATGATCTGCGGCCCTCCCCCCTCACGACGCCGGAATTCCCCATGAACCTCGCCGAAAGCCTGCTTCGGGCCGCCCGCGCCCATGGCGACCGCCCCGGGCTGGCGCTGGGGAAGGACACCCGTCTCGACTACGCCGGCTTCGCCAGGCGCTCAGGATCGCTGGGCGAGGGGCTCCGGCGCCGGTTCGGCCTCGCTCCCGGCGACCGGGTCGCGCTCGCGATGAAGAACCACCTGGACTACCTGCCGCTTCTCTACGGCTGCTGGTGGGCGGGGCTGGCCGCGGTCCCGGTCAATGCCAAGCTGCATCCGAAGGAGATCGCCTACATCCTCGCCGATTGCGGCGCACGGGTCGTGGTCGCGACCGACGACATGGCGGACGCCGTCGCCGCCGCAGCCGCCGAGGCCGGCACCCGGCCGGCGCAGATCCTGGTCGGCTCGGCCGAGATGGAGCGCCTGGCGACGGAAGCGCCGGGGGCTCCGGTCGAGCAGGTTGCCTCCGACCTCGCCTGGATCTTCTACACCTCCGGCACCACCGGCCGGCCGAAGGGCGCGATGCTGACCCACGCCAACCTGCGGGCAATGACGCTGTGCTATTTCGCCGATGTCGACACGGTTTCGCCGGGCGACTCCAAGCTCCACGCAGCCCCGCTCTCGCACGGCTCGGGCCTCTACGCGCTCCCCAACGTGCATGCGGCGGCCAAGCAGGTGATCCCGGAATCCGGCGGCTTCGACGGCGCCGAGATCGCCGAGCTCATGAACCATCATGGCGGTGCCGCGATGTTCGCGGCGCCGACGATGGTATCGCGCCTCGTCGCCCACCCCGCGGTCGCTTCGGCAGGCATTCCCGGTCTCAAGACCATCATCTATGGCGGCGGGCCGATGTATGTCGCCGACCTCAAGCGCGCGATCGACGTGCTGGGGCCGCGCCTGTCGCAGATCTACGGCCAGGGCGAGAGCCCGATGTGCATCACCTCGCTGCCGAAGGCGATGATCGCCGACCGCAGCCACCCGAGATGGGAAGCGCGCGCCGGATCCGCCGGCATCCCGCAGTCGACGGCCGAGGTCCGCATCGCCGACGCCGACGACCGGCCGCTGCCGGCGGGCGAGATCGGCGAGATTCTCGTCCGCGGGCCGCAGGTGATGACCGGCTACTGGAACCGGCCCGAGGCCAATGCCGAGGCTCTGCGCGGCGGCTGGCTGCACACCGGCGACGTCGGCGTGATCGACGAGGAGGGATTCCTCACCCTGAAGGACCGGTCCAAGGACCTGATCATCTCGGGCGGTTCGAACATCTACCCGCGCGAGGTGGAAGAAGTTCTGCTCCGCCACCCAGACGTACAGGAAGTCGCCGTGGTCGGGCGACCCCATCCGGACTGGGGCGAGGAGGTCGTCGCTTTTGTAGTGATCCGATCGGGCAGTACTGTCGAAGAAGAAGTACTGGATCGATTGTGCCTGGATGCAATCGCCCGATTCAAACGACCCAAGGTCTATAAGTTTGTTCATGAACTGCCGAAGAACAATTACGGAAAGGTGGTCAAATCCGCGTTACGCGAAAGAAATTAACTGCCTATCAATAAAATGTGAGATAAACGACAGCCATGGTTGAATTCGTCAAGCCGCCGCGCATGCTCGCCGACAAGACGGGCCGGGGAACCCCCGGGGCCGGCGACCGCCTCATCAAGAAGGCCGACGAGGCGGTCAAGGAGCACCAGGGCAGGATCGACTACAGGAAGATCGCCGGCGCGTCGCTCGACAAGCTGAACGGCCTGATGCGGCAGTTCCTGGCCGAACCCGCGAACCAGGCCGAGACCGGGCGTCAGATCTACGAACTCTGCCACGACCTCAAGGGCGAGGGCGCCAGCTTCGGCTATCCCGCCGTGTCGCGCTGCGCCGACCTGATCTGCCGGGTGATGGACTGCAAGGCCCAGCGCGACCAGCGCTTCCTCGAGATCGTCAAGATCGAGGTCGACTCGATCCGGGCGATGATCCGCTTCGACGTGAAGGGCAACCCGCGCGGGCTCGCGCTCGAGATCATCGACGCGCTCGAGTTCCTGGTCGACAACTTCCTCGACAAGCTGAAGGCCCTGCAGGCGGCCTAGACTGGGCCGTTGTGCCCATCGCCGGATGACGCCAGTCTCCGCCGATGCTCGATCCTGAGATTCTGGCGATCCTCCTCGTCTTCCTCCTCGCCGGCGCCGTCAAAGGCGTGATCGGGCTCGGCCTGCCGACGATCGCGGTCGGCCTGCTCAGCCTGGCGATGACGCCGGCGGAGGCCGCCGCCATCCTGATCGTTCCGTCGATCGTCACCAACCTGTGGCAGCTCTTCGCCGGGCCGAGCTTTGCCGCGCTGGCTCTCCGGCTCTGGCCGATGATGCTCGGCGTCTGCGTCGGGACCTGGCTCGGCAGCGGCTTTCTGACCGGTGCCGACACGAGGATCTCCGCGAGCGCCCTCGGCATCGCGCTGGTGATCTACTCGATCGTCGGCCTGACGCCGCTGAAGCTGCGCGTGCCAACGGCGCATGAGCGCTGGCTCGGGCCGCCGGTCGGCATCGCGACCGGCGTGGTGACCGCGGCGACCGGCGTCTTCGTGGTCCCGGCGGTGCCCTATCTGCAGGCGCTCGGCCTCGACAAGGACGACCTGGTGCAGGCCCTCGGCCTCTCCTTCACCGTCTCGACCTTCGCCCTCGCCTTGAGCCTGTTCCACGAGGGCGCCTTCGGCACGGCCGACGCGACCGCCTCGGTGTTCGCCGTGCTGCCGGCGCTCGGCGGCATGTGGCTCGGCCAGATGGTCCGCACCCGCGTTAGTCCGCAGGTCTTCCGACGCTGCTTCTTCCTTGGGCTGCTCGCGCTCGGCCTGCATCTGGCGTCGCGCGCGTTCCTCTAGACCTTCGCGGCCTCGCGGGCGCGCAGCTCGCGGCGCATGATCTTGCCGGTCGTCGTCATCGGCAGCGACTCCACGAACTCGACGGCGCGGGGATACTCATGCGCGGCGAGCTTGGTCTTCACGAACTCCTGGATCTCGCGGGCGAGCGCACCGTCGCCGCTACGGCCGGGCTTCAGCACCAGGAACGCCTTGATGCTCTCGGTGCGGATCGGATCGGGCACGCCGATCACCGCGGCGAGCGCCACCGCCGGATGCTTCAGCAGGCACTCCTCGACCTCGACCGGGCCGACGCGATATCCGGCCGTCGTGATCAGGTCGTCGGAGCGGCCGACGAACCAGATGTAGCCGTCCTCATCCTGGCGGGCGAGATCGCCGGTCAGCAGGAACTCGCCGGCGTACTTCGCCCCCGTCGCCTGCGGGTTGTTCCAGTAGTTCAGGAACATCACCGGGTCGCCGCGGCGGATGCCGACCTCGCCGACATCGCCGCGCGGCTTCTCGTTGCCTTCCGCATCGACGATGCGGACGTCGTGGCCGGGAATCGGCTTCCCCATCGCGCCCGGTCGCACCTCGACCAGCGAGGCGCAGTTGCCGACGACCAGATTGCATTCGGTCTGGCCGTAGAACTCGTTGATCGTCAGCCCGAAGGTCGCGCGGCCCCAATCGAGCAGCTCCGCGCCGAGGCTCTCACCGCCGGAGCCGATGCTGCGGAGCTTCGCGCCGTGACGTGCCGGGTTCTCGACCTGACGCATCAGCTTGAGCGCAGTCGGAGGCAGGAAGGCGTTGCGGACCTCGTGCCGCGCCATGAAGGCGAAGGCCTCGTCCGGATCAAACTTGGCGAAGCGGCGCGAAACCACCGGCACGCCGTGATGCCATGACGGCAGCAGCACGTCGATCAGCCCGCCGATCCAGGCCCAGTCGGCCGGCGTCCAGAAACGGTCCCCGGCCTGCGGGAAGAATTCGTGCGGGTATTCGACGCCGGGCAGGTGCCCCAGCAGCACGCGATGCGCATGCAGCGCCCCCTTCGGGTTCCCGGTGGTGCCTGAGGTATAGATGATCAGCGCCGGATCGTCGGCGGCACTGTCACAAGCGCTGAAGGAGTCCGACGCTTTCTCGAGCGCGGGAGCGAGCGCCGTGAAGCCCTGCCCGTCCTTCGCCGCATCGACCACCAGCACCAGCTTGAGATTCGGCAGCCGGTCGCGGATCGGCGCCAGCTTGGCGAGGCCCGCCGCGTCGGTGACGACGGCCTTCGCCCCGGCGTCGCCGAGACGGAACGCCAGTGCATCTTCGCCGAACAGCGTGAACAGCGGGATCGCGACCAGCCCCGCCTTGTAGCAGGCGACATGGGCGAAGCCGGTCTCGGGCCGCTGCGGCAGCAGGATGCCGACGCGGTCGCCGGTGCCGAGGCCGGCGCTCGTCAGCAGGTTGGCGAGCTTGTTGGCGTGGCGGCGCACGTCACCGAAGCGCCAGCGCTCCACCTTCCCGTCCTCGCGCTCGTGGACCAGCGCCAGCGCGTCGTCGCCGTGCTTGTCGCAGATGTCGACGCCGAGATTGTAGCGAGCCGGAATGTCCCAGCGGAAACCACCGGTCAGCGCCTCGTAGGTCGCCGCCCGGTTCAGCACTTGAGCAGGTCCACCACGTGATCGGCGATGGCCAGCGCCGAAGTGAGGCCCGGCGACTCGATGCCGTAGAGATTGACCAGGCCCGGAATGCCGGTCTCGCGCGGACCTTGGATCAGGAAATCCTTCGCCGGCTCGCCCGGCTTCTGCAGCTTGGGCCGCATGCCGGAGTATCCGGGCGCCAGCGCACCGTCGGGAAGGCCGGGCCAGTAGTTGCGGATCGCCGCGTAGAAGACTTCGGCGCGTTTCGGATCGACGTCGTAGGCGATCTCGTTCACCCACTCGACGTCGGGGCCGAAGCGCATCTGGCCGGCGAGGTCCAGGGTCACATGGATGCCGAGCCCCGCCTGCTCCGGTGCCGGGTAGATCAGCCGCGAGAACGGCGGCTTCACGCCGGTCAGCACGTAGTAATTGCCCTTCGCGAGATAAGCCGGCGGCACGGTCTCGGGGTTCAAGCCGTCGAGCGCATGCGACAGCTTCTGCGCGTGCAGGCCGGCCGAGTTCACCAGCGTCCGGCAGCGAAGCCGCATCGGCTCGGCGCCGCCAACCTCGATCTCGATCGAGTTATGGCCGACATGCCCGCCAACTACGGGCGAAAGAAAGGCCAGCATCGCGCCGCGATCCTCGGCCGCCCCCTGCAGCGCCAGCATGAAGGCATGGCTGTCGACGATGCCGGTCATCGGCGAATGCAGCGCGCCGATGCAGGCGAGGGCCGGCTCCATCGCCTTGGCCTCCTCGGCCGAGAGCCAGGCGAGGTCGCCGGCGCCGTTCCTGGCCGCGATCTCCTTCAGCTTCGCCATGCCCGGGCGTTGCGACTCGTCGGTGGCGACGATCAGCTTGCCGCAGCGCCGGTGCGGCACGCCGTGCTCGGCGGCGAAGCGGTAGAGCTTGTCGCGCCCCTCGACGCAGAACTTCGCCTTCAGGCTGCCCGGCGGGTAGTAGATCCCGGCATGGATCACTTCGGAGTTGCGGGACGAGGTCTCGGTGCCGATCGAGTCGGCGGCCTCCAGTACGATCACCTCGCGCCCGGCCAGCGCCAGCGCACGCGCGATCGCCAATCCGACCACGCCGGCGCCCACCACGACCGCGTCGACCGTCTCCGTCATGGCCGGCACTCTTGGGCCGGGTCCAAGACAGGGTCAAGCTGTCAAAACGACCGGGATTTCGTTATGGTGGGGGCTGTTCCCGAACCGGCCCGTTTTCGACCATGCCTCTCGACATCGTCCCGTCGGTCTGCCCGCATGACTGTCCGAGCACCTGCGCGCTCGAGGTCGAGCGTCTGGACGCCCGCACCATCGGCCGGGTCCGCGGCGCCGGCGGCAACTCGTATACGGCCGGCGTCGTCTGCGCCAAGACCGCCCGCTATGCCGAGCGCGTCCACCACAAGGACCGGCTGACCGTTCCGCTGCTTCGCACGGGGCCCAAGGGCGCCGGGCAGTTCAAGGAGATCGGCTGGGACGAGGCGCTCGACCGGGTCGCCGACGCCTTCAAGGCGGCGACCGCCAAATACGGCCCCGAAACCGTGTGGCCCTACTACTACGCCGGCACCATGGGCCTGGTGCAGCGCGACGGCATTCACCGCCTTCGCCATGTGATGAAGTATTCGGGCCAGGACAGCACGATCTGCATCGCGCTGACCGATGCCGGCTGGCTCGCCGGCCACGGCGTCAAGCGCGGCCTAGACCCGCGCGAGATGCACGATTCCGACCTGATCGTGATGTGGGGCGGCAACCCGGTCGCGACCCAGGTCAACGTGATGACGCATGTCAGCGTCGCACGGAAGCAGCGCGGCGCCAAACTGGTGCATGTCGACGTCTACCGGAACGGTACCGCCGAGGCCGCCGACATCTTCATCATGGTCAGGCCGGGCACCGATGGCGCGCTCGCCGCCGCGGTCGGCCACGTGCTGCTGAAAGAGGGCTACGCCGACCGCGACTACCTTGCGAAGTACACCGACTTCTCAGCAGAGGTCGAGGCGCATTACGCGAGCCGCACGCCGGAATGGGCCGAGAAGATCTGCGGCGTGCCGGCCCGGGAGATCATCGACTTCGCCCGGCTCTACGGACGCACCAAGAACGCCTTCATGCGGGTCGGCTACGGCTTCAGCCGCTCGCGCAACGGAGCGGCCCAGCTTCATGCCGCCACCTGCCTGCCGGCGCTGACCGGTGCCTGGCAGCACAAGGGCGGCGGCGCACTCTACTCCAACAGCGCGATCTACCCCTGGAACAAGTCGATGATCGAGGGGAAGGACCGGATCGATCCCAAGGTCCGCCTTCTCGATCAAAGCCGGATCGGGCCGGTGCTGGTGGGGGAGCCCGACGCGCTCAAGGGCGGCCCGCCGGTGACCGCGATGCTGGTGCAGAACACCAACCCGGCGGTGGTGGCGCCCGAGCAGAACAAGGTGATCAAGGGGCTCATGCGCGAGGACCTGTTCCTCTGCGTGCACGAGCAGCTGCCGACCGACACGGTCAAGTACGCCGACGTGGTGCTGCCGGCGACCACCTTCCTCGAGCACGACGACATCTACCAGGGCGGCGGGCACACCTTCATCCAGATGGGCGCCAAGGTGATCGAGGCGCACGCCCAGAGCCGATCCAACCACGAGGTGCTGCAGGGGCTCGCCAAGCGCCTCGGCGCCGAGCACCCGGCCTTCGACATGACCTCCTGGGAGCTCGCCGACTGGACGCTGAAGGCCTCGGGTTTCCCCGATGCGGCGACGCTGAAGGAGAAGCGCTGGCACGACTGCGCGATTCCGTTCGAGCGCGCGCATTTCCTCGACGGCTTCGGCACGCCCGACAGGCGCTTCCACTTCAAGCCTGACTGGAAGGCGATCGGCCCGGCCTTCGCCGCCATGCCGGCGCTTCCCGATCATTTCGACAACATCGAGAAGGCGACCGAGGAGCATCCGTTCCGGATGACGACCTCGCCGGCCCGCCAGTTTCTCAACACCAGCTTCACCGAGATGCCGACCTCGGTCGCCCGCGAGGTGCGCCCGAGCCTGCTGCTCCATCCGGACGACGCGGCAAGGCTCGGCGTCGTCGAGGGCGGCAAGGTCCGCATCGGCAACCGGCGAGGCGACGTGCTGCTGCACGCCAAGCTGTTCGACGGGCTCCGCCCCGGCGTCGTCGTCGCCGAAGGGATCTGGCCCAACTCGCGCCATGTCGAGGGCAAGGGCATCAACGTGCTGATCGGGTCGGACGCCGCCCCTCCGGCCGGTGGCGCCGTGTTCCACGACACCGCCGTCTGGGTGCGTTCCGAGCCATGACGCGCGCCCACGTCATCGTCCTCGGCAACGAGAAGGGCGGCTCCGGCAAGTCGACTACGGCCATGCATCTGGTCGTGGCCCTGCTGCGCCAGGGCTACCGCGTCGGCTCGATGGATCTGGATGCGCGCCAGGGCACGCTGACCCGCTATGCCGCCAACCGCTCGGCGCGCGCGATCACCGTCGGCGCCGACAAGCTGCCGCTGCCGATGCATGTGCCGATCGCGCGCTCGGAGGCGAGCGACCAGGCCGAGGCCGCGGTCGACGAGCGCCGACGCTTCGAGGCGGCCTTCGACGAGCTGGTCTCGACCCAGGACTACTTGGTGATCGACTGCGCCGGCTCCGACAACTTCCTCGGCCGTCTCGGCCATGCCCATGCCGACACGCTGGTGACGCCGCTCAACGACAGCTTCGTCGATCTCGACGTGCTGGCCCTCCTCGATCCCGACACGCTGGCGATCCAGCGGCCGGGCGCCTATTCGGAGCTGGTCTGGGAGAGCCGCAAGCAGCGCGCGATCCGCGATCGCGGCTCGATCGACTGGATCGTCATGCGCAACCGGCTCTCGGCGCTGGACGCCCGCAACAAGCGCGAGATGGGCCGCGTGCTGGAGAAGCTGTCGAAGCGTATAGGATTCCGCTTCGTCCAGGGCTTCTCCGAGCGCGTGATCTTCCGCGAGCTGTTCCTCAAGGGCCTGACGCTGATGGATCTGGCCGAGGCCGAGCCTGACCAGCAGCTCAAGATGAGCCACGTCGCCGCCCGCCAGGAAGTGCGGATGCTTCTGGAAGCCCTCAAGATCCCGTTGCCCGAGGCGCTCGCCTCGGCGAGCTGATGCGGTCTTCCTATATAGTAGGGCGATGAGCGGCTCGAAGCTCCCGACCGCCGGCCAGGCGGCCGTCGACGCATTTCTCGCCAAGGTGCGCGCGGCACCCAAGCCGGTGCCGGCCGGCGGCCGCGGCCGCCTCGTCTTCGCCCTCGATGCGACCTTGAGCCGGCAGCCGACCTGGGACCAGGCGACCAAGCTCCAGGCCGACATGTTCCGCGAGACCCAGGCTCTGGGCGGGCTCGACCTCCAGCTCGTCTACTACCGCGGCTTCCACGATTTCTACGCGAGCCCGTGGCTCGCCGAGTCCGGCGCCCTCCTCCGCCACATGACCGGCGTCGACTGCCAGGGCGGGCAGACGCAGATCGAGCGCATGCTGGCGCACACGGTCGACGAAGCGAAGGCGAAGCGCGTCGCTGCCCTGGTCTTCATCGGCGACGCCTTCGAGGAAAACGCCGATGCGGTCTGCCGCAAGGCCGGGGAGCTGGGATTGCTCGGCGTTCCGGTCTTCGTCTTCCACGAAGGTGGCGGCGAGCAGCCGGCCCGCGTCTTCCGCGAGATCGCGCGCCTGTCGAAGGGTGCCTATTGCCCGTTCGACGCCGGCTCGGCGAAGCAGCTGCGCGAGCTCCTGTCGGCGGTCGCGGTCTATGCCGCCGGCGGTCGCGCCGCACTCGAGCATCACGCGAAGAAGACCGGCGGCGCGGCGCTGCTGCTGACGCATCGGCTGGGCTAGATGGTCTACGTCCTCGGAGGCTTCGTCCTCCTCGTCTCCCTCTGGCTGGTCGTGCGGGCGTTCCTGACCGCCGATCCGAAGAAGCTCGTCTTCTGGGTGAAGTGGGTCGGCGGCCTGAGCCTGGCCGCGCTCGCGGCCTTCCTGTTCTTCCGCGGCAACATCGCAGGCATGGGCACAGCGCTCGGCGCCATCATCCCGCTCCTGATCCGGTGGGGATGGCTCAGGCGGATCCTGTTCCCGACCCGGACGTCGCCGGGACCGACCTCGACCGGCGGCTCCTCGCTCGACACCGCCTTCCTCAAGGTTGCACTGGATCACGCGACCGGGCGCATGACCGGCGAGGTGATCGCCGGCCGGCACAGCGGCCGGCGCCTGGAAGACCTGTCGGCCGCGGAGACGGTCGAGCTGCTGGACGAGGCGCGCGCCGACCCGGCCACGGTGCAGGTGCTGGAAGCCTTCCTCGACCGCGAGCACCCGGGATGGCGGGACGCCGGCCGCACCCCGCCTTCACCCCCCAGCGGCAGCATGTCGCGGAGCGAGGCGCTGCAGATCCTGGACCTTGCCGAGGGTGCCAGCCCCGAGCAGATCCGCGAGGCGCATCGGCGCCTGATGCTGGCCAATCACCCGGACCGCGGCGGATCGACGTTTCTGGCAGCCCAGATCAACCGGGCCAAGGACGTGCTGCTCGACGACGGCTGACCGCCGACCGCCGCCTCCGGCAGGCCCCGCCCCCGCCTCAGCCGCGCCGCAATCCCGGCCCATAGTCGCCCCTGCCTTGCGGGGGCATCCGGGCTATGGCAATAAGCGCCGCGGTCGGGGGACCCCGCCCTAGAGACTCCTTAAGGACTCCGGATGGAGCGGGTATGACGAAGCGGGTGCGCAAAGCGATCTTCCCGGTCGGCGGGTTGGGTACGCGCTTCCTGCCGGCGACCAAGGCGTTGCCGAAAGAGATGCTGACGGTCGTCGACAAGCCGATCATCCAGTACGCGGTCGAAGAGGCGAAGGCCGCCGGGATCGAGGAGTTCATCTTCGTCACCGGCCGCGGCAAGACCGCGATCGAGGATCACTTCGACCACTCCTACGAGCTGTCCGAGACCCTCCACAAGCGCTCCAAGTACCAGGAGCTCGCCGAGATCTCGTCGTCGATGCTGAAGCCGGGGCAGGTCGCCTATACCCGCCAGCAGGATCCGCTCGGCCTCGGCCATGCCGTCTGGTGCGCCCGCAACCTGGTCGGCGACGAGCCGGTCGCGGTGCTGCTGGCCGACGACATGATCCTTTCCGACACTCCCTGCCTCAAGCAGATGGTCGAGCACTACGACGGCAACGGCGGCAACCTGGTCGCGGTGATGGAAGTCGAGCGCCAGATGACCAAGAGCTACGGCGTCATCGACCCCGGCAAGAGCCGCGACCGGCTGGTCGAGGTCCGGGGGCTGGTCGAGAAGCCGGAGCCCGATGCCGCTCCGTCGAACCTCGCCGTCATCGGCCGCTACATCCTGCAGCCCGAGGTCTTCGGCCATCTCGAGCGCTTCGAGCGCGGCGCCGGCGGCGAGATCCAGCTGACCGACGCGATGGCCAAGATGATCGGATCGCATCCCTTCCACGGCGTGCTGTTCGAAGGCCGGCGCTTCGACTGCGGCACCCGCGTCGGCTTCATCGACGCCAACATCGCCTTCGCGCTGAAGCGGCCCGACATGGTCGACCGCATGCGCGACATACTTCGCCGCTACCAATAACTCCCGCTTCCTCAGTCAACGGACGTTCGCCATGCGTATCGCCATGATCGGCACCGGCTATGTCGGCCTGGTTTCCGGCGCCTGCTTCTCCGAGTTCGGCATCACCGTCACCTGCGTCGACAA
>JAEULB010000139.1 GCA_016792585.1 Rhodospirillaceae bacterium
CTGACCAAGCTCGCGCATGCCGTGGTCGCGAACCAAGACGAGCTGGTCAGACTGGAAGCGATGGATACCGGCAAGCCGCTGAAGCAGGCGAAGGCCGATATCGTCGCGCTCTCCCGCTACTTCGAGTTCTACGGCGGCGCCTGCGACAAGCTGCATGGCGACACCATCCCCTATCTCGACGGCTACACGGTCCTGACGATCCGCGAGCCGCATGGGGTCACCGGTCACATCGTGCCGTGGAACTACCCGGCGCAGATCGGCGGCCGCTCGATCGGCGGCGCGCTCGCCGCCGGAAACGCCTGCGTGGTGAAGCCGGCCGAGGACGCCTGCCTCTCGCTCTTGAAGCTCGCCGACCTCGCGATGCAGGTGGGTTTCCCCGAGGGCTCGCTCAACATCGTGCCCGGCCTCGGCGAGGAAGCGGGCTCGGCGCTCGCCGGCCATCCCGGCATCGACCATATCTCGTTCACCGGCTCGCCCGAGGTCGGCACGCTGGTCCAGGCGGCGGCGGCCAAGCACAACCATCAGGTGACGATGGAGCTCGGCGGCAAGTCGCCCCAGCTCGTCTTCGGCGATGCCGACCAGGAAGCGGCGCTGCCGTTCATCACCAACGCGATCATCCAGAACGCCGGGCAGACCTGCTCGGCGGGGTCGCGCCTGCTGGTGCAGGAGTCGATCTACAAGGAATTCATCGACGCGGTCGCCAAGCGCTTCGAAGCGCTGCGCGTCGGATCCTCCGACATGGACCTCGACTGCGGACCGCTGATCAACAAGAGCCAGCACGAGCGCGTTGGCGGCTTCATCGCACGTGCCGGCAAATCCGGCCTCCAGCCTCGCGCCCAAGGCAAGATCGCCGCAAACGCGCCGAAGGGCGGCTATTTCGTAGCCCCGACCATGTTCACCGACGTGCCGGAGAATCACGAGCTGGTGACCGAGGAAGTCTTCGGACCGGTGCTTGCAGCACTCCCCTTCAAGGACGAGGCGGAGGCCATCCGGCTCGCGAACGGAACGCCCTACGGGCTCGTCGCCGGCGTGTGGACCCGCGACGGCGGCCGCCAGATGCGTCTCGCGCGTGCGATCAGGACCGGCCAGGTCTTCATCAACAACTACGGCGCCGGCGGCGGCGTCGAGCTGCCCTTCGGCGGCGTCAAGCGCTCGGGCTTCGGCCGCGAGAAGGGCTTCGAGGCGCTCCTGGGCTTCACCACCCTCAAGACGATCGCCATCAAGCACGGATAAGGAAGAACCATGCGTCTCAAGGACAAGGTCGCCATCGTCACCGGCGGCGGCTCGGGCTTCGGCGAAGGCATCGTCAAGCGCTACGCCAAGGAAGGCGCCAGGGTCGTCGTCAACGACATCAACCGCCAGTCCGGCGACCGCGTCGTGCGCGAGATCCAGGCGGCCGGCGGCGAGGCAATGTTCATCAAGGCCGACGTGGCATCGTCGTCAGAGGTCAAGGCGATGATCGACGAGACGGTCGGCCGCTGGGGCCGGCTCGACACCATGGTCAACAACGCCGGCATCACCCACAAGAACCGCTCGATGCTGGAAGTGACCGAGGACGAGTTCGACCGCATCTACGCGGTCAACGTGAAGGCGGTCTATCTCTCGGCCCTCCACGTGGTGCCGGTCATGGAGAAGCAGGGCGGCGGCTCGATTATCACCACGGCGTCCACCGCGGGCCTGCGGCCGCGGCCGGGCCTGACCGTCTACAACAGCTCCAAGGGCGCGGTCATCACGATGACCAAGTCGATGGCGGTCGAGTTCGCGCCGAAGAACATCCGGGTCAACTGCCTCTGCCCGGTGATCGGCATGACGGGACTGACCGAGCTGTTCATGGGCCAGCCGGACTCGCCCGAGATCCGCCAGAAGTTCCTGTCCTCGATCCCTCTGGGACGCATGTCGACGCCGGAGGACCTGGCCAACGCCGCGCTCTATCTGGCTTCCGACGAAGCGAGCTTCATCACCGGCGTCGCGCTTGAGGTCGACGGCGGCCGCTGCATCTGAAGCGCCCAGCGCGCCAGTCCCACGCTTGGCGACATCCCGCCCGCAGCGGTCGGCGGCTAGTCGATCTGCACGACCTTCTGAGCGGTCTTGCGGGCCCGCCACTTGGCGATCACGACCGCGAGGACGACGAGGCCGATCACCGTCGGCAGCACGACCTTGAGGCCGTACTCGGCGATCAGGCCGGCGATCGCCTTGCCGAAGAAGAATCCCGCGGTGGTGAAGGTGACCGCCCAGATCGCGGCGGCGACGATGTTGAGCGCCGTGAACCTGAGGACCGAGATCCCGGCGGCGCCGCAGGCGAAGGGCGCCACGTTGCGGACGCCATAGACGAAGCGGAAGCCCAAGATGAACCAGTTGTCGTACTTCCGGAGGAAGTCGAAAGCCGGCTGGCAGCGGGCTTCGAGCCGGGGGAAGCGGTGCATGATCGGCCGACCCCAGCGGCGTCCGATCCAATAGTAGGTCTGGTCGCCGCATACCGTGCCGGCGAAGCCCGACAGCGCGACCAGCCAGAAGCTAAGCAGCCCTTCATGCGCCGCCCAGCCGGCGAAGATCTGGATCGTCTCGCCCTCGATGAACGTGTTGATGAAGATCGCCAGATAGCCGTACTTGGCGATCAGGCGCTCGATGTCGAGGCCGAGGAGATGGTCGAGAAATTCCATTCGGGGGAAGTCTTAGCCCAAAACAAAGCCGCCCGGGAATTTCCCGGGCGGCTCGTATTCCAGTAGCGGTCGGCGGCTACTCGTTCTTATTGCCGAACAGCTGCAGCAGCATGATGAACAGATTGATGAAGTCGAGGTAGAGCGTCAGCGCGCCCATGATCGCCTTCTTGCCCATCACGTCCGAGGCGTCGAGCTCGTCGTAGAGTTCCTTGATCCGCTGCGTGTCGTAGGCGGTGAGGCCGGTGAAGACCAGCACGCCGACCACCGAGATCGCAAACTGCAGCGCCGAGGACTCGAGGAAGATGTTCACGATCGACGCCAGGACGATGCCGATCAGGCCCATGAACAGGAACGTGCCGAAGCCCGAGAGATCGCGCTTGGTCGTGTACCCGTAGAGGCTGACGCCGGCGAAGGCGCCCGCGGTGATGAAGAACACGCGCGCGATGCTCTGGCCGGTGAAGACCAGGAAGATCGAGGCGAGCGAGAGCCCCATCAGCGACGCGTAGATCCAGAAGGTCGCCTGCGCCGTACCTGCCGACATCGCGTGGACGCGCGCGGCCAGGAAGAACACGAGGCCGATCGGGGCCAGCATGATCACCCACTTCAGCGGCGAGACGAACAGCAGGTTGGCGACCGCCGGATTCGACATCGCGTAGGTCGCGGTCGCATAGGCGATCAGCCCGGTCAGCGCGAGCGCGCTGGCCATGTAGTTGTAAACGCTGAGCATGTACTGGCGCAGGCCGACGTCGTACTGGGCGACTTCGGCCTCTGTGCGCGTCATGTACCTACGATCGGTTTCCATTGCAAAGCCCCTTGTTGACGGCGGTCGGCCGAAGAACCGGCCAAGCAAGAATGTGGTTTCGTCGGTGCCAATCGTCAATAGGCTATGCGGCGGCTATTCTTTTGTTAAATGAATGATTTCAAAAGCCTTACGAGGCGGCGACAGCGTCCCTTTCGCTCCTTTTCTTCTTCTCTGAGAGGCTCTTGAGCTGTCCGCAGGCGGCCAGGATGTCCCGGCCCCGGGGCGTGCGGACCGGCGAGGCGTAGCCGGCCGCGTTCACAATATCGCCAAATACCTGGATCGCCTCATCCGAGGAGCACTCGTAGGGCGCGCCCGGCCAGGCGTTGAACGGGATCAGGTTGATCTTGGCCGGGATGCCCCGCAGCAGCTTGACCAGCGCCCGGGCGTCGGCCGGGGAGTCGTTGATCCCCTTCAGCATCACGTATTCGAAGGTGATCCGCCGCGCGTTGTTGGCGCCGGGGTAGGCCCTGCAGGCGGCGATCAGCTCGGCCAGCGGGTACTTCTTGTTCAGCGGCACGATCACGTCGCGGATCTCGTCGGTGACCGCGTGGAGGGAGACCGCGAGGTTGACGCCGATCTCCTCGCCGCAGCGCTTCATCATCGGCACCACCCCGGCGGTCGACAGCGTGATCCGGCGCTTGGAGATCGCGATCCCCTCGCCGTCCATGACGATCTTCAGCGCCTTCGACACCTCGTCGAAGTTGTAGAGCGGCTCCCCCATGCCCATCATGACGATGTTGGAGATGAGCCTCCCGTCCGGCGGCGCCGGCCACTCCCCGAGCTTGTCGCGGGCGACCAGCACCTGCTGGACGATCTCGGGCGCGGTCAGGTTGCGCACCAGGCGCTGCGTCCCGGTGTGGCAGAACTTGCACGTCAGCGTGCATCCCACCTGGGAGGAGACGCAGAGCGTGCCCCGATCCTCCTCCGGGATATGGACGCTCTCGATCTCGTTGCCGTCGGCAAGCTTGAGCAGCCACTTGGCGGTGCCGTCGATCGACTGCTGAGCCCGGCTCATCTCCGGTCGCCCGATCGTGTAGCGCTCGGCCAGCTTCGCCTGCATGTCCCTCGCGATCGTCGTCATCACGTCGAAGGACGTGGCGCCGCGGTGATACATCCAGTGCCAGAGCTGGCGGGCGCGGAACGCCGGCAGGCCGAAGCTCTTGAGCTCGGCCTCCAGCTCCTCGCGGCTCAGGCCGACGAGATTGATCTTGGTCCCGGTCACGGCGGACATATGGGCGCTGGGGGCGGTCATTTCACGCTGCAGGCCTGGCTGATCGCCTGGTGCGCCTTGCCGAAGCCGTTCAGCGAGAAGCTGTCGGTCGATTCCGGCCCCCGCGCCGGCGCCGCCTTGACCGCCAGCGTCGCGCCCTTGACCAGTGCCTGGACCAGGGCCTTGTCGGTCTTCTCGTCGGGCGCCCAGGCGCGGTCGCCCTTGGTGAACAGCTTGAAAACTTGGCCGCCGACCGTCGCCTCGGCCTCGCTGTTGGCCTTGAGGTCGTATCCGGCGACGAAGCTGACGACGTCGACCGCCTTCTGCGCCGGCCGGTGGGTCACCATCAGGAAGACCTCGCCCCGCTTCGGCGGGCCGCCCTTGGACTCGCTCGCCTGGGCGGCCAGGTAGCACACGGTCTTGCCCTGCTCCTGGTAGGAGAAGGCACCCCATTTCTCGAAGCTGCCGAGCGTCGTCGGCGCCTGTGCCGCGGCCGGTGCCGCGAGCGCGGCGAGGCCTGCCAGAAGAAGGAATGAAAGGCTCCGCATGGCCTCCCTATAACGCCGGCCGGCGGCGGTTGCCAGCCCGGGTGATCCGACCGCCAAAAAGCCGCGTATTCCATTCGTGATCGAGCTCAACCTTCCGATGCTTGTCGGCTCCCGTCGCTTCAGGGCAAATAGGCCTATGCAGCGCCAAGCGCCTGTCGCCCCGGGGGAACTCGACGCACTCGTGGTCACGGTCGGCCGGACGCGCGACCGCGAAGCCTTCGTCGCGCTCTACCGGCACTTCGCACCCAGGGTTAAGGCCTACCTGCTCCGGCTCGGCGCCGACGATACGACCGCCGAGGAAGCGACTCAGGAGACCATGCTGGCGGTTTGGCGTCGGGCCGACAGCTTCGATCCGAGCCAAGCGGGCGCCAGCACCTGGGTTTTCACGATCGCGCGAAACCGCCGCATCGACCTGATCCGCCGTGAGCGCCGGCCGGAGGCCGAGGAAGGCTCCGCCGAGCTGATTCCCGATCCGGCCGTGCCGGCCGATCAGAAGATCGCTGTCGAGGAACGCGACCGCCGCGTGCGCGTTGCCCTCGAGGTATTGCCCAGGGAGCAGGCCGCCCTGATCGAGATGGCCTACTACCAGGATCTGACCCAGACCGCGATCGCGGAGAAGACCGGATTGCCGCTCGGCACCGTGAAGTCCCGCTTCCGCCTCGCCTTCGCACGCCTGAAGCGCGTGCTCGACGGAGACATGTCGTGAGCCGCCATCATCCCCCCGAAGACGTCCTGATGGCCTATGCCGCCGGCAGCCTGCCGGAGCCGCATTCGCTGGTGGTCGCGACCCACCTGTCGCTGTGCCCGGCCTGCCGGCAGACCATGACCGGGCTCGATGCGCTCGGCGGCGCGATGCTCGATGACCTGTCGCCGACGCTGATGGAGGCGGACAGCCTCGACCGCCTGATGGCGCGGCTCGAGGAGCCGGCGCCGCCGAAGGCGCCGCCGGCTCCGACAGACTCAGTGCTGCCCTCGCCGCTCCGCGCCTATGTCGGCCGCGGCATCGAGAACGTCGCCTGGAAGAAGCTGGGGCGCGGCATCGAGGAATTCCGGCTGCCGATTCCCAATACCGACGGCTACACGACGCGCCTCGTGCGGGTCGCCGCCGGACGCGACATCCCGTCCCACAGCCATGACGGCGACGAGCTGACGCTGGTTCTCGCCGGCGGCTTCACCGACGGCGGCGAGAACTACCGCCGCGGCGACGTCGCGGGCGCCGATCCGACGGTGCACCATACGCCGGTCGCCGATGCCGACGGCGTCTGCATCTGCCTGATCGTGACCGAAGGAAAGCTCCGGTTCTCCGGCCCGTTCGGACCGTTGCTCAGCTACTTCCGCGGCTGATCCGCCTTCGGGCGGAGATAGCGTGCCTGGCCGTACGCCGGTGCCGGCAGGGATTCCGTCGGGCCGCCGGCCCGCACCGGCCGCGGCGCGAAGCGGCCGACGCTGATCAGCCGGTCGTACATGACCAGCGATCCCGCCAGCGACAGGTTGATCGAGAAGCGCGTCGGGATCTTCACCACATGGGCGCAGCGCTCGAGCATCGCCGCCGAAAGCCCGCCGCGCTCCGGCCCAAGCACATAGGCGGCGTTGACCGGGTGGCGGAAGCTCGGCAGCTCGATCGCGTCGTCGACGATCTCGACGCCGACCAGCTGGCACCCTTGAGGCAGCCAGAAGCCTGCCACATCCGGATATTCGTAGAAGGGCAGCGTGCCGGCGGCATCCGAGGTGTCGGCGAGATTGCCCTCGTCGCGCACGTAGCTCTCGGCGACGGTGAAGGCGAAGGCGGCGCCGAAGGCGTGCGCCGAGCGCAGCAGCGCGCCGAGGTTCATCGGCTTGTGGACGCCTTCGATGCCGATGCCGAAATAGCCTCTCATGCGGGCCGGACCTTGCACGAGGTCGGAAGCCGGAGCAAGGTCACCGCCCCTTCCTCCGAGTTACCCTCATGACCGCCAATCCCGTGCTCGTCGACGTCACCCGCGGCACCATGGTCGAGAGCCGCCACCGGGGCGCCATCGCCGTCCTCGACGCCAAGGGGCGCGTCGCCGAGCAGGCCGGCGACATTGACCGGCCGATCTATCCGCGTTCCGCGATCAAGCCGCTGCAGACGATCCTGCTGGTCGAATCCGGCGCCGCCGACCGCTATGGCCTCACCGACGAGCACCTGACCCTGGCCTCCGCCTCGCACAACGGCGAGCCGATGCATGTGGAGCGGGTGACCGCCTGGCTCGGCAAGCTCGGCCTCTCGGTCGTCGACCTCGAATGCGGCAAGCAGATGCCACTTCACGGACCCAGCGCCGAGACGCTGATCAAGGCCGGCACGGCGCCGACCGCGGCCCACAACAACTGCTCGGGCAAGCATTCCGGCTTCCTCTCGGTCTGCGTCCACATGGGCTGGCCGACCAAGGGCTACACGCGGCCCGACCACCCGGTGCAGCAGGCACTGCTCAAGCTGTTCGAGGCGCTTGCCGATACCAGCCTTGCGGGCGGCCCGCGCGGCACCGACGGCTGCGGCATCCCGGTCTTCGGCTACACGCTGCGCCAGATGGCGCTGGCGCTCGCGCGTCTCGCCGATCCCGTGGACCTGTCAGCCGAGCGCGCCGCCGCCTGCCGGCGGATCCAGGCGGCGATTCCGAAGAACCCGCTGCTGATCGCCGGGACCGGCCGCTGGGATTCGGCGGTGTTGGCCGCGGTCGGCAAGGATCTCGTGTGCAAAGGCGGCGCCGAGGGCGTGCATGCGGCGGCTCTGCCGTCGAAGGGTCTCGGCATCGCGCTCAAGATCGACGACGGCGCCGGCCGTGCCTCGCAGATCGCGCTGGGCAAGGCCCTGAGGCAGCACGGCGCCCTGACTGACGAGCAGATCGCGACGCTCGAGGACAAGCTGGTGCAGCCCCTGAAGAACTGGGCCGGCACGCATGTCGGCGACGTGAAGCCGGCCTTCTAGCGCGAACAGTCCCGCCCGCGTCTAGCTTGGGCGCTTGCGCGTACTCTCGACGAGATGGAGCGCAAGTGCGGTCCAGATCAGGCCGAAGGCTATCATGTGCGTCGGCGTGAACGCCTCGCCGAACAGGAGAACCGCCAGCAGGAAGTTCAGCGACGGCGCGATGAACTGCATCAGGCTGACGGCGACGAGGGGCAGGCGTCTTGCCGCCGCGATAAACCAGATCATCGGCAGAGCCGTGACCACGCCGGAAACGACCAGCAGAATCCAGGTCCAGAGATCGGCTGTGGCCGTGGCGCTTTCCGGCCCAAGCCAGGTCAGGATGCCGATCATCAACGGCGACAGCATCGCGGTTTCGAGCAGCAGGCCCGACACAGGATCGGCAGGCGCCAGCTTGCGGACCAGCGTGTAGGCCGGTTGCGTCGCAGCGAGTCCGAGCGCGACCCACGGGATCGCCCCGAAGCGGAAGACCAGCACGCCGACGCCGATCGCGGCCAGCCCGATCGCGATACCCTGGCGCGACGTCGGCCGTTCCTTGAGGAAGACCATGCCGAAGACCGCGAGCATGAGCGGCGCGATGTAGTAGCCGAGGCTCGCCTCGAGCAGCCGGTCGACGGCGATCGCCCAGATGTAGATGAACCAGCTCGAGCTGATGGCGATGGCGGCGGCGGCGAGAACCAGGAGCCGGCGAACGGTGAGCAATGCGCCGAGGGTTCGCCACTGCCCGCCGACATAGGCGATCAGCGCGAGAAAGGGCACGGACCAGATGATCCGATGGGCGGTGACGTCGAAGGCCGGGACGTGTCCGAGCCACTTGAAGTAGATCGGAACCGCGCCCCAGAAGACGAAGGCGGAAATGCCGTAGAGGTAGCCGGCGCGGGTCGAAGCCGGCGTCGGCTCAACGGCCAAGCGCGTGCTCCAGCCGGTCGAGCGCGCGGCTGAGCGTCTCGGCCTCGCTGGCGAAGCAGAGCCGGAGATGGCCCTCGCCGCCGGGACCGAAGGCGATGCCCGGCGCCAGCCCGACCTTGTGCTCGCCAGCCAGGCGCGTCGCGAAAGCGAGGCTGTCCTTCATGCCATCGACCGCGAAGAAGGCGTAGAGCGCGCCTTCCGGCTTCGAGATCCGGATTCGCGGGTTCGCGGCGAGGCGCTGGTGCACCAAGTCGCGGCCGCAACGTAGCCGCTCCACCTGCTTGGCCACGAACGGCTCGCCGTCCTTGATCGCGGTGATGCCGGCCCATTGCACGAAGCTCGCGGCCGAGGCCGTATTGTACTCGGTCAGCTTGGCGAGATCGTCGGTGAGGTCGGTCGGCACCACCAGCCAGCCCAGCCGCCAGCCGGTCATCGACCAGTTCTTCGAGAAGCTGTTGACGCCGATGACACGGTCGTCGGGCTCGGCGATCGACAGCACCGAGGGGGCGTGATCGGCCTCGAAGACGATGCGCTCATAGACCTCGTCGACCACCAGCCAGACACCGTGGCGGCGGCAGAGGCCCAGGACCGCCTGCTGCTCGGCCGCCGTCATCATCCAGCCGGTTGGGTTGCAGGGCGAGTTGATGAACAGCATCTTCGGCCGACGCGCGATCGCGTCGGCCACCTTCTGCATGTCGAGCGACCAGCGTCCGTCCTCGACCGACATTTCGATCAGCTCCACCTGCGCGCCGGCGAGGCGCGCGGCCTCGGAAACGTTCGGCCACAGCGGGCTGGTGGTCGTCACCGCGTCGCCCGGATCGACCAGAAGCTGGACGACGAGCTGGATCGCGCTCATGCCTGAGGCGGTGACGACGATGCGCTCGGGTCCGATCGGGCGGCCTTTGATCGTGCTCTGGTACTCGGCGATCGCATGCCTCAGCTCAGGCACGCCGAGGCTCGGCACGTAGTAGGTCTTGCCGGCGCTCATCGCCTTCGCCGCCGCGTCGCAGATGAACTGAGGCGTCGGCAGGTCGGGTTCGCCGAACCAGAGGCGGATGATCTCCGGATCGGCCATGAACGGATTGGCGACCTCGCGGATCTTCGAGTCCGCAAGGCCGCGGACGAGCGCGCGAGCGCCCGGGCGCGCGATGGGCGAAGCGGTCATAAGAACTCTCTACTCAGGCTTCGGCGCGGCCTTGAAGAACTGCTGCGGCTCCTGGCCGAAGATCTTGACGAAGGCCATGGCGATCTCGGTCCGCGCCTGATCGTCAATCGCCAACGCTTCCTTGTCGTAGTCGGTCTTGGCGACCAGATTCCGCCGGCAAAGCTCGATATAGGCATCCATCATTTCGGAGAATGCCTGGAAGCCCTTGGCGCCGATGGTTTCCGAACGCACGCGGAAGACCGAGGAGACGCCCCCCATCCGCTTCAGCATGTTGTCCAGATCGTTGGCGCGATGCAGGTCCTCGATCACCGTCGGGACTCCTTCTGGTTTTTCGCCGGCCGCGCCACCTTACCGGCAAGGCCCACCTCGGCGCCAGCATCACCCTCCACCCATATCTCGACGCGATTTCGTCCAAGATTCTTCGCCTTGTAGAGCGCCGCGTCGGCCCGGGCGATCACCTCGTCGACCTTGGCGTCGGCCGTCATCAACGCCACGCCGAAGGAGCAGGTGACCGGCAGCGACTTGCCGCCCGGAAGCGGCACCGGCCGGTCTTCGAGCCTTTCGCGAAGCCGGTCGAGCGCGACAACAGCCTGGTCGGGCGTAGTCTCCGGCAGGCAGAACAGGAACTCCTCGCCGCCGTAGCGGAACAGCGCGTCATAGGGCCGCAGCCCCGACAGGAAGATCTCCGCCGCCGCGGCCAGCACTTGGTCGCCGACCATGTGGCCGTAGGTGTCGTTGACCTTCTTGAAGTGGTCGAGATCGCCGAGCGCCAGGCAGCACGGGGTCTTCGAGCGGCGCGACCGGCTGCGCTCGCGCTCAAGCTCGGCCAGCATGCTCTGCCGGTTCTGCACGCCGGTCAGCGGATCGAGCTCGGCCAGCGCCGCCCGGAACGCCTTGCCTAGCCGCTTCGCATATGTCGCGAACAGGTCCACCTTGTCCATGAAGGCGTCGTATTCCTCGGGCGGGATCCGCGTGTCCTTGACCCCGCGGGCGGCGAGCCAACGCGCGTGGTCGTGCATGCGCTTGTGCGCCTCGGCCAGCGCATGGAATGCCGCCTGATCGACCAGCCCGTCCTCCTTGTGCAGGTCGTACCAGGAGCCGAAGCGGGTCAGGAAATGCGCGTTCTCGCTGGTCAGGTCCTTCGGCGGGTTCCCCGGCTTGGCGAGCACGGTGCGGTGCCAGCGGCGAAGCCATTCGGCAACCTCCGCCTCGGCCTCCTCGAGCACGCCCAGGATCTGCTCGATCGACCGCCGCGAAAGGGAATGGAGGACCTCGCTCACGGACGGATCAGACGGCCAGCTCGGAGCGGTTGCGGAAGTGCTCGAGCGCCTCCGGATTGGCGAGCGCCTCGACGTTCTTGACCGGCCTGCCCATCACCACGTTGCGGACCGCGAGCTCGACGATCTTGCCGGACTTGGTGCGCGGGATGTCCTGGACCTGGAGGATCAGCGCCGGCACGTGGCGCGGCGTCGCGCCCTCGCGCACCTGCTTGCGGATCCGGTCGACGATGTCCTTGTTCAGCGTGATGCCGTCGCGAAGACGCACGAACAGCACGACGCGGACGTCGTTCTGCCAGTCCTGGCCGATCACCAGGCTCTCGATCACCTCGTCGATCTTCTCGACCTGGCGATAGATCTCGGCGGTGCCGATGCGCACGCCTCCGGGGTTCAGCGTCGCGTCCGAGCGGCCGTAGATGACCATGCCGCCGTGGCCGGTCAGCTCGACGTAGTCGCCGTGGCACCAGATGTTCGGGTAGTTGTCGAAGTAGGCGGCACGGTACTTGGCGTCGCCCGGGTCGTTGTAGAAGCCGATCGGCATGCAGGGGAACGGCTTGACGCAGACCAGCTCGCCCTTCTCGCCGACGACCGGCTTGCCGTCGTCGTTCCACACCTCGACCGGCATGCCGAGCCCGCGCTTCTGGATCTCGCCCTTGTAGACCGGGCTGATCGGGCTTCCGAGCACGAAGCAGGAGACGATGTCGGTGCCGCCCGAGATCGACGAGAGGCAGACGTCGCTCTTGATCTTCTCGTAGACGAAGTCGAAGCCCTCGGGCGCCAGCGGCGAGCCGGTCGAGCAGATCGTGCGCAACGCCGGCAGCTTGTGGGTCTTGACCGGCTCGAGCCCGGCCTTGCCGACGGCATCGATCCACTTGGCCGAGGTGCCGAACAGCGTGCAGCGCTCGGCCTCGGCATAGTCGAAGAGGATGTTTCCGTTCGGATGGAACGGCGATCCGTCGAAGAGCAGCAGCGTCGCTTCCGATGCAAGCCCCGAGATCAGCCAGTTCCACATCATCCAGCCGCAGGTGGTGAAGTAGAAGACGCGGTCGTCCGGCTTAACGTCGGACTGGAGCTGATGTTCCTTGAGGTGCTGGAGCAGCGTGCCGCCGACGCCGTGCACGATGCACTTCGGAACGCCGGTCGTGCCCGAGGAGTAGAGGATGTAGAGCGGGTGATTGAACGGCACCTGCGCGAAGCTCAGGCCCGACGCCCTGGGCGCGACGAAGTCGGCATAGTGGACCGCGTTCGCGATACCGGCGAGGTCGGCCTTCTCCCGCGTGTATCCGACGATCACCGTCTTCTCGACGGAAGGCAGCTTGGCCAGGATGTCCTTGACCTTGGGGAGCTGGTCGAAGGTCTTGCCGCCATAGTAGTAGCCTTCGGCCGCGACCAGCACCTTCGGCTGGATCTGGCCGAAGCGGTCGAGCACGCCGGTCACGCCGAAGTCGGGCGAGCAGGAGGACCAGACCGCACCCAGGCTCATCGTCGCCAGCGCGGCTATGATCGTCTCCGGCATGTTCGGCATGTAGGCGGCGACCTTGTCGCCGACGCCGACGCCGAGCTTCTTGAGCCCCTGAGCGAAGCGCGCGACCTCGTCGGTGAGCTGATCCCAGCTCATCCGCCGCTTCACCTTGTCCTCGCCCCAGAACACGATGGCGTCGCCGGGACCGGTCCGGCGGAGCAGGTTCTCGGCGAAGTTGAGGCGCGCGTCGGGAAAGAACTTGGCGCCCGGCATCTTGTCGCCGTCGACCAGCACCCGGGTACCCCGGGTCTCGGCCTTCACGCCCGAGAAATCCCAGAGCGACTGCCAGAACTTCTCCGGCTCCTTGACCGACCAGTCGTAGAGCGCGTCGTATCCCTCGAGCTTGGGCCCCCACTGTTTCGCCACATATGCAGCGAATCGCGTCAGGTTGGCGTCGCGGATACGGGCGGGCGAGGGCTGCCAGAGGGGACGGTCGGCCATGGTCCTCGTTTCCTCGTTGGTCGTGCCGGGCTTGGAGGCTAGACTTGCAGAGTTTCCTGGTCGGTCGGTGATAGCGCGCCGCCTCGCCCCGAGGCAAGCCGCCCGCCGGAATCGAGCAAAGTGCCTCTACCCTCAGCCCTCTCCCTCCCCATCGTCCGCGCCTGCCTCTGGGCCGCGACGACCTCGCTGACCTCGGCCGCGATGATGCTGCTGATCCGCTGGGCGGCGACCGAGCTCCACCCGTTCCAGATCTCGTTCCTGCGCTGCATCTTCGGCGCGCTCTTCACCCTGCCGTGGCTCTGGCAGATGGGGTTGAGCGAGGTCAGGAAGGTCGACATCGGCCGCTACAAGTGGCGGGTCATCCTCGCCTTCGCCTCGATGCTCACCTGGTTCTACGCCGCCTCGTACCTGCCGATGGCGGAATCGACCGCGCTCAACTTCACGACGCCGCTGTTCGCGACCGTTGGCGCCGCCCTGGTGCTCGGGGAGACCGTGCGCATCCGCCGCTGGACCGCGACCATCCTCGGCTTCATCGGCGTCCTGGTCATTGTCCGGCCCGGCGCGCATACCTTCAACCCGGCGGCGATCATCATGATCGTCTCGGCACTGACCTCGGCCTTCTCGGTCCTGATCATCAAGCGGCTGACCAGGACCGAGTCGGCACAGTCGATCGTGATGTTCACCTTCATGTTCCTGACGCCGCTGACGCTGATCCCGGCGCTGTTCGTCTGGCAGACGCCGAGCTGGTACGTGGTCATGCTCACCGCCGGGATGGGCCTGGTGGGCACCTTCGGAAACTATTGCTCGGCCCGCGCCTTCACGCTCGCCGACGCATCCGCGGTGCTGCCGATCGACTATCTGCGCATGCCGGTGGTGGCCCTGGTGGGCTTCGCCGCCTTCGGCGAGGTGCCCGACGCGCTGGTCTGGCTCGGATCGGCGATCATCGCCTGCTCATCCCTCTACATCGCGCACCGCGAGGCCAAGCTTGCACGCGAGGCCGCGCGGGCGCGACGCCCCTAGCTACTTCTCGATCTTCGCGTCATAGCGCGTCTGCCATTCCTTGAGGATGCGGTCGCGGTTCGTGGCCGCCCAGAGGAAGTCGTTGCGGATCAGCGATTCCTCGAGGCCCTTCGGATAGAAGGGCATGTCGGTCTCCACACCCTTCATCGCCACCATCGTGGCGAAGCGGGCATAGAGCCTGTTCGCCTTCTCGGAAGCCGCCCAGTCCATCAGCCGGCGCGCCGCCTCCGCGTTCTTCGTGCCCTTGGCGATCGCGGCGGTGTCCATGTCCCAGCCGCCGCCCTCCTCCATCACCAGGATCTCGACCGGCGCATTGCCCTGGCGCGCGGCGACGCCGGCAAGCTCGTAGGAGATGCCGACCGGGAACTCGCCCGAGGCCGCCATCCGGCACGGCTTGGTACCGGACTTGATGTACATCGCGACGTTGTCGTGGAGCCGGTCCATGTAGCCCCAAGCCTTCTCTTCGCCCCAGAGCTGCATCCAGGCCGAGACGTGGAAGTAGCCGGTGCCCGACGACGCGGGATCCGGCATCAGCACCTGGCCCTTGTAGGCGGGGTCGGCGAGGTCAGACCATTTCGACGGGCGCTTCAGGCCCTTCTTCGCCGCCTCGACCGTGTTGAAGCAGATCGCCGCCGCCCACGCCTCCATGCCGACCCAGGCCGGGGGATTGGCCGGATCGCGGAAGTTCGCCTTGATCCGCTCGAGCGACTTCGGCGCATAGGGCTCCAGGATGCCGAGCTCCTTCAGCTGCAGCATGTTGGTGACCGCGAGGCCCCAGATCGCATCGGCCTGCGGGCGGTCCTTTTCGGCCACCAGCTTGGCCGCGACCACGCCGGTCGAGTCGCGCCAGAGCACGAGTTCGATGTCCGGGTTGTCGTCCTCGAAGCCCTTCTTGAAGTCGTTGATGTACTCGGGCACCAGCGTCGAATAGACGCTGAGCCTGGTCTTGGTCTGCGCCTCGGCAGCCGTGCCCGCGAGCGCGACAGCGGCGGCAAGAGCGATCAGGGTAGGCATACGCATCGGAATCTCCCGCGTTGGTCCAACGTTGGAGATCCGGACTTGGCTTGCTGGGGTGGCGGACTGCCGGAGCAGCCCTGGTTCCAATCCCTTCGCCGGCATGATCCGGATCAGGTTCGAAGGGTCTCGGCGACGGGTGCCGACTCTCAGCCCGGATGGGCTCCCCTAGGAAGCGCCCGCATCTTCGGACGACTTCGGCGCTGGCGCAAGAAAACTGTCATGCGGACGGAACGGAGCGCGGTATCCTTCGGCCTCTCCCCATCCTGAAGAGCTGCCATGCCCACTCCCCGGATCGCACTCGCGGGCTTCATGCTCGAGAGCAACGGCCATTCGCCGGTCGCCACCAAGGCCGAGTTCGAAGCGCTGGGCTATTTCGGCGGCAACGCGCTGGCCGAGGACCTCGCCAAGGCAGCCCCTCGCAACAGCGCGACGATGACCGGCTTCGTCGAAGGCATGAACGGCGGGCGTGACTGGACCATGGTGCCGATCGTCTCGGCCTATGGCGGCGCCAGCGGCCCGGTCGACCAGACCTTCTTCGAGGAGATCGTCGAGAAGCTGGCGACGGGCCTCAAGGCGGCGATGCCTTTGGACGGCGTGTTCATCTCGCTGCATGGGGCGGCGACCGCGACCGGCGACTTCGATCCGGATGCGACCGTGCTCCGCACTGTTCGCGGCATCGTCGGGCCGGACACACCGATCCTCGCCACGCTCGACCTGCACGCCAACGTCTCCCAGGCGATGGTCGACCTCGCCGACGTGATGAGCTCCTACCTCACCAACCCGCATGTCGACATGCGCGAGCGCGGCATCGAGTGTGCGGCGATCATGCGGGCGATGCTGGGCGGCATGCGGCCGAAATCGGCCTTCGTGAAGCTGCCGCTGATCCCGCCCTCGGTGACCCAGAACACCAAAAGCGGGCCCTACGCCGATATCATCAAGTATGGGCAATCCAAGCTCGATCACGAGATCCTGAACGTCTCGATCTGCTCCGGCTTCTCGCTCGGAGATACGCCGAAGAACGGCATGAGCATCACGGTCGCCGCCCGCACCAGCGCCGAACGCGCCCGCGCGGTCGCGATCGACATCGCCAAGACCTGCTGGGCCGACCGCCAGCGCTACGTGCCGAGGATGACCTCGATCGAGGACGCGACGGCAATGGCGGTGGCCGCCGGCAAGGATCCGAAGAAGCCCTCCCTCCTCTTCGCCGACGTCGCCGACAATCCCGGCGGCGGCGGGCGCGGCAACACCGCCTGGATCCTCGAGGCCTTCCACAAGGCCGGCGCCGAGGGCGTGCTGCTCGGGATCTTCAACGACCCGGCGCTGGCCGATGAGGCGCATGCCAAGGGCAAGGGGGCGACCTTCACCGCCCGCTTCAACCGAGACGAGACCGACCAGTTCTCGAAGCCATTCGCCGCCGAGGCGACGGTCGAGGCGCTGCATGACGGCAACGCCGTCGGCCGCCGCGGCGTCGTTCAGGGCCGCCAGCTGCACTACGGCAAGACCGCGCTCTTGAAAGTCGGCGGCATCAAGGTGGTGGTGATCTCGATCCGCCAGCAGTGCTGCGACCCGATCGCCTTCGAGATGTTCGGCCTCGACATCGCCAAGGCGCGGTCGGTCATCGTCAAGTCGCGCGGCCATTTCCGCGCCGGCTTCGACGAGTTCTTCACCGACGACCGCATCATCGAGGTCGACGTGCCGGGCCTGACCACGCCCGTGCTCTCGCGCGTGCCCTACAGGAACGTGCCGAGGCCGATCTTCCCGCTCGATCCCGACGTGAGCTGGACGCCGCCCGCGTGACGGCACGCACATGACCGGCCGGCCGCTCATCTCCGCCGACGGCATCACCCGGCAGGGCTGGATCCTGATCTGGACGCTGTCGACGGCCCAGCTCGTCTCCTGGGGCACGCTGTTCTACGCCTTCTCGCTCTTCATCCTGCCGATGGAGCGGGAGCTGGGATGGTCGAAGACCGACCTCAACGGCGCGCTCTCGGCGGGGATGCTGGTCGCGGCCTTGTTCGCGATGCCCATCGGCCGCTGGATCGACCGTGGCCGCGACCGCGCGGTCCTGACCTTGGGGTCGCTCGCCGGCGGCATCATGCTGCTCGCCTGGGCCGCAGTCTCGGATCTGGTTTTCTTCTACGCGATCTGGCTCGTGATCGGCGCCTCCTTCGCCGCGACCCTTTACGAGCCGGCCTTCGCCGTGCTGACGACGCGGCTCGGGCCCCAGTACAAGCGCGGCATCACCTCGATGACGCTCGTCGGCGGCTTCGCCAGCACCGTCTTCATGCCGCTGACCCAGGTGCTGATCGACTGGCTGGGGTGGCGTCCGGCGCTGGCCGTCCTCGGCCTCGTCACCCTCGCCGTCTGCGGCGGCATCCACTGGTTCGTCCTGGCGCCTTCCGACAGGCCGCCTGCGCCGCCGGCGGCCGCCGGCAGCGAGGATCGCTCGCCTCTCCGCCGCGCAGCCAGGACACCGGCCTTCTGGGGGCTCCTGGTCGCCCTCTCCAGCTACGGCGCCGCGCAGACCGCCCTGATCTTCCACCTCGTTCCCTACCTGAACGAGATGCGGATGGATTCACCGACGATCATCGCGATCCTCGCGATCATCGGGCCGATGCAGGTGGCCGGGCGCGTGGTCATCATCGCCTTCGCCAAGAACCTGTCGGCCCGGACGATCGGCAGCTTCTCGCTCCTCGTCCAGCCCATGATGATGCTGGTCCTGATCCTGCTGCCGCCGACGCCCGTCTGGGTGGGACTGGCCATCGCCGTCTATGGTGCCGCCAACGGCATGACCACGATCGTGCGCGGCACGATCGTCCAGGAGGTCCTGGGCCGCGCCGGGTACGGCGTCATCAACGGCGCCCTCAGCTTTCCGGCGACGATCCTGCGGGCGCTGTCGCCGGCGGTGGCCGCGCTGGTCTTCGATCTCGCCGGCGGCTACGACCGCGTGCTGTGGCTGATCTTCGCGGTCTATCTCGTCGCTGGCACCGCCTTCCTGGTCGCCGCCTTCTGGCGGCCGCGATCGGGGACTTGAACGCACCCGGCGATTCAGCCACTTCTCTGGGCATCACTCGAGGGCTTCGACCATGGCCGACCGTCCGCTGATCGGGATCACGCTCGACTACCAGGAGAAGGGTACCTTCTCCCAGCGCCCGCACTACGCGGTCCGCACGATCTACTTCGCCGCGGTCGAGGCCGCCGGCGGATTGCCGATCGCGATCCCGCACCTGGCCGATCGGCTGCCGGAGTATATGAAGCTGATCGACGGCCTGGTGATCCCGGGCGGCACGCACGCCTCGCCCGAGTCCTGGTACGTGGACCTCAACGAGCCGGCGCCATACGAGGAGACCCCGCGCGCGGCGTTCGACATCGCCGTGGTCGAGCAGGCGCTCAAGCGCGACATGCCGCTGCTCGGCATCTGCGCCGGCATGCAGGAGCTCGCCTGCGTCGCCGGCGCCAAGATGACCCGCAACGTCCACAAGCACCACAAAACCGAGATCAACCACCGCCAGGGCACCACGGCCGACCAGTACGCGCATGAGGTCGTGGTCGAGCCCGGCACGCGTCTCGCGCAGATCGTCGGTGCCGGCAAGATCGACGTGAACACCGCGCACCAGGAGGCGGTGGTCTCGGTGCCGAAGGACATGACGATCTCTGCCCGCTCGCCCGATGGCGTCATCGAGGCGATCGAGCTGCCGAAGCACAGGTTCGCGCTCGGCGTCCAATGGCACCCGGAGTTCTTCCTCCAGGCCGGCAACCCTCACCGCAAGGTGTTCGAGGCGCTGGTCGCCGCGGCCCGGAGCTAGGGCCTACTTCGACGCCGTCTCGTATCCGACCTTGAAGGCGCTCATCTCGAAGCCCTTCACTTCGGCGCGGACCGCGGTCGAGCGGACGACCTGGAACATGTAGGCCATCGGGCCTTCCTGCATGGTCTTCAGCTGGATCTCGCGGTAGAGCGCCTTACGCTTCTCGGGGTCCCGCTCCATCATCGCCTTCTGGCCGAGTTCGTTCATCGCCGGATCCTGCCAGGCCGCGCGCCAGGCCGGATACTGCGCCAGCTTCGCCTCCGGCCGGTTGTCCGGGTTCATCACATGGCGCGAAACCATGTTGTGGGCGTCGGGATAGCGAACTCCCCAGTTGATCAGCATCATCTGGTACTCGCGCGCACGCGCCTTGGTGAAGACCTGCGCCGGCGCCATCTGCTCGAGCTCGAGCGTCACGCCGGCCTTGGCGGCGTTCGCCTGCACGTGCTGGGCGAGGTCCGGATAGGGGGTGACGCCCATCACCACCATCTTCCGCTTGAGGTCGGCCTGGCCGGCCTCCTTCAGCAGCGACGTCGCCTTGGCGATGTCGAGCGAGAAGGGCTGGCCCTCTTTGGCGTCCAGCGCGCCGAAGGCCCCTAGGGGCACGACGCTGGCGCGCGGCACGCCCTGATAGGCCATCACCGTCTTGGCAAGGCCGTCGTAGTCGACGAGATGGCGGAACGCCATGCGCACGCGCGGATCGGCAAAGGCCGGATCGGTCGTGTTGAACATCAGGTGGATATAGCCGTGCATCGCCGTCTGCTCGATGCGGATGTCCCTCTTGCCCTCCAGCGCCTTGAGGTCATCGGAGTTCAGGATGCGGGCGACGTCGATGTCGCCCTTCTCGATCAGCAGGCGTTGCGCGCCCGACTCCGGCACGTGACGCACGATGACGCGGTTCAGCGCGGGCTTCTGGCCGTAGTAGACGTCGTTGCGCTCGAGCTGGATCGTATCGTTGGCGGTCCAGCTGCGCACGCGATAGGGGCCGACACAGGAGGAATTGGTCTTGAACCAGTTGTTGCCGAGGTCCTCGCCCTTGGCATTCTTCTCGCCCTCGACGCGGTCGAGGATCATCGAGACGTTGGTCGCGAAGGCTCCGTAGAGCAGGAGCTGCAGCGGATAGGGCTCCGGCAGGGTGACCTCGAAGGTCTGTGGGCCGGTGGCACGGAAGCTCGCCTCCGCCGTCTCCTTCTTGAAGCCCCACTCGGTCAGGTTGGCGGCATTGCCGAAATTGAGCTTGAGGACCCGCTGCATCGACCAGGCGAGATCCTCGGCGGTCGCTGCGCGGCCGTTCGGGAACTTGAGGTCGGGCCGGAGCTTGAAGGTCAGCGTCCTGCCGTCGGCCGAGACGCTCCAGCTTTCCGCCGTCTTCGGGCGGAACTCCGAAGGATTCTTGTAGTCGAGGGTGACAAGCGTGTCGCAGACATTGCCCATGATGTCGTTGCCGTTGATCTCGGCGATCTGGGCGGGATCCAGCGTGATGATCGCATCCAGGTTCCACGCCATCACCAGCGCGTCCTTCGGCGTCGCGGCCTGAGACGCAGTGGCGAGAGCCAAGGCGAGAGCCGCCGAGACGGGACCGAGACGCATGGGCTTTCCTCCGGTTGAGCGAGCGGGATCTTAGCCCGATTTCCCCCGATCGTCGTAAGGTGGACGCATGAGGCGGTTCCTGCTCAGGCTCCTCTTGGCGGTGCTGCTGGCGCCGCTGGTCGTGCTGCTGGCCTACCGCTTCCTGCCGGTGCCGGGCACGCCGCTGATGCTGATCCGCCTCGCCGAGGGCGAGTCCCTCCGCTACGACTGGGTGCCGCTGACCGCGATCGCACCCTCGCTTCCACGACTGGTGGTCGCGGCCGAGGACAACCTGTTCTGCCGGCACTGGGGCTTCGACGTGGACGCCTTCCAGCGCGAGCTGGAGAAGGCGCTCGACGGCGAGGAGAGCCGCGGCGCCAGCACCATCAGCATGCAGGTGGCGAAGAACCTGTTCCTGTGGCCGGGCCGCAGCTTCGTGCGCAAGGGCCTGGAAGCCTGGCTCACGCCCTATGTCGAGCTGGTGCTGCCGAAGCGCCGGATCATCGAGATCTATCTCAACATCGCCGAATGGGGGCCTGGCATTTACGGCGCCGAAGCGGCGGCACGGGCGCATTTCAAAATTCCCGCCGCTCGCCTGAGCGAGGGCCAGGCGGCGCAGATGGCGGCGGTGCTGCCGAACCCGCGGCGCTGGTCGGCCTCGGCGCCGACCGGATACATCCAGAACCGTGCCGCCCTCTATCGCCAGCGCGTCGGCCAGCTCGGCGACGCCTATCTCGGCTGCTTGCGCTAGCTGGCGCGCTTGAGGCGGTTCACCGCTTCGTCGAGGGCCGAGAGGAAGCGCGACTTGTCCTTGCCCGCCATCGGCTTCGGCCCACCGGTGATCTCGCCCATGGCGCGGAGCTGGCTCATCAGCTCGCGGCTCGCCATCGCCATGCCGATCGAGTCCTTGGTGAACGGCTTTCCGGTATTGCCGATGACCGTGGCCCCGGCCGCGAGCGCCCGCTGCGCCAGTGGGATGTCGGCGGTGACGACGATGGACCTGGGATGCGCTCGCGCGGCGATCCAGTCGTCCGCCGCGTCGAACTTGTCGCCGACGACGGCGCGCTCGATCAGCGGATTCAGGGGAATCGCGACCAGCTGGCCCGAGACGACGAAGACCTTGATCCCATATCGCTCGGCGACGCGATAGACCTCGGCCTTGACCGGACAGGCGTCGGCATCGACGTAGATCTCGATGGTCATCGCCACACACGTATCATGTCGGGTACCGTCTAGCAGACTGGATGCGGATCAGGAACGTGGGCTGGCGCGCGGCGAACCAGGCCGACCTGCAGGAGATCAAGGCGCTCTCGGAGCGGGCTCATCCCGGTCTTCCCGAAGACATCGGCGTCTTCGCGGAGCGACTGCGGCTCTACCCGGACGGCGTTCTGGTTTGCCGTGAAGGCGACCGGCTCGAGGGATATGCGATCAGCCATCCCTGGAGGCGAGATAGCGCTCCCTCGCTGAACGCCAGCATCGGCGCGATCCCCGAGGATGCGGACACCTACTACATCCACGACTTCGCCCTCGACGCCTCGGCGCGGGGTCATGGCCTGGGGTCGCGGGGGATCGCGATCCTGAAGGCGCACGCGCGCAAGGCGGGCTTCCGGACGATCAACCTCGTCGCCGTGAATGCTTCGGGCGGATTCTGGGAAAGCCATGGCTTCCGGCCCAGGCACATCGACAGCCTCGCGCGGAAGCTCGCGACCTACGGAACCGACGCCACGTACATGGAGTGCGGGGACTTCTAGATCCCTCGCGAAGGAGTGGTGGGCTGTGCAGGATTCGAACCTGCGACCCGCTGATTAAGAGTCAGCTGCTCTACCAACTGAGCTAACAGCCCGCCTGGCGGAACCCGGGGGCTCCGAACGGCGCGGGAACCTAGGCCGGTCAGGCCCGTTTGGCAAGGCCGCTGTCGGCCTGCCAGCGCGCCAGCGCCAAATCGTCGCTTTCCCGCGCCTCGACCCAGCTCGCCGCGCCATCTCCTTCTTCCAGCTTCCAGAACGGCGCCTGCGTCTTCAGGTAGTCGACCAGGAACATGCAGCTCTCGAACGCGGCTGTGCGATGCGCCGAGGCGGTGGCGACGAAGACGATGCGGTCGCCGGGCTCGAGCCGGCCGTAGCGGTGGA
>JAEULB010000162.1 GCA_016792585.1 Rhodospirillaceae bacterium
GGTTTCCATCCGACCGCCGGCAGCCTCCAGAATCGCGTGGCCGGCAGCGGTGTCCCACTCCATCGTCTGGCCGAAGCGCGGATAGATGTCGGCCTCGCCGGCAGCCAGGATGCCGAACTTGAGCGCGCTGCCGCAGGAGACACGGCCCTTCAGCGGCAAGGTGGCAAGATATGACTCGAACTTCTCGCTGATGTGCGAGCGGCTGATCGCGACGACCAGCCCGTCTGACGGCTCGTGGCGCGCCACGATCGCTTCCTTCTTTCCGTCTTTCTCGCGCCAGGCGCGACCTTCGCCGCCGGCATAGAGCGTGTCGAGCACTGGGGCGTAGATCACACCGGCGACCGGCTTGAAGTCGACGACGAGGCCGGCGACGACGGCGAACTCGCCGTTGCGCTTGACGAACTCCTTGGTGCCGTCCAGCGGATCGACCAGCCAGAAGCACCCCGACGAGACGTCGGGGAAGCGGCCGGCCTCGACCTCTTCCTCCGAAACGACCGGGATGTCGGGCGTCAGGCGCTTGAGGGCCTCCAGCATCACCGCTTCCGAGGCATGGTCGGCAGCGGTGACGGGCGAGCCGTCGGCCTTGCGGTTGACCGCGAAATCGCCTTCGTAGTGCACGAGGATCGCCGCACCGGCCTTGCGCGCGGCGGCGGCGACCTCGGGCAGGAGACGCTGGATATCCAGCGCCACGCTACTCCGCCGCCCGCTTCGACTGGCCCTGGCGGATCGCCGCCCACACCTTCTCCGGCGTCGCCGGCATGTCGATGTGACGAACGCCGTAGGGCTGAAGCGCGTCGACCAAGGCGTTGATGATGGTCGGCGGCGCGCCGATCGCGCCCGCCTCGCCGCAGCCCTTCAAGCCCAGCGGGTTGGTCTTGCACTTCACCGGGTTCATGTCGAAGGCGACGGTCGGCACGTCGCCGGCGCGCGGCAGGCAGTAGTCCATCAGCGAGCCGGTCACGAGCTGGCCGTTCTCGTCGTAGCTGCAGTTCTCCAGCAGCGCCTGGCCCAGGCCCTGGCCGATGCCGCCATGGACCTGGCCCTGCAGCATCATCGGGTTCAGCACCGTGCCGAAATCGTCGACGATGGTGTAGCGCTCGACCTGCACGGTGCCGGTCTCCGGATCGACCTCGACCTCGGCGATGTGGCAGCCATTGGGATACGTGGAGGCCGGCGGTGTGAAGCCGCTGGTACCGCTGAGGCCGCCGGCCTCGATGCCGGCTGGGCGCTTCTTGGGATCGTTGGCCGCGGCCGCGACCTCGAACAGCGTCATCCGCCGGTCGGTGCCGGCGATCGCGAAGCGGCCGTCGGCGAACTCGATGTCGGCCTCGGAGGCTTCCATCGCCTGGGCGGCGATCTTCTTGCCCTTGTTGATCACGTCGGTCGCCGCACCATCGATGCAGACGCTGCCGACAGGGATCGAGCGCGAGCCGCCGGTGCCACCGCCCGACTTGATCGTGTCGGTGTCGCCCTGGATCACGCGCACCTGCTCGATGTCGATGCCGAGCTTGTCGGCGGTGACCTGCGCATAGGCCGTCTCGTGGCCCTGGCCGTTCGACTGCGTGCCGATCGCGACCAGCACCGCGCCCGAGGGCTCGACCGAGATCCAGGCGTTCTCCGGCCCACCGCCCGAGCAGGCCTCGACATAGCAGGCCATGCCGATGCCGCGGATCCTGCCCTTCTTCTGCGAGGCGGCCTTGCGGGCGCCTATGCCCTTCCAGTCGGCGGCGGCCATGCACTTATCCATGGCGCCGGTGAAGTCGCCGGAGTCGTAGGTCTCGCCGAGCGCGGTCTTGAACGGCATCGACTGCGAGGGGATGAAGTTCTTCCGCCGGATCGCATCCGGCGACATCCCGGTCTCGCGCGCCGCGACGTCGACCAGGCGCTCGACCAGGAAGGCCGCTTCCGGCCGGCCGGCGCCGCGATAGGCGTCGATCGGCACCGTATGCGTGAACACGCCGACGATGTGCGCATGGATCGCCGGCGTCGAATAGAGACCGGCGAGCATGCCGGTGCCGGCCATGGTCGGAATGAACGGGCCGTAGTTGGAGAGGTAGGCGCCGAGATTGGCGACGGTGTGGACCTTGAGGCCGAGGAAGGTGCCGTCCTTCGCCATCGCGAGGCGCGCCTTGCTCACGTGGTCGCGGCCTTGCGTGTCGGAGAGGAACGCCTCCTGGCGGTCCGAGGTCCACTTGACCGGCCGGCCGACCTTCTTCGCCGCCCACAGCACCAGCGCGTATTCGCGATAGAGGAACAGCTTCATGCCGAAGCCACCGCCGACATCCGGCGTCACCACGTGGAACTTCTCCGCCTTCTCGTTCAGCGCCTCGGTGAGCAGCCCCTGGATCGAGTGCGCTCCCTGCGAGGAGGTGTAGAGGTGGTAGCGGTCTTCCTTGACGTCGAAGGCACCGAGCGCGCCGCGGGGCTCCATCGAGTTGACGATGATGCGGTTGTTGATCAGGTCGAGCTCGACGACCTTGTCGGCCTTGGCGAAGGCGGCCTCGGTCGCCTTGGCGTCGCCGAGCTCCCAGTCGAAGACCTGGTTGTTCTTCGCCTGCGGCCAGACCTGCGGCGCGCCGGCGTCGCCGGCCTTCCCGGTGTCGGCGGCGGCCGGCAGCGGGCTCCAGTCGATCTCGATCAGCTCGGCCGCGTCGCGCGCCTGGGCCAGGGTCTCGGCGACGACCAGGGCGACGGCATCGCCCACGTGCCGCGCGGTGTCCGCGACCAGCAGCGGATAGGGAGGCATCACAGACTTGGAGCCGTCGCGGTTCTTGATCGGCACCTTGCAGGGAATGTTGCCGAGCTTGTCGGCGACGGCATCGGCGCCGGTCAGCACGGCCAGGACGCCGGAGGCCTTCTTGGCGGCAGCAATGTCCTTGATCTTGAAGGTCGCATGCGCATGCGGCGAGCGGACGACAAAGGCCGCCACTTGGCCGGGCAGGCTGATGTCGTCGGTGTAGCGGCCGCGGCCGGTGATAAAGCGCACATCCTCCTTGCGGCGGACGGACTGACCGAAGCCGAACTGACCCATCGAAGGCTCCTAGGGGATCTGACTCTGAAGGACGACGGATGATAGGCGCCCGGGCGGGGCGAAGGCTAGGCTTTGAGACGCCCCGCGATCGTCGCCAGTTCTTCCGGCGCCGCGGGCGGAATGTTGGTGATGTCGTAGGTCACCTTGCCGTCCGCCACCTTGGCGTAGTTCTGCGAGGTGAGGTCGTGGCCGTCCTGCATCGGCACTACGTGCAGATGGGCATGCGGCACGGCAAAACCGCCGACCAGCAACCCGACCCGCGGCGGCTTCAGCTCCGACCTCGCTTTCCTGGCCAGGCGCTGGGCGACCAGCAGGACCTTGGTCGCCGCCTCGTCCGGCAGGTCGGAGAAGTGGTCGATGTGGATCTTCGGGATCACCAGCACGTGGCCAGGCTGGATCGGCCTTATGTCCATGAAGGCGAAGGTGTCCGCATCGTCATGGACGATGTGGGAGGGGATCTCGCGCTTGGCGATCTTGCAGAAGATGCAGGTGGCGGACATGTCGGCCTCTGGGTTCAGGGCGCGGATTGTAGCCTCGAAAACCACGGTTGCATCCCTCCGAAACCGGTGGATTTATCCTTCTCTTTAATCTGGGAGATCCCCGATGACCTTCGAAACCTGGCTCGCCTTCGCCGTCGCCTCCTTCGTGATCGTGACCATTCCCGGCCCGACCGTGCTGATGATCGTCTCCTACGCGCTCGGCCACGGGAAGCGCGCGGCCTATGCGATCGTCGCCGGCGTAGCACTCGGCGACTTCACCGCGATGACCGCCTCGATGCTGGGCCTCGGCGCCTTGCTGGCGACCTCGGCCGAGATCTTCACGGTGGTGAAGTGGATCGGTGCGGCCTACCTGATCTATCTCGGCGTCAAGCTGTGGCGGACGCCGGTGTCTGAAGGGGGCGAGATCGCGGCGCCGGTCGAGTGGAGCCGCTGGCGCGTCTTCGTGAACGCCTATGTCGCGGCGACCCTGAACCCGAAAGGCATCGTCTTCTACGTCGCCTTCTTCCCGCAGTTCCTCGACACGACGCAGCCGATGATCGGACAGATGACAGTCCTGGTCCCGACCTTCGTCTTCTTCGGCACCACGAACGCGCTGTTCTACGCGATGCTGGCGTCCTGGACGAAGAACTTCATCCGGAAGCCCGCGGTCCAGCGCACAGTCAACCGCATCGGCGGCGGGCTGCTGATCGCCGCCGGTGCCGTGACGATCCTCTGGCGACGCGCACCCGCCTAAAGGAACTTTTCCATCCGGTAGTTCACCAGGTCCTGGCCGCGGACATGGACGGTCTGCGGCGTGATCACGCGGAAGCCTTTCCTCTCGAAGAAGGGCTTCGCGGTGATGCTGGCTTCCGTGTAGAGCCGGCCGAGCTTCCGCTCGGCCGCGGCTTCCTCGACCCTGGCCATCAGCGCGTTGGCGACGCCGCGGCCTTTGAAGTCGGGATGGACGTACATCATGTCGACATGGCCGTCGGGCTCGAGGTCGGTGAAGCCTGCGACCTTCCCGTCGATCTCGGCGACCCAGGTCGGCCGGCTGGCGCGGCGCTCGACCCATTTCTCGCGTTCGGCCATGTCGGGCGCCCAGGCCTTCACCTGCGCCTCGCTGTAATCGCGGATCGCGACACGCCGTACGGCCTGCCGGAACAGGTCGATCAGCGCGTCGACATCGGCGGGAACATAGTCGCGGATGATCATGGCGCCTTGAGATCCAGCTTCGCGAGGTTCTCGCGCGCCGCGTCGCCGGCCGCCGACTCCGGTGCCCGCTGCAAAACGGAAATCCAGTCGGCGCGCGCGCCCGCGTCGTTTCCGGAAAGGCGCCGGAGCGCGCCGCGCTCGACCAGCGCCTCCGGGAACCCGGGCTTCAGCGCCAACGCCGACTCGACGTCCTGGAATGCCAGATCGAACGCATCGACATAGCGATAAGCCGTGGCGCGGAAGACGAAGGCCTCGGCACGCCTCGGATCGAGCTCGAGCGCCCGGTTGAGGTCGTCGAGCGCCTCGTAGTAGTTGGCCGCCGCGGCGAGCGCGATCGCGCGGTCGATATACAGGTCGGGATCGTTGTCCTTGAGCCGGATTGCCTCGCCGAAGGTGGCGACCGCCCGCGGCAGGTCGCCAGCCATGACCCAGACATTGCCGGCCTGGCCCAGTGCCTCGACGCGCATGACGGGATCGCGCGTCGCGACCGCGACGTCGATGAACGCGTCGGCTGCGTCGGCATACCGGCCGAGGTTGAGCAGCGCCGTTGCCAGGCAGTGGCGCGCCGGCGCGCCTCCCTTGAGCGCGATCATGCCGAGCGCCCGCTCCTCGCCGTCCTTCGGCTTCTCGCGGGCGAGCGTCATGCAGGCGCGGTAGGACTCCTCGCCGCCGATGATTTCGGCTTTGGCGGAAGTCGACAGCGCGAGGACGGCGATGAGGAGCGACGCGATCACCCGTGCTAGATAGGTCGCGGGAGCCCCTACGTCCATGCCTCGTCTCTTCTGCTTCGGTCTCGGATACTCGGCCCTGGCGCTGGCCCGCGCGCTCAAGGGTCGCGGGTGGGCCGTCGCCGGCACCTGCCGGACGCCCGAAAGCCATGCCGCGCTCGCGGCCGAGGGGATCGAGACGCAGTTCTTCGACCGGGCGCGGCCGCTCGCCGATCCGACCGCGCTGCGAGGCGCCACGCACATCCTTTCCTCGGTCCCGCCCGACGACCAGGGCGATCCGGCGATCGACCTGCATGCGGCGGCGATCGCCTCGGTTCCCACCGAGTGGATCGGCTACCTCTCCACCACCGGCGTCTACGGCGACCGCGGCGGTGCCTGGGTCGACGAGACCAGCGACCTCCGTCCCGCAGGGGTTCGCGGACAGCGGCGCGTGGATGCCGAGGAAGGTTGGCTCGATCTCTGGCGAAAGCATCGCCGGCCGGTGCATCTGTTCCGGCTTGCCGGCATCTACGGACCCGGCCGCGGGCCTTTCGAGCAGGTGCGTGCCGGCACCGCGCGGCGCGTGATCAAGCCGGGCCAGGTGTTCTCGCGCATCCATGTCGACGACATCGTGCGCGTGCTCGAAGCCTCGATGGCGAAACCCAACCCCGGCGCCGCCTACAACGTCTGCGACGACGAGGCGGCCCCGCCGCAGGACGTGATCGTCGAGGCCGCGCGCCTGCTCGGGGTCGAGCCACCGCCAGCGATCCCGTTCGAGCAGGCGAACCTGCCGCCGATGGCGCGTAGCTTCTACGACGAGCTGAAGCGCGTCTCGAACCGGCGGATCAAGGAGGAGCTCGGCGTCAGGCTCACCTATCCGACCTATCGCGAGGGGCTGGCCGCCCTGGCGAGGAGCTGATCCAAGGTCGAGCCCAGCAACGCCAGGTCGCGCTCGCCGGACAGTCGATGGTCGCCGCCCGGAATCAGAGTCACCGTCGTATCGGGTCCGTCGATCGTGCGTGCCAGCCGGAACGAGAGGTCGACCGGCACGTCCGCGTCGGCTGTGCCGTGCAGAAGGCGCACCGGAAATCCGACGGCGATACGGCGCGGCAGCACGAGATGGGCAACCGCCTCGTCCAAGGCACGCTTCGAGATCGGATAGGGATCGGATCCATAGGCCGACGGCCGCATCCAGACGCCGTCGCGATCGAGCGCGGCCCGCGCCTCGGCCGAAAGCGAAGGCTCGATCAGCTCGCGCGTGAAGTCGGGCGCGGCGGCGATGCCGATGAATCCCGCGACGCGCTCCGGCCGCCGCTCGGCAACCAGCGTCGCGATCCAGGCGCCCATGCTGGATCCCACCAGGATCTGCGGGCCGGAGGTCAGCCGGTCGAGAACCGCGAGCGCGTCCTCCTTCCAGCGCCCGACCGTTCCATCGGCGAGCCGACCGGTCGATTCGCCGTGGCCGAAGGCGTCGAAGCGAAGGCAAGCGCGTCCGGCCACGTGGCATCGCTCGGCGAGCCAGCTCGCTTTCGTGCCGCTCATCGAGGAGTTGAAGCCGCTGAAGAAGATCACGCCGGGTCCGCGTCCGGCCTCTTGACGGAACGCGATTTCGTGGCCATCGGGCCGTGTTAATCTTTCGACCGACATCCGAAGGCCGCCGCTCCTCATTCGTCTCTTACCTTAGCCGATGACCGTACCCACCATCCTGCAAGTCCTGCCCGCGCTCGAGACCGGCGGCGTCGAGCGCGGCGCCGTCCAGATCGCGGGCGCCACCGTCCGCGCCGGCTGGCGCTCGGTCGTGGCATCCGCCGGCGGCGCCATGGTGCGCGAGCTCGAGCGCGCCGGCGCCCGCCACATCCAGCTTCCGCTCGACACCAAGAACCCGTTCGCGATCCGCCGCAACATCGAACGCCTGCTCCACGTGATCGACGCCGAAGGCATCGACCTCGTGCACGCACGCAGCCGCGCCCCGGCTTGGTCCGCCTGGAGCGCCGCCAAGCGCAGACGCATCCCGTTCGTGACCACCTTCCACGGAACCTACGGCGCCGGCAATGCGTTCAAGCGGCTCTACAACTCTGTCATGGTGCGGGGCGAACCGACCATCGCCACTTCCGAGTTCATCGCGCGCCATATCATCGAGACCTACAAGGTCCCGGTCGACCGGCTTCGCCTGATTCCGCGCGGCATCGACCTCGAGAAGTTCTCGCCGGAGCGCGTGCATGCGCATCGGATGCTGCAGCTTCAGAAGGACTGGCGGCTCCCCGACGGTGCGCCGGTGATCCTGCTGCCGGGGCGGCTGACGCGCTGGAAAGGCCAGACGGTACTGATCGAGGCGCTGACCTTGCTGAAGCGGACCGACATCATCTGCGTGCTGGCCGGATCCGACCAGGGCCGCACCAACTATCGCCAGGAGCTGGAGCGGCTGGTCTCGGGCCAGGGGCTCCAGGGCCGTGTGCGCATCGTCGGCGACTGCAACGACATGGCGGCCGCCTACATGCTGGCCGATGTCGTGGTCTCCGCCTCGACCGACCCCGAGGCCTTCGGACGCGTGCCGGTGGAGGCCCAGGCAATGGGCCGGCCGGTGATCGCGACCGACCATGGCGGCGCGCGCGAGACCATCCTCCCGGGCGTCACCGGCTGGCTGGTGAAGCCCGGCGACGCCACCTCGATGGCCGAAGCGCTCGCCGACGCGATCGACCTTTCGACCGAGGCGCGGCTCACCATCGCCGAGACCGCGATCGCGCACGCACGCGAGAACTACGACCAGCAGACGATGTGCGACTCGACGCTGGCGGTCTACCAGGAGGCGCTCGCCCGCGCCGGGCATCGGCAGAGCGCGGCGTGAAGATCCTGGCGATCCGCCACGGCGCGCTCGGCGACGTGATCCAGGCGTTGGGGCCGTTCCAGGCCATCCGCCGGCATCACGCCGAGGCGCACCTGGTCGCGCTCACCGGCTCGCCCTTCGCGGAGTTGCTGCGCGCGAGCGGCTGGTTCCAGGAGGTCTGGGTCGACGACCGGCCGTCGCTGCTGCGCCTGCCGACCCTGATCCGGACGATCCGCCGGTTGAGGGATGCGCGCTTCGCCGCGGTCTACGACCTGCAGACCTCGTCCAGGACCGCCTGGTACTTCACCCTGATGGGAGCGCCCCGTTGGTCGGGCGTGGCCCCGGGCTGCTCGCACCCGCACGACAACCCAAACCGCATCCATATGCACACGGTCGACCGCCAGGCCGAGCAGCTTCGCATCGCCGGCATCGAAGAGGTGCCGCCGCCCGACCTCGCCTGGTTCGGCGCCGATGTGAGCCGGCTCGACCTGCCCGAGAACTTCGCCCTCCTGGTCCCAGGCGGCTCGCGCCACCGGCCGGCCAAGCGCTGGCCGTACTACCCTGCGCTGGCGAAGGCGCTGACCGGCCGCGGTTTGACGCCGGTCGTGGTCGGTGCGGCCGACGAGTCGGATCTCGGACGCGCGATCGTCGCCGAGGCACCGGGCGCGATCGACCTGACGGGACGAACCTCGCTCCTCGAGCTCGGCGGCCTCGCCCGCCAGGCGCGGATCGCCGTCGGCAACGATACCGGCCCGATGCACGCGACGGCGGCGCTCGGCTGCCCGTCCCTGGTCCTGTTCTCGGAAGAGAGCGATCCGGCCCGCTGCGCCCCCCGGGGCGAAGCGGTCGGGACGATGCGCCGGATCCACCTGAAAGATCTGCCGGTCACCGACGTGTTACAGGAAGCGGCCGGGCTCGCCCGGTTGCCTTGATCGCCGGTTTCCTATATCTAGGCGGCGCTTCAGAGCCATGTCCAACCGCGCCCTGCCCTTCGCCGCTCCCGCGGCCACGACCCGAACTATCAAGGCCTGCTCGGCCTGGTAGAGCGCTTGCGCTTTTTTTGGACCGTTCCCTCCGCGAGCGGTCGCCCCACAAGACATACGTGACATAGCCATGCCCGCGATCACGCTCCCCGACGGCAGCGTCCGTCGTTACGACAATCCCGTTTCCGGCGCCGACATCGCCAAGTCGATCGGTGCCGGCCTTGCCAAGGCCGCGCTCGCCGTGAAGGTCGACGGCGAGATGATCGACCTCGTCCGCCCGATCGACCGCGATGCCAGGGTCGAGATCGTGACGGGGAAGAACGCCGGCGCGCTCGACCTTCTCCGCCACGACGCCGCCCATGTGCTGGCCGAGGCGGCGAAGGAACTCTACGGCGACAAGGTCCAGGTGACCTTCGGCCCGTCGATCGAGAACGGCTTCTACTACGACTTCCATCGCGAGGAGCCGTTCACGCCCGAGGATCTGGCGGCGCTGGAAAAGCGCATGCACGAGATCGTCGACCGCGACGAGCCGATCACGCGCGACGTCTGGAGCCGCGACCAGGCGGTCGACTTCTTCAAGTCGATCGGCGAGCGCTTCAAGGCCGAGCACATCGAGACGATCCCGGCCGACGAGGACATCTCGATCTACAGCCAAGGCAAGTTCACGGACCTCTGCACGGGGCCGCATCTGCCGTCGACGGGCAAGCTCGGCCATGCCTTCAAGCTCATGAAGCTTGCGGGGTCCTACTGGCGGGGCGATGCCAAGAACGCGCAGCTGCAGCGCGTCTACGGCACGGCCTGGGCCAGCGAGGACCAGCTCAAGCAGCACCTCCATCAGCTCGAGGAAGCCGAGAAGCGCGACCATCGCAAGATCGGCAAGGAGATGAACCTCTTCCATCTGCAGGAAGAGGCCGTCGGCTCGGTGTTCTGGCATCCGAACGGCTGGACGCTCTACCGGACGCTGGAACGCCACATGCGCCGGCGCCTGGAAGAGGTCGGCTACGTCGAGGTGAAGACGCCGCAGCTCCTCGACCGCGCGCTCTGGGAAGCCTCGGGCCACTGGGAGAAGTACCGCCCGAACATGTTCATCGCCCAGACCGAGGACGAG
>JAEULB010000026.1 GCA_016792585.1 Rhodospirillaceae bacterium
CACGCAGCGCGCATGCGGCACCTTCTGGTCCTGCAGGGCGGCGATCGCTTCGAGCGAGCCGAACATCGCATAGCCGTCGTCGGCGCCGCCGCGGCCATAGAGCTTGTCGCCCTTGATCAGCGGGATCCACGGGCCGAAGCCTTCGAACCAGCCGACCATCTCCGGCTGCTTGTCGAGATGGCCGTAGAGCAGCACGGTGTCCTTCGACGCGCCCGGCACCTCGATTAGGATCACCGGCGTCCGGCCCTCGAGCTGGACGATCTCAAGCGTGGCCCCCGGCATGGACGCGATCTTCTTCCGCCCCCACGCCTCGAACATCTTCACGGCCTGGTCCATGTAGCCGTGCTCCTTCCACTTCGGGTCGAAGGACGGCGACTTGTTCGGGATCTTGATGTACTCGACCAGCGTCGGAACGATCTCGTCGTCCCAGACCTGACCGATATGCTTCGAAAGGCGCGCGGCGTCGACCATAAAGGGGTAACCTTCGGGAGAGTGCGGTTGGATGGCGCCGAGGTTAGCGCGGTCCCGACCCCCGATCCAACTGAAGACGTCCGTCAGGCAGGAACGTAAGTCAGCCTGATCACCTCCTCGCCGATCCGATCGTGGGCAGCGAGGCGGAGCGGCGGCGGGGACCCGGCGAAGAACGGCGCGCCGTGCCCGAGCACGACGGGATGGTAGTAGAGCCGGTACTCGTCGATGAGGCCGAGGTCGATCAGGCTTCGTGCCAGGACCGGTCCGGAAACCGTGACCTCCCCGGAGAGCCGGGCCTTCAGGCCGCGCATCGCCGCCTCGATGCCGTCGGAGACGAGCGTCGCATTGGGGCCGACCGACGTCAGCGTGCGCGACACGACCCATTTCGGCAGGCGCCGCCAGACGGCCGCGAACTCGCGATGGTCCGCGCTCCACTCGGGCCGGTCCTCCTCCCAATACCGCATCAGCTCGTAGATGCGGCGGCCGTAGACGCTGCCGGTCAGGTCCCGGACATGCTCGATCCAGTGTCGGAAGAGCTTGGGTCCCGGCGCAAACCGCTCGTGGTCGACATAGCCGTCCAGGGACAGGTTCATTCCGAAGACGAACTTCGCCATGCGCGGAATCTCCCTCACAGGTACCGCAGAATATCTCACGACGCGGCATTGCGCCGGATGCCGGCTTCGGTTGCCGGCTCGACGCATGCGGGCTAGGGAGCAGGTAGCTTCCGCCCAAAGGTTCCGCCATGCCCCGGAAAGTCTTCGCCGCCTCGGTCCAGCACGAGACGCACAGCTTCTGCATCACGCCGACGACCCTCGGCGATTTCCAGAAGACGCTCTATCTCCGCGACGCCGAGGTCGAGAGGGCGATGCGCGGCACCAGAGGCGAATGGGGTGCGGTCTTCGACCTCGCCGACGAGTTCGGCTGGACCGTGGTGCATCCGGTCGCCTCGTTCGCCCAGCCCGGCGGACCGGTGACGACCCATGCCTTCGAGCATTTCTCCGAGATCATCCTCGACGCGCTCAGGAAGAACCTGCCCTTCGACGGCATCCTGCTGCCGATGCACGGCGCGATGGTGGTGGAGGATTTCGACGACGCCGAGGGCGAACTGCTGGCGCGCATCCGCAAGATCGTCGGGCCCAAGGTGCCGATCGCGATGAGCCTCGACGTGCACGCCAACGCCAGCGTCGAGATGGCGACGCATGCCGATATCATCACGACGTATCGCACTACGCCCCATATCGACATGTACGAGACCTGCGAACGAGCCGGCCGCCTGCTCGAGCGCGCGATGAAGGGCGAGATCAGGCCCAAGGTCCACCGGGCCCAGGGCCCCGTCATGTTCGGCATCGACGAGGGCCGGACGGTCACGCATTGGGGCCCGATGCGCGACATGATGAAGAAGGTGGCGGCGGCCGAGGCCGAGATCCCGGGCGTGCTCGACATCGGCGTCAACGCCGGCTTCGGCTGGGCCGACACGCCGTTCACCGGACCGACCGTGCTGGTCAACGGCGACGGCTCGGACCCGCGCTACCAGGCGCTCGCCGACGACCTGATCAGGCTCGCCTGGGACCAGCGCGGCATCTACACGATCGACTTCCTGCCGATCGCCGAGGGAATCCGCATCGCGATGGAGCCGCGCTCGGGCCCCGGCCCGCTGCTGATCGGCGACTACACCGACAATCCCGGCGGCGGCGCTCATGGCGACGGCACCAGCTTCCTGAAGGCGCTGCTGGAATCGAAGGTCGAGGACGCGGTGGTCGGTCATATCGCCGATCCGGAGTCGGCGAAGATCGGCATCGATGCCGGCATCGGCGCCACGGTGACGCTGAACCTCGGCGGCAAGACCGATCCGCGTTTCGGCGGCACGCCGCTCAAGGTGACCGGCAAGGTGCTGGCGATCGCCGACGGCGTCTACACGCGGAAAGGCAAGTACGCGACCGGCACCGTCGGCACGATCGGGCCGAGCTTCCTGCTCGATCTCGGCCATGTCCGCGTCATCGTCTCCTCGATCAAGAGCCAGATCGACGACCGCGAGCAGTTCCGCATGTTCGGCATCGAGCCGGAGAAGGTGAACGTGCTTCTCTGCAAGGCATCCAACCACTTCCGCGCCGACTTCGAGCCGATGGCGCGGAAGCTGATCTACATCGACTCCGGCGGCATCGTGTCCCGCAACTTCGCGCAGTTCCCCTATCGGAAGGTGCGCCGCCCGATCTGGCCGCTCGACAAGGTCGAGTAGGTCAGCGGACCGTCACCATTCGCTTCTCCTCGAAGCTGCGATAGGCGGCCTCCAGCACCTCCAGCGCGGCGAGGCCCGCCTCGCCGGGCACCTCGACCGGCGCGCCGTCCTGGATGCTGCGGGCGCAGCTCTCGACCTGGGCGGCGAAGTGCCCGGGCGCGGGCCTGCCTTCGAGCTCGATCTGGCGCGTGCCGTCCTTGTCGGTCAGGAACAGCGCGTTCGCGTAGTGGAAGATGCGGAGCGCGCCCCTGCTGCCATGCACATGGATGCACCCCGGCGCGCTCTGCCAGAGGCCCGGCGGCACGTAGCCGTTGATGTCCCAGCCCGCCCCCCAGCTGAACATGCCCTCGCCCGGGAGCGAGGTGGGGAAGGTCGAGTCCTCGTAGAGCAGGTGGCCGAGCGCACCGCTGCGGAAATTCATCAGCAGGTATTCGGGGAATGCGTCGGCGCCGGAGATGTTGCCGCGGCCGAAAACGGTCTCGACCGTGCTGCGCGAAAGCCAGCCGAAGGCGTCGATCAGATGGATGCCGTGGTCGACGAGGCCGAAGCCGGAACCGCCGGGGCCGCCCTGCGGGTAATGCGCGAATCCCATGATCTGCCGGCCCTCGGGCCCCGTGCCGCCGACTTCCTGCTCGCGCATCAGCCTGACCTCGCCGATGGCGCCCTGGACGACCAGGTCGCGGGCGGCACGGAGCGCCGGAAGCTGGCGGTAGGTGGCCCCGTAGAACAGCGTCACGCCTGCCGCCTTGCAGGCCTTGATCATCCGCTTCGCCTGGGCGACCTCGACCGCCAGCGGCTTCTCGCAGAGCACGTGATGGCCGGCCTTGGCCGCAGCGATCGTGACGGCTTCGTGGGTCGAGACCGGCGTCGCCACCACCACGAGGTCGATCGACTCTCCGGTCAGCATCTCCTTGTAGTCGGCATAGGCCTTGAAGTCGTGGCGCGCCTGGGCCGCCTGCAGCCTGGCCGGGTCGATCTCCGCCGCGGCCACGACCTCGACCGCCCGGCTCGCCCGATAGGCTTCGAGATGAATGGCGCCGACGCCGCCGAGCCCGACGATCGCCACCTTGAGCTTCGCCACGTCCCCCTCCGGTTTGATCGGAACGACTCTAGCCGAGGATCTCGGCGACCTTCGATGCGAGCTTGTCGGCGGTGAAAGGCTTTTCGAGCGTCGCCGAGATACCAAGGGACTTGTCCGATGCATAGCCGTGCATCTGGCCCTCGTCGACGGCGCCCGATATGACCAGCACCTTCAGGTCGGGCAGCGACTTCCGGAGCGCGCGGACCAGTTCGACGCCGCCCATCCGCGGCATCTGGACGTCGGTGACCATCAGGTCGAAAGTCTCGCCCGCTGCCGCCTTGAGCGCCTTCTCGCCGTTGTCGGCCAGGACCACCTTGTGCCCGGCGCGTTCAAGCGCCGAGCGCATCACCGTGCGCATCATCGCGTTGTCGTCGACCACCAGGATTTTGGGCAAACGCATCCTCCGCCGTGGCCGCGAGGATACCGGCGGGGCCGGCGATCCGCCACGCCCGACGGCGCAGGCATGGGGAAAAAATCTGCGCGCTCTGGTTGCTTCCAGGTGTTCCGGCGGAGCCGCCTCCCTATATGTGCGGTAATCGTTTCCCAGGAGCAGGTCGTGGCGAAGGACCCGTATCAGACACTCGGCGTCAAGAAGGACGCCTCGCAGGACGAGATCCAGAAGGCGTATCGCCGGCTGGCGAAGAAGCTTCACCCTGACCTCAACCCCGGCGACAAGGAAGCCGAGGCCAAGTTCAAGGATCTCTCGGCGGCCTATGACATCGTCGGCGATGCCGCGAAGCGCGCCCGCTTCGACAAGGGCGAGATCGACGCGACCGGCGCCGAGCGCCCTCCGGAACGCCGCTTCTATCGCGACTTCGCCGATGCCGGCGGGCAGGGCCATGCCTATGCCAGCGACGAAGGCTTCGCCGATCTCGGCGGCGCCGAGGACTTCTTCGCCGATCTCTTCGGTCGCGGGGCCGCGCGCGGCAACCGGCCCCGGCGCGGTTCCGACATGCGCTACCGGCTCGAGCTCGACTTCCTCGACGCCTTCAACGGCGCCAAGCGCACGCTGACGATGCCGACCGGCGGCCAGCTCGACGTGACGATCCCGCCCGGCACCGGCGACGGCACGGTCCTGCGCCTTCGCGGCAAGGGAGGACCCGGGGCCAACGGCGGCGAGGCCGGCGACGCGCTGCTGGAAATCGCGGTCCGGCCGCATGCGACCTTCGTGCGTCGTGGTGACGACGTTCATGTCGAGGTCGCCTTGCCGCTGAGGGTCGCGGTGCTCGGCGGCAAGATCGAGGTGCCGACGCCGAGCGGCGCCGTCGCGATGACGGTACCTGCCTGGACCAGTTCCGGGAAGAAGCTGCGGCTCAAGGGCAAGGGCGCGCCGAAGGCCGGCGGCGGCCAAGGCGACGAGTACGTGACGCTGAACATCGCGCTGCCGGAGGCACCCGACCCGGCGCTGGCGGCGTTCATGCGTCAGGACAAGGCGGGAGAGTGACGATGCAGCGGCACGAATTCCTGATGCATGCCGAGATCGAGGGCGAGGCGCTGGAGGTCTGGCTCGAGGAGGGGTGGCTGACACCGCTGGAAGCCGATCATTTCTCCGACGTCGACCTTGCTCGCGCGCGCCTCATCTGCGACCTCAAGCGCGGTCTCGGCGTCAACGACGAGGCGGTGCCGATCATCCTGCACCTGCTCGACCAGATGCACGGGCTTAGGCGCATGATCGCCGAGGCCCGCCGCCGCGCCGCGGATCCCAGCGACGGCTGAATTCGCTTTGGCCGTTGATCTCATCGTCTAGCATCGTTTCCTCTCAACGAGGGGAGACGCTGAATGGACCGCATCCTGACGACTCATGTCGGCAGCCTGCCGCGGCCGCAGGAGGTGACGGCGCTGTTGCTGAAGCGGGCGATGGGCGAGACCGTAGACGACGCCGCGTTCGAAGCGGCGGTCATGGCCGGCGTGGCGGATGCGGTCGCCAGGCAGAAGAAGGCCGGCATCGACATCCCCTCCGACGGCGAGATGAGCAAGATCAGCTACGCGACTTACGTCTGCGAAAGACTGACCGGCTTTTCCGGCGACAGCCCGCGCCGGGTGCCGTCCGACCTGCTGACGGTGCCCCGATACATGAAGCGCCTCGCCGATTCCGGCGGCACGCCCAAGCTGGCGCGGCCCTGCTGCACCGGCGCCATCGCCGTCCGCACCACAGAGCCGCTTGAGGACGACCTCCGCCGCTTCTCGTCGGCGCTGAAGGCCGAGGGCTATGCGCGGGGCTTCATGAATGCGGCGGCGCCGGGGGTGATCTCGCTGTTCCAGCCGAACCGCTTCTATCCCGACGACGACGCCTATCGCCAGGCGCTGTCCGAAGCGATGCGGCACGAATACCGGCGGATCGTCGATGAGGGACTGGATCTGCAGATCGACAGCCCCGACCTCGCCGTCGGCAAGCACACGATGTACACCGAGCTTTCCGAGGACGAGTTCCTGAAGCGGCTCGAAGGCCATGTCGCGGCGCTGAACGCGGCGCTCGCCGGCATCCCGCTCCAGCGCGTGCGGCTCCATGTCTGCTGGGGCAACTACGAAGGCCCGCACATCCACGACATCCCGCTCGAGCGGATCCTGCCGACGGTGCTGAAGATCAACGCCGGCGCGATCTCGTTCGAGGCGGCCAACCCGCGCCACGAGCACGAGTGGAGCGTGTTCAAGCGGATCAGGCTTCCGGAAGGCCGCATGGTTCTGCCGGGCGTGATCGACAGCTCGACCAACTTCGTCGAGCACCCGGACCTGGTCGCCGAACGCCTCTGCCGCTTCGCCGAGGTGGTCGGGCGCGAGCGCGTGATCGCCTCGACCGACTGCGGCTTCGCCACCGTCGCCGACTGGAACACGGTCGACCCCGACATCGTCTGGATGAAGCTGGAGTCGATGGCCGAGGGGGCGAGGCGGGCGTCGAGGATCCTGTGGAAGAGCTGATCAGCCCTCGATCGTAAAGACACGTTCCGGCCGCTCTCGCCCGCGCACCGCGATCGTGCCGACCTCCTTGAACGCGACTGCCTTCGCCGCCCGCGCCGTCTCCTCGGAGACCAGCAGCCGCGTGTCGCGCTCCTTGTTCAGGCCTTCGAGGCGCTGTGCCAGGTTCACCGTGTCGCCGTAGACCGTCCAGGTCTGTCGCCTGGTGCCGCCGACGCTGCCGGAGGCGACGGGGCCGGTGGCGATGCCGATGCGGAGCCTGAGATCCTCGCCACCGAAGGATTCGCGCGCGACCAGCGCCAGCAGGGCCTCGCCGCAGCGCGTCGCGGCGGCGGCGTGGTCGGGAAGATCGAGCGGCGCGTTGAAGGCGGCGATCACCGCATCGCCGACGAAGCTGACGACGACGCCCTTGTGCGCGCCGATCGTCCCGGTCGCCGCGTCGAAGAAGCCGTTGAGGATGCGAATGACCTCCGCCGGGGGCCGGCGCTCCGAAAGCCGCGTGAAGCCCTCGATGTCGGAGAACAGGATGGTCGCGGTCCGGGTCTGCGGGGTCAGCGCCGCCTGGTTGGCGAGGATCGTTCCCGCGACTTCGGGCGGCACGTATTGCCCGAACACCGCCTGCACGCGCTGGCGCTGGCGCTCGGCCGAGGCCCGGGCGCGGACGACGTTGCGGGCACGATGCACGGCGACCGCCAGAAGCGCTGCCGTCGCCAGGATCACCGCCGACTCCTCGACCCGGTTGCCGATGCCGACGAAATCGGGGTCGAGCAGGACGCGAACGAAGGTGTCGCGATCGGCATTCGCCGGAAGGTCGCCCCAGGTCACGGTGCGCGGCATGTGCGAGACGATCCAGCCGAACACCGCCCACAACGTCGCGACCACGGCCGCGCCGGCGAACAGCACGAGCCGCGGCGACAACGACAGGGCGGCGACCGCCAGCACGAGGAACAGGTAATAGACCCCATAGGCGTGGAAGACGAGGATCTGCGGCGCCGCACTCGCCCCGCCCGGGTTGAGCGGGGTCAGCACGACCAGGAGGCCGAGGCCGACCGCGTCCGCTGCGAGGAACGCATAGCGGTGCCAGGGCTTCTCGCGGCGCGAGACCAGCAGTCCCAGGTGCACGAAGCCCAGCAGCATGAACGCCGAGGCGACGGCGAGGCCGATGTAGTTGCCGTCAGGCACGCCGAACCACGCATACCAGCCGGCGATCGGCAGCAGCGCCAGGGTGCGTCCGATCAGCGCCAGGCGGAGGCCGGCCCGCTCGGCCGATGCGAGCTCGGCTTCGACTTCCTGGGTCTCGGCATCGCTGTTGGTCAAGCGGACGCTCCCGGTGTTAACTGCCGGCTCGAAGACGGTTCGGGGAGGGAGCATACCGTGGTGTTCGAGTTCTTCGGTGCGAAGAAGAAGGTCGTGATCGGCATGGCCCATATCGGCGCCTTGCCAGGCGCGCCTCTCTACGACGCCGATGGCGGCATGCCGAAGCTGATCGAGGCCGTCTGCCGCGACATCGAGGCGCTGCAGTCGGGCGGCATCGACGCGGTCATGTTCGGCAACGAGAACGACCGGCCCTATGTGCTAGCGGCGCCCGCCGAAGGGATCGCGGCGATGACCGCGGTCGTCGAGGCGGTGAAACCGATCCTGACGGTGCCTTTCGGCGTCAACTACCTCTGGGACCCGAAGGCGAGCGTCGCGATCGCGGCGGCGACCGGGGCGGCCTTCGTCCGCGAGATCATGACCGGCGTCTTCGCCTCCGACATGGGCCTGTGGACGCCGGATGCGGCGGGTGCGGCGCGGCTCAAGCGCAACCTCGGCCGGCCCGACCTGAAGCTCCTCTTCAACATCAATGCCGAGTTCGCCCACGCGCTCGACCAGCGGCCGATCGAGCTCCGCGCCCGGAGCGCGGTCTTCTCCTCGCTCGCCGATGCGATCCTGGTCTCCGGCCCGATCACCGGCAAGCCGGCGGCCGAGGCCGATCTCCGTCGCGTCTGCGAGGCGATCGCCGACGTGCCGGTCCTCGCCAACACCGGCGTCAACCTCGACAACGTGAAGACGGTGATGGCGCTTGCTTCCGGCGCGATCGTCGGCACCCACTTCAAGGTCGACGGCAACACCTGGAACGCCGTCGACCGCGACCGCGTGAAGCGCTTCATGGACGTGGTCGCCGGACTTCGATGAGCGTCGTCCTCGGCCTCGACATCGGCACGACCTCGACCATCGGCATCCTGATCCGGCTGCCGGGCGAGGTCCTGGGAACGGCCTCGCGTCCGGCGACGCTGTCCTCGCCGCGCCCCGGCTGGGCCGAGGAGGATCCGCGGCAATGGTGGGCGAATGTCGGCGAGATCGCGCGCGAGCTGATGGGGTGCATCGGGCCGGAAGAGCTGAAAGGCATCGGCGTCACCGGCATGCTGCCGGCGGTCGTGCTGCTCGACGAACGCGGCGAGCTGCTGCGCCCCAGCATCCAGCAGAGCGATGCGCGCTGCGGCGCCGAGGTCGAGGCGCTGCGCGCGGAGGTCGACGAGACCGCGTTCCTCAAGCGCGCCGGCAACGGCATCAACCAGCAGCTGGTGGCGCCGAAGCTGCGCTGGCTCGCGGCGCACGAGCCGGAGGTCTTCGCCCGCATCGCGACCGTCTTCGGCTCCTACGACTACGTCAACTGGCGGCTGACCGGCGTGTCGGCGATCGAGCAGAACTGGGCGCTGGAGGCGGGCTTCGTCGATCTGACGACCCGGGAGGTCGCCGACGACCTGGTCGCGCTCGCCCGCGTCCCGCGCGCAACGCTGCCGCCGCGGTCGGTCTCGCACGCGATCCTCGGGCGCGTCACCGCGGCCGCGGCGGCGGAGACCGGGCTTCCCGCCGGCGTGCCGGTGGTCGGCGGCGGCGCCGACCTGATCGCTTCCGCGCTCGGCGCCGGCGTGGTCAGCCCCGGCGACGTGCTGCTCAAGTTCGGCGGCTCGGTCGACGTGCTGATCGCCACCGACAGGGCGGCACCCGATGCGCGCCTCTATCTCGATCATCACCTGGTGCCCGGCCTCTACATGCCGAACGGCTGCATGGCCACCGGCGGCTCCGGCCTCAACTGGTTCGTCGAGACCTTCGGCGGCGGCCGCTCGCATCGCGATCTCGACCGCCTTGCCGAGGCCGTGCCGGCCGGCGCCGACGGCGTCGCGATCCTGCCGTACTTCCTCGGCGAGAAAACGCCGATCCACGATCCTGAGGCGCGCGGTGCCTTCACGGGGCTCAGCCTCGCGCATGGCATCGGCCATCTGTGGCGGGCGCTGCTGGAAGCCTATGCCTATGCGATCCGCCATCACATCGAAGTGCTGAGCGAGATCGGCCATCGCACCGAGACCTACCTCGCCTCCGACGGCGGCTCGCGCAGCGATGTCTGGATGCGGATCGTCGCCGACGTGATCGAGGCGCCGGTCCAGCGCCTCGACGGCCATCCGGGATCCTGCCTCGGCGCGGCGTGGACCGCTGCGATCGGCTGCGGCCTTGCCGACGACTGGATGGGCGCGGCGCGCTTCGTCTCGAAAGGCGAGCTGGTTCGGCCGGATCCGGCGAACGCCGCCACCTACCGCGCCGGCTACGCGCGATTCAGAGAGCTCTATCGGCGCCTTTCGTAGCTCACACGCCCGGCGGCGGCCGCTTGCGAACCCATTGGCTCGCCTGGTCGTAGGCGTGCGCCAATTTGAGGCAGGCGAGCTCGGCGTGGTTGGGGCCGACGATCTGCAGGCCCATCGGCAACCCGTTGTCGCCGAAGCCGGCCGGCACCGCGAGCGCCGGGCCGCCCCACATCGTCGCCGGCAGCACCACCTTCATCCACTCGTGATACGTGGTCATCGCTCGGCCCGCGATCTCGGTCGGCCACACGGTCTCGACCGGGAACGGGAAGAGCTGCGCGGTCGGCAGCACGAAGAAATCGTACTTCGTGAAGAACCGCAGCAGCGACTTGTACCAGGCGCTCCGCACCTGACCGGCGGCGGTGATGTCGAAGGCGCTGAGGTTGAGCCCGCTTTCGACCTCGAAGATCATCTGCTTGTTCAGATAGGCGCGCTTCAACGGGTTGTCGTAGAAGGCCTTGCCGTTGCCGCCCGACTGCCAGGCGCGGAGCTTGAGCCAGGCGCGCCACATGTCGTCGACCGGATAGTCGGGAATCGCGTCCTCGACGATGCAGCCGATCTCCTCGAAGGTCTTCAGCGCCGTCCGGCAGGTCTCGAGCACGCCCGCCTCGTAGGGCAGGTAGCCGTTGAAGTCGCCGAGAAAGGCGATCCTCGTGCCCTTGAAGTCGCGTTTCAGCGATCCGGCGAAGACGGAGGGGTCGGATGCGATCGACAGCGGCACGCGCGCGTCGTAGCCCGATTGCACGGTGAGCAGCATCGCCAGGTCCGGCACGGTGCGGGCCATCGGGCCGGCTGTGCCCATCGTCGGCAGGTAGAGGTCGCTCTCGTCCGACGGCACGCGGCCGGTCGAGGGGCGGAAGCCGAAGACGTTGTTCCAGCCGGCCGGGTTGCGGAGCGAGCCGCCATAGTCGCTGCCGTCGGCGACGCTCAAGAGGCGCATCGCCAGCGCCACCGCGGCTCCGCCGCTGGAGCCGCCGGGCGTGCGCGAGAGGTCGTAGGGATTCCGGGACGGGCCGAACACCGGGTTGGTCGTGTGCGAGCCGAGCCCGAACTGCGGCACGTTGGTCTTGCCGATGAAGATCGCGCCGGCGTGTCTCATCCGCTCGACCTGGATGGAATCGGTCTCCGGCATGAAGTCCTTGAGCAGCGGCGAGCCCTTGGTGGTGGGCAGGCCGCGCACATTGTCGAGATCCTTCACCGCCTGCGGCAGCCCGTGCATCGGGCCCATGACCTGGCCTCTCGCCAGCATCGCGTCCTTCTCCGCGGCCTCGGACATGAGGCTCGCCCGGTCGCGGAGCGAGACGATCGCATTGACCTTCGGGTTCAGCCGCTCGATCCGGTCGAGCGTCGCGGTCATGACCTCGGCCGAGGAGACCTTCTTCGTGCGGATGGCCTCCGAAAGCTGGAGCGCGTCCATCTCGTGGATCGAGGCGGGAAGCATCGTCGGGGGAATCTCCTGGTGGGGCCGGGATACTAGCCGATTGGCAGGAGGGCCGGCGGCTTGTATCACCGGGGGAGCAACGTCAGCATCGAGAGCCCCCAGAGAACCCAATGACCGACCAGCTTCCCGACCGTCTCTCCAACAATCCCGAGAGCCCGCACTACGACGAGCCGCTGCTGACCCGCGGCGTCGGCATCCGCTTCAACGGCAAGGAGAAGACCAACGTCGAGGAGTACTGCGTCAGCGAGGGCTGGATCAAGGTCGCGGCCGGGAAGTCCCTCGACCGCAAGGGCAACCCGCTGACGATCACGCTGAAGGGCAAGGTCGAGCCCTTCTTCCACGATGCGGAAAAGAAGGAGTAGGGGGATGTTCAAGCTCGACGGCAAGGTCGCGATCGTCACCGGCGCCACCAGCGGCATCGGCGTCTCGATCGCCGAGAAGTTCGTGGAGGCGGGTGCCAAGGTGGTGATCGCCGGGCGGCGCAGGGCGGAGGGCGAGGCCGTGGCGAAGCGCCTCGGCGCCCAGGTGCGCTTCAAGCAGACCGACGTCACCGACGAGGCCCAGATGAAGGCGCTGATCGCGGATGCGCTCTCGGGCTTCGGCCGTCTCGACTGCATCGTCAACAATGCCGGCGGGCCTGGCCCGGTCGGCTCGATCGAGACGATCCCGGTCGACGGCTTCGATGCCTGCGTCGCGCTCAACTGCCGCTCGGTGATGCTCGGCATGAAGCTGACCGCGCCGATCTTCAGGAAGCAGCGCTCGGGCTCGATCATCAATGTCGGCAGCATCGCCGCGCTTCGCGCCGGCTTCTCCTCGTCGATGGTCTACTCGATGGCCAAGGCCGGCGTCGTGCATCTCACCAAGGTCGTGGCGATGGAGCTCGCCGAGGCAAACGTGCGCGTCAACTCGATCTCGCCCGGCGCCATCGCCACCGGCATCTTCGGCAAGGCGCTGGGTGCGGCCGACCCGGAGAGGACCGCTGCGATCGCCCGGCAGGTCCTGGCCAAGGCGCAGCCGATCCCGCGCGCCGGACTGCCGGAGGACATCGCCGGTGCAGCCGTGTACCTGGCCTCGGACGAGTCCAGCTTCGTCACCGCGCACGACATCGTCATCGACGGCGGCATGATCGGCGGCCGCTTCTGGACCGCCCAGCAGGACGGCCTCAACAACATGCGGAAGGCATTCGGCGTCAGCGTCGAGTAGAGCGGAACCCATCCCCGTCGGGGGTGGTTTTATGGCGGGGGAGTCCGAGGAGGCCTGCCATGAAGACCGCCCCTGCCGAGCTCCAGCACCTCAAGTTTCCTGGCGAAAGCGCCGCCTACCGGGCGGCGCGCAACGCGCTGCTGGCCGAGGAGATGGAGCTCCGTCGCCAGATCGAGCGCGTTGCCGAGCATCGCCGCGCCCTGCCGCCGGGCGGCAAGGTGCCGAAGGACTATGTCTTCGAAGGGCCGGAAGGCCCCGTGAAGATGTCGGAGCTGTTCACGCGCGGGCGCAAGACGCTCGCGGTCTACAGCTTCATGTTCGGCCCAGACGTGGACGAGCCCTGCACCGGCTGCGCGCATTTCCTCGACGGGCTCGACGGCGCCGCCGAGCACATCGACCAGCGCGCCGACTTCGTCGTCGTCGCCAAGTCGCCGCTGGCGCGCATCCTCGAAGTTGCCCGCGACCGCGGCTGGCGGAAGCTCCGCCTGCTCTCATGCGCCGGCAACACCTACGACCGCGACTATTTCGGCGATTCGACCGCGCTGACCAAGGCGATGCGCAAGCAGCAGGACTTCAAGCCCGGCATCGAATGGGACATGCCGATCTTCAACGTCTTCCGCCGCGAAGGCAGGACGATCCGGCATTTCTGGGGTTCGGAGCTGCTCTACGTGCCGGCCGAGCCCGGGCAGGAGTACCGGCACGACGACCTGCTCGACCCGCTCTGGAACTTCCTCGACCTGACGCCGGAAGGCCGCGGCGACTTCGACCCGCAACTCAAATACGAGGCGCCTAAACCACCGGCGAGGCGCCGCCGTCGACGTTGATCGCGGTGCCGTTGATGTAGCCGCCGGCGTCGGAGGCCAGGAAGCAGGCGATGTTGGCGAACTCCTGGGCGGTGCCGATGCGGCCGAGCGGCAGGTTCTTGCCCATGTTCTTGAGGAACTCGTCGTAGGAGACGTTGGTGCCCTGGCTCTTGTGCCGGCGGGCGTGCTGGTCGCTTTCGATCAACCCCACCAGCAGCGCGTTGACCAGCACGTTGTTCGGCGCGCCTTCGCCGGCCAGCACCTTGGTCAGGGCCATTCCGGCGGCGCGGCTGATCGTCGTCGGCGCCGAGCCGGCGCCAGGCGTCTTGGCGCCGGTGTTGAGGACGTTGATGATCCGGCCCCATCTGCGCTCCGCCATCTGCGGCAGGCAGAGGCGCGCCAGGCGGATCGCGGCGAACAGCTTGAGGTCCAGGTCGTCCTGCCAGACCGCGTCGGTGACCTCGACGAACTTGCCGGTCTGCGACTTGCCGGCGTTGTTGACCAGGATGTCGACCTTGCCGAAGGCCTTGATCGCCTCGTCATAGGCCTTCTGGCAGCCTTCGGCGGTGCCGACGTCGGCCGCGACCGCGTGGACGCGCGTCTTCGCCCGCTTCCTGATGTCGGCGACCGCTTCCTTCAGCACATCGTCGCGCCGAGCGACGATCACCACGTCGGCGCCGGAGGCCGCGAACTCGCTCGCCATCGCGAAGCCGAGACCCTTGCTGCCGCCGGTGATCAGCGCCGTGCGGCCGTCGAGACGAACGTCCATCGGAGGACTCCTCTTAGGGGAACTGCTTCCTGACCATGTCGATGTCGGCCCTGGCGGCACCGCGCATCAGCGTCAGCTCGGTCGCCGCGGCGATCATGCTGTAGCCCTGGCCGAACAGGCTCAAGACCGTGTGCTTGCCGTAAGGCACGATGCCGGCGGCCTTGCCGGCGCGCTGGATGCCGGCGAAGGCGGTGTCGATCGCCTTCTGCAGGTCGGGGTGGTCCCACTGCCGGAAGCAGCCCAGCGTGCCGGAGAGATCGTTGGGGCCGATGTAGCAGGCGTCCACGCCTTCGACGCCGGCGATCGCGTCGATGTTGGCGACCGCCTTCTCGGACTCGATCTGCACGACCAGCAGCAGGCGCTCGTGCGCGGTGCGGCCATAGGCGTCGATATCGGGCTCGGTGCCGAGATGGCGGAGCGGGCCGAAGCCGCGATAGCCCTTCGGCGGATAGCGGCAGGCGGCGACCGCGGCCTTCGCCTGCTCGGCGGTCTCCACCATCGGCACCATGATCGACTCGACGCCGACATCGAGGATGCGCTTCAGGTACACCGCGTCGTTCCACGGCACGCGCACCACCGGCGGGCAGTCGTAGGCGGCCAGCGTCTGCAGGTGCGGGATCGTCTCGGCGAGGCCCTGCGGCCCATGCTCCTGGTCGAGGAACAGGAAATCGTAGCCGGACGCCGCCAGCGTCTCGGTGATCACGGTCGAAAGGCCGGCGGTCCAGACGCCGTAGCACTTCCGTCCGGCCTTGAGGCGTTCCTTGAGGCGATTGGTCATGGATCGGTTCCGTTGGGGAGCGGGTCGCGTTGGCAAGGAGTGTCGTTTCAGGGATGATCGCCGCGCAAGCCGATTTCACGCTTGAGGGAACGATCCGAAATGCATGTGCGCTGCGCGATCTTCGAAGGCGTCGTCGCCGAGTCCGACCAGCCGAAATTCGACGCCTTCATCCAGGAACGGGTTGTCCCGATCATATCGGGCTTCCCGAAGATCCGGGCGATGCGCGTGCTGCGCACCAAGTCGGTCGAGGACAACGGCCCGCCGGTCTACCAGATCTTCGAGCTGCAGTTCGACACGGCCGAGGACGCCGCCGCCGCGCTGGCGACGCCGAAGCGGGCCGAATCCCGCGCGGCGCTGGCCGAGATCATGCCGCTGTTCAAGGGCCGCATCTATCACCTCAACCTGAACCTGACCGAGCGCCGCCCCTGATGGCCGGGCTCGACCGCTGCTTCAACGTCGACGACCTGCGGCTGGCGGCGAAGCGCCGGCTGCCGCGCGGCATCTTCGAATATGTCGACCGCGGCACCGAGGGCGAGGTCTCCCTGCGCGAGAACCGTGCCGCCTTCGACCGCATCCGGATCCTGCCGCGCGTGCTCGAGGACGTCTCGGCGCGCACCACCGGGACGACGCTGTTCGGCAAAGCCCAGACGATGCCGATGGCGATCGCGCCGATGAGCCCGGCCGGACTTTTGTGGCACGAGGGCGAGCTGGCGCTGGCCCGTGCCGCCAAGGCCGCGGGCATCCCCTACACGCTGCCGACGGAGTCGATGACCGCGATCGAGAAGATCGCCGAGGTCGGCGGCACGCAATGGTTCCAGCTCTATCTCTGGAACCATCGCCCGCACTCCTATGCGCTGCTCGACCGCGTCATCGATCTCGGATTCGAGGCGCTGCTGGTCACGGTCGACACCGCGACGATGCCCAATCGCGAGTTCAACAGCCGGAACGGCTTCGCGATGCCGATACGGCCGTCGCTCCGCGCCGGCTGGGACGTGGCGATGCACCCCGGCTGGCTGTTCGGCACGCTCGCGCGCTACGTGCTGACCTCCGGCCTGCCGGCCGCGGTCAACCATCCGGAGGGCTATCGCGAGGCGATCTTCCGAAGCCCTCCCGATGACGCGACCGGCATCGACCGGCGGACGACCTGGGACGACATCAGGATGCTCCGGAAGATGTGGCCGCGCACGCTGCTGGTGAAAGGCATCCTGCATCCCGACGACGCCAGGAAGGCGATCGAGGCCGGCGCCGACGGCGTGGTCGTGTCCAATCACGGCGGCCGCAACTTCGACTCGGCCGTCGCCTCGATCGACGCGCTGCCGGCGGTCGCCGATGCGGTCGGGACCAAGGGCACCGTCCTGCTCGACAGCGGCATCCGCCGCGGCAGCGACGTCGCCAAGGCGCTGGCGCTGGGGGCCAAGGCGGTGCTGGTCGGTCGCGCCGCGCTCTACGGCATCGCCGTCGCCGGCGAGGCCGGGGCATCTCATGCGCTCGAGATGCTGCGCGCCGAGCTCGACAAGACGATGGGCTTCGCCGGCTGCCGCGACGTGGACGCAATCGGCCGCGCCCTGGTGGCGCCTTAAGCCGGAGCAGCGCCGCGACCTTGTCGCGCAGCCGGGCCGCGGTGAACGGCCTTCTCAGGGAGTCGTTGACACGCAGGTCATCGCCGCGAGCCCGTCGTCGTGCTCGGCGGCAGCGCGGTCCTTCTTGCCGGAGCGGCGTCGTCGCCGGTCGAGGCCGGCCGGGCCAGGATCTTGTCCACCGTTTCGATCAGGCGCTCGGCCGTGAACGGCTTGGCGAGCGCGGCGTCGGCGCCGAGCTGCGTCGCAAGCTGCAGGAAGTCCGGATAAGGCGGGCGGCCGCCGCCGGAGATCACCATTATCCTGACTGCCGGATCGTGCGTGCGGATCGCCTTCATCACCTCGAAGCCGTCCATCTCCGGCATGAACAGGTCGGTGATGACGAGATCTAGCTTTCCCTTGGGACCGAGCAGCGCCGTCGCGTCGATCCCGTTCTCGGCTGCCAGCGCCGTGTGCCCCGCGCGCCGCAGCGCCGCGTCGATGACGGTGCGCAGGGGTCGGTCACCCTCGATGATGAGGATCGTCGCCACACCATCCTCCGCCTTGGCTGCCAGGTCCGTGCCCGGCGTCCACGCATGCTTGTACACTTATGAGACCGGTGGGTCTCCATCAATATGGCGGCTCGCCGGCTAGCTCCCGCCGTCCCGGCCCCAGGCGGCGAGCATACGCTCCGCCGCTTCCCTGGCCCTGCCGAGGGCGTTGGCATCGCCGGCCCTGAAGGCAAGGACCGCGCCGTTCATCAGCATGCTCAACGTCTCGGCCAATCGCCGAGGTTCGGCGAAGCCCGCCTCCTGCGCGATCTCTTCGATGAACGAAACGCCGTGCGACGTAAAAGGCTGCGGCTCGGTGCCGTCGTTCCGCCGGAAGCACGCGTCGAGGGCATCGAAGATCGCGAGAAGGCTGTGCAGCGGAGGCCCGGGAAAGTGAGGGACCCGTCCCGAATTACGAGACCGACCAGTCTCCTTCTATAGTCCGTTCCGCCTTTGTCTTCAAGACGCCCGGGGTGCTCGCCGGTCCCAGGATGCCAGCAGTATCGCGGCCGCCTGCCTGGCGGTGCGGGCCGCCTCGCGATTTCCCTGCGAGGCGGCGACGATGGCGCCTTTCAGCAGCATGTGCCAGCTGGCCGCGAGCTCGGACGCGCCCTTGAGTCCCGTCTCCTTCACCAAGCCTTCGATGAACTGCCGGACGGCGGCCATGTGCCGCGCGGCGGCGCGACGGATCTCAGGCGAATGACCGGTCTCGAGCAGGGTCTTGATGAACGGGCAGCCGTCGAAGCGGCGCTGCTGGAACCACTCGTGGTGCAGGTCGAACATGCCGAGCAGGCGCTCGCGCGGCTCGGCATAGCGGCGAAGCACTTCGCGCTTCAGCCACTCGTCGGTCCAGCGCCGGCCGTGCTCGTCGAGGAAGGCGAGCGCGAGATCGTCCTTCGCGCCGAAGTTCCGATAGAACGTCATGCGCGCGATGTCGGCGCCGGCGATGATCGCGTCGATGCCGGTGGCGCGGATCCCGTTCTTGAGGAAGAGGTCGTAGGCGGTGCGCATGATGCGGTCGCGGGCCTGGGCCGGTCGGCCTCGCCGCTTTCCCGTCTGCGCGGGCGATGGAGACGTCATGGGCGAAGGAAACCTGCTGGATTGCCTGCCCGGACCCTAAGCCCTGAGGTGCTCTAAGGCGCTGAACAAATTGCAATAAACCGTTTGAATTGTAACGCGCTGCGAAGCCTTGCGACGGGCCGGGCGACCCGGACCCGACCGAAACCGCCGGTTTTGCGTGCTTCTCGCGAATGGTTTGCGGCAGGCAGTCGCGATCCCGCGGTTACAGATAGTTTCATCCTCCCACCGGAGCGTAAGCTGCTCGATCGACTTCAGGTGAGCCATGTCCACGCCGATCAGGCCGCGCGAGATCGACCATGTCGTGCTCCGGGTCCGCGATCCCGAGCGCATGCGGCGCTTCTACTGCGAGGTGCTCGGCTGCACGGTCGAGCGCGTGCAGGCGGGCATCGGTCTGGTCCAGCTTCGCGCCGGGCGCTCGCTGATCGACCTGGTCGATGTCGCGGGCCAGCTCGGCCGCATGGGCGGGGCCGCGCCGGGCAGGGAGGGCCGCAACATGGACCACGTCTGCCTGCGCGTGGAGCCGTTCGACGCGGCGGCGATCGTCGCGTTCCTGTGCCAGCAGGGCATCGATCCGGGCGAGGTGGCGCCGCGCTTCGGTGCCGGGGGCTCGGGCCCGTCGCTCTATCTCGCCGATCCGGAAGGCAACACGGTCGAGCTCAAGGGACCGCCCGCGGCTTAAGCCTTCTTCGGCTGCACCAGGTCCCAGCGGTTGCCATAGAGGTCCTCGAACACGACGACGTCGCCATAGGCTTCGTATCGGGGCTCCTCGACGAACCTCACGCCCTTCGCCTTGTAGGCGGCATGGTCGCGGGCGAAGTCGTCGGTGTGCAGGAACAGGAAGACCCGGCCGCCGGTCTGGTTGCCGACGCGCGATTCCTGGTCCGGGTTCGCCGCCTTCGCCAGCAGCAGCGCACAGCCGCTCGATCCCGGCGGTGTCACCCTGACGAAGCGCTTGCCCTTGCCCATGTCGGTGTCCTCGACCAGCGTGAAGCCGAGCGTGCCGGTGTAGTAGGCGATCGCCTCGTCGTAGTCGCGAACGAGAAGCGCCAACGCTGCGAGATGCTGAGGCATGCGATCACTCTAGGGCGATCGGATGCGTCTGCCCACCGCTTGCGTGCCCAGCTTGCGATCGGGGGCGAACCGGCGTATCTGAGTCGCCGGGGACGCAGGCTCCCCGTCAGACGCTCCCGTCCAAGCACTGCGCAACCCGCCTCGCGAGGTGCGCCAGCCATGGACCGATCCTCTCCCGTCACCGCTCTTCTTGCCGCGCGCGCCGTCCGCGACTTCGGCGACGGCTTCGTCGCCGTGCTGCTGCCGGTGCATCTGACCTTGCTGGGATTCTCGGCCGTCGAGGTCGGCGTGATGGCGACGGCGGCGCTGCTGGGATCGTCGCTCCTGACCCTTGGCATCGGCGCGCTCGGCGGCCGCCACGATCATCGCCGGCTGCTGATCGCCGCGGCCGGCCTGATGGTGGCGAGCGGCGTCGCCTTTGCTTTCGTCCACGACTTCGCGCTGCTCCTGGTGATCGCCTTCGTCGGCACGATCAACCCGTCCTCGGGCAGCGTCAGCGTCTTCGCGCCGCTCGAGCAGACGGTGCTGACTGCGGCCTCGGCCGACCGCGAGCGGACGGCGATGTTCGCCCGATACAGCCTCGTCGGCGCGCTCGCCGGCGCCGTCGGCGCGCTGGCCGCGGCCGTGCCGGACATCCTGGCACCGTGGGGCCTGGACCAGTTCCAGGCGATCCGGCTGATGTTCGTCCTCTATGCGCTGCTCGGCATCGCCGGTGCGCTGCTCTACCGGCTGGTCCCGAAGCGGCCGCCGGCGGAGGCCCGGCCGCCCGCGGCGCTCGGCCCCTCCAAGGGTATCGTCGTCCGCATGGCGCTGCTGTTCAGCGTCGATTCCTTCGGCTCCGGCTTCGTCGTGCAGTCGCTGCTGGCGCTGTGGCTGTTCGAGACGTTCGACCTGTCGCTGTCGGCCGCCGGCCTGTTCTTCTTCTGGTCGGGCGTGCTCGCCGCCTTCTCGTTCCCGGTCGCCGCCTGGCTTGCGCGCCACATCGGCCTGATCAACACGATGGTGTTCACGCATATCCCGGCGAATCTCTGCCTGATCCTCGCCGCCTTCGCGCCGTCGCTGCCGGTGGTGCTGGCGCTGCTGCTGATCCGCGCGGCGCTCTCGCAGATGGACGTGCCGACCCGCACCTCCTACGTGATGGCGGTGGTGACCGAGGCGGAGAGGCCGGCGGCGGCGAGCTTCACCACGGTGCCGCGCTCGATCGCCGCGGCGATCAGTCCCTCGATCGGCGGCGCCCTCTTCGCCGCCGGCTGGCAGGCGTTGCCGCTGGTGCTCTCGGGCACGATCAAGACCGCTTACGACCTGGCCCTGCTCTTCCAGCTCCGCCACGTGAAGCCGCCGGAAGAGCGGTAAGGTCGGCCCCCACTGTCGGCGTCGGCCGCGCCTTCCGCTTAGGAGGCTTTGCCTCCGGCGCCGGCTTCGGCGACAATGCTCTCCAGGACACGCTTTCTCCCCGGAGTCTCTCAAATGGAATACCGTTCGCTCGGCCAGAGCGGCCTCAAGGTCGCGCCGCTCTGTCTCGGCACGATGATGTTCGGCGGGCCGACGAGCGAGCCGGATTCGCGCGCGATCATCGGTCGCGCCCGCGACCAGGGCTTCAACTTCCTCGACACCGCCGACGTCTACAACGAAGGCAAGTCGGAGGAGGTCGTGGGCCGTGCGATCGCCAAGGACCGGAGCTACTGGATCCTGGCGACCAAGCTCTGCAACCCGATGGGCCAGAGCCCGAACGACAAGGGGTTGTCGCGGCGCTACGTCTTCCAGGCCTGCGAGGCGAGCCTGAAGCGGCTCGGCACCGACTACATCGACGTCTACTACATGCACAAAGAGGATCTCACGGTGCCGCTCGCCGAGAGCGTGATGGCGATGGGCGAGCTGATGCGCCAGGGCAAGATCCGCTACTTCGCCCTCTCGAACTTCCGCTCCTGGCGGGTGGCCGAGGTCGCCAACCTCTGCGACGAGCTCGGCATCCAGCGCCCGGCGGCGAGCCAGCCCTACTACAACGCCTTCAACCGCATGCCCGAGGTCGAGCATCTGCCGGCCTGCAGGTTCTACGGGCTCGGCGTCGTCCCCTACAGTCCCTTGGCGCGCGGTGTCCTCACCGGCAAGTACAAGCCCGACGCCGATCCGCTCGAGGGCTCGCGCGCGTCCCGCCAGGATCGCCGCATGATGCAGACCGAGTGGCGGAAGGAGAGCCTTGAGCTCGCCCAGGACGTGGTGGCGCATGCGAAGAAGCGCGGCGTCACGCCCGGCCAGTTCGCCACCGCCTGGGTGCTGGCCAACCCGCTGGTGACCTCGCCGATCGCCGGCCCTCGCACCATGGACCAGTGGGAGGACTATGTCGGCGCGCTCTCCTTCAAGTTCTCGAAGGAGGACGAGGCGCTGATCGACGGCATGGTCGCGAGCGGCCATCCCTCCACCCCCGGCTACAACGATCCGGCCTATCCGATCGAAGGCCGCCCCACCTCGTTCGCCTGAAGGAGATCGTCATGACCAAGTTCGGCATCGGCCAGGCGGTCAAGCGCACCGAGGACCAGCGACTCCTCACCGGCACCGGCAAGTATGTCGGCGACGTGAACCTGCCGGGCCAGGCGCATGCCTATGTGCTGCGCTCGCCCGAGGCGCATGCCGACATCGGCCGCATCGACTCTTCTGCGGCGAAGAAGATGCCGGGCGTGGTCGCGGTCCTGACCGGCGACGACTTCGCCGCCGACGGCGTGCCCGACATGCCCTGCCTGCTCTCGGTCAACTCGAAGGACGGCAAGCCGAACCTGGTGCCGTCGTATCCGGCCGTCGCCAAGGGCCGCGTCCGCCATGTCGGCCAGCCGGTGGCGCTGGTCGTCGCCGAGACGCTGGCCCAGGCGCGCGACGCCGCCGAAGCAGTCGAGATCGAGTACAGGTCGCTGCCGGCGGTGACCGAAGGGCCGGACGCGATCGCCAAGGGCGCACCGCAGCTCCACGACAACGTGCCGGGCAATCTCTGCTTCCACTGGCATGACGGCGACGCCGCCAAGGTCGACGCGGCGTTCTTAGGCGCGGCGAAGACGGTGAAGCTGACGCTGGTCAACAACCGCATCGTCGCCAACTCGATGGAGACGCGCGGCTGCGTCGCATCCTGGGACAAGGCCCAGGGCTCGCTGTTCGTCCATACCACCTGCCAGGGCTCGCACCACTTCAAGCGCGTGCTCGGCGACATGATGTTCAAGCTTCCGCCCGACAAGGTCCGCGTCGTCACCACCGATGTCGGTGGCGGCTTCGGCATGAAGTACTTCTGCTATCCCGAGCATGTGCTGGCGGTGTGGGCGACGAGAAGGCTCGGCCGGCCGGTCAAGTGGATCTCCGACCGCGGCGACGCCTTCCTCTCCGACGTGCATGGCCGCGACCATGTCTCCAAGGTCGAGATGGCGCTCGACAAGGAACACAGGATCCTCGGGCTCCGCATCCACACGGTCGCCAATCTCGGGGCCTATCTCTCGAACTTCGCGCCGATGATCCCGACCGGCGCCGGCCAGGGCATGCATACCGGCGTCTATGCGATCCCCGCCGCCTACAACGAGGTCCAGGGCCTCTTCACCAATACCGTGCCGATCGACGCCTATCGCGGCGCCGGCCGGCCGGAAGCGGCATACCTGATCGAGCGCGTGATGGACGCCGCCGCCTTCGATCTCGGCATCGACGGCGCCGAGCTTCGCCGGAAGAACTTCGCGCCGGAATCGGCGATGCCCTACACCAACGCCTTCAAGGTCACCTACGACTCCGGCAACTTCGTCAAGCTGATGGACGAGGCGCGCAAGCTTTCCGGCTGGGGCAGCGGCTTCGAGGACCGGCGCAGGGCGGCCGCCTCCAGAGGCAAGCTGCGCGGGCTCGGCATGAGCTACTACGTCGAGCGCTGCGCCGGCGGCGGCGGCGAGGCGGCGACGCTCCGCATCGAGAGCGACGACACGGTGACGCTCCTGATCGGCACGCAGAACAACGGCCAGGGCCACGAGACCGCCTACGCCCAGGTGGTGAGCGACCGGCTCGGCGTCCCCTTCGACAGGATCCGCGTGAAGCAGGGCGACACCGCCGAGATCGCGACCGGCGGCGGCACCGGCGGCTCGCGCTCGATCCCGGTCGGCGCGCATTCGGCGCAGAACGCCTCCGACGCGCTGATCGACGCCGGCAAGGCGCACGCCGCCGACCTGCTCGAAGCGGCGGCCGTCGACATCGAATACAAGGACGGCAGCTACCGGATCGCCGGCACCGATCGCGCCGCCTCGATCTTCGACGTGGCGAAGAAGGCGCGCACGAAGGGCGGCACCTTCACCGCCGGCGCCGACTACACGCCGAAGGCCGCGACATATCCGAACGGCTGCCACATCTGCGAGGTCGAGGTCGATCGCGACACCGGCCAGGTTCAGCTGGTCGACTACTGGGCGGTCGACGATTTCGGCATGGTGCTGAACCCGCTGCTGCTGGCGGGGCAGGTGCATGGCGGCGTCGGCCAGGGCGTCGGCCAGGCGCTGCTGGAGCGCACGGTCTACGATCCGAAGACCGGCCAGCTGCTCACCGGCAGCTTCATGGACTACACCATGCCGCGCGCCGGCGACTTCCCCGACATCCGCTTCTCGACCATCAACATCCCCTGCCGCAACAACCCGCTCGGCATCAAGGGCGCGGGCGAGGCCGGCACCATCGGCGCCACGCCGGCGGTGGTGAACGCGGTCGTCGACGCACTGAAGCCGCTCAAGGTGCGTCACGTCGACATGCCGCTCACGCCCGAGCGCGTCTGGCAGGCGATGCAGGGGTAAGGTGGCCGAGTCCGACCTCTACAAGCCGGTCAAAGCCTTTCTCGAAAGGCAGGGCTTCGAGGTCAAGGGCGAGGTGCGCGGCTGCGACGTGGTCGCGGCCAAGGGCGAGGCGCTGCTGGTGGTGGAGCTCAAGCAGCGCTTCACGCTCGAGCTGCTGCTGCAGGGCGTCGAGCGCCTGGCGCTGACCGACCTGGTCTATCTCGCGGTGCCGGAGCCGACCGAGCGCAGCCGCGGCCCGGGCCCCTGGGACAAGCGCGTGGTGAAGCTCTGCAGGCGCGTCGGCGTCGGACTGCTCACCGTCTCCTCGCGCGGCCGGGTGGAGCTGATCGCCGAGCCCGAGCCCTACCAGCCGCGCAAGAACCACAAGAAGGCCGCACGCCTCAGGGCCGAGCATGCGAGACGCGAGGGCGATCCGAACCTCGGCGGCATCACCCGGATCAAGATCGTCACCGCCTATCGCCAGGAGGCGATCCGCATCGCCGAGGCGCTCGCATCCGGCGGGCCGCAGAGCCCGAAGACCCTGAAGGCGGCGTGCGAGGCGCCGCGCGCCGGCAGCATCCTCCGCGACAACCACTACGGCTGGTTCGAGCGGCAGGAGAAGGGCATCTACGTCATCACCGAGATCGGCCGCGCCGATCTGGCGAAGTTTCAGACGTCGCGGTAGTAGAGCCCGGTCAGCGTCATGTCGACCTCGACGCCGTCCGTCGACAGCGGCAATGTCAGGATCTCGTAAGGCTCCCAGCGGTCGAGCAGCCGGCGCGCGGTGACGCCGCCGCGCGGTGCCTTCTCGGCGACGACGCCGCCATGCCAGTCGTAGAGTCGGTCGCGATAGACCGGCTCGGGTATGTCGTCGAAGAACTTGCCGGTCATGTCGCGCCTGATCCGCTCGGTCAGCCGCGTGCCGATCAGCCGGTAGCGGAAGCGCAGCGGCTCGCGCAGCACGTCGATCAGGAGCAGGTGGCCGAGGAGCTGCGGCAGCGACAAAGGATCCAGGTCGGCCCGGGACGGCATCGGCCGGCCGCGCCGTACCTCGTCCCAGTGACGGTAGAGCTCGACCAGGTGCGGATGTCTGAGATCGTCCGGCAGCGTCGTGTAGCGCACGCGGTCGGGTGCGGATTCGCGCTCGGGCACCGGCGGATTGATCGCGGCCACCATGGGCGATTAGAAGCCGAGCGCCGCTGCCGTGTCCAGGCGCACGCCGGCCTTGGTCATCGCCTCCCTGGCCGCGACGAGCGACCCGGCGAGGTCGATCGCCCGGCAGCCGTCCTCGAGGACGACGACCTCGAAGCCCAGCGCCGCGCCGTCGACCGCCGAGTAGTGCACGCAGAAATCGGTGGCGAGCCCGGTCATGAACAACCGCTTGAAGCCGCGGGTGCGGAGGTATCCGGACAGTCCCGTCGGCGTCCTCCGGTCGTTCTCGAAGAACGCCGAGTAGGAATCGATCTCCGGCCGGAAGCCCTTGCGGAGGATCAGCTCGGCCTTGCCGTGCGCGAGATCGCGGTGGAAGTCGGCGCCTGCGGTTCCCTGCACGCAATGATCCGGCCACAGCACCTGCGTGCCGTAGCCAAGCTCGGCCGTCTCGAACGGCTTCTTGCCGGCATGCGCCGAGGCGAAGGAGCGGTGATGCGGCGGATGCCAGTCCTGGGTCAGCAGCACATGGGCAAAGCGCTTAACCAGCCGGTTGATGACCGGCACCACTTCGTCGCCCTTCGGCACCGCCAGCGCGCCCTCAGGGCAGAAGTCGTTCTGCACGTCGATGACGAGGAGCGCGTCGGTCGAGTCGTCGAGCTTCATGGGCGGGAGTCTAGCGTGCGCGCCCGAAAACCGCGATGGCGGCGCCGAGGGCGAGAAACGCGCCGATGCCGGTCAGCAGCGGCCGGAACGCCGGCGGTGCGCCGTCGGTGACGAAGGTGACGGCGGCGGTCAGGGCGACGATCGCGCCGGCGGCGAGCATGACGGTCACGAACCATCGCCAGAAGGCGGCGCTGGCGATCGCGGGCATCACTTCGGCGCCGTGGAAGCGGCGGGCGAAGTCGGTGTGCTGGAGGACGATCAGCAGGGAAGCGCCGAACGCCAGCGCCTCGACGATGCCGGCGGCCGGCTCGATCCAGAGCGCGATCGCATAGGCCGCGGTCGCGCTCAATGCGCCGACGAGGCCCGATCCCAGCGAGCGCCAGGTGACCGCGATCCAGAGCAGCGCACCGGCGGCGAGGCTCAAGAGCATCACCGGCGTCGCGCCGTGGATCCAGACCGGAATGCCCGCCGCGACCACGACGGCGGGATAGGCCGCGAGCGGGCTCATCGGCGCGTCGCCCGCGGCCGTCCGGCACGCGCCAGCGGCGCCAGCGCCGCATCGAAAGGCTGGTCGGGTCGGACCTCGACGGCCGGAAGCCCGATGTCCTGGAGTGCGTCCAGCGTCGCCCGCCGGTTCAGCGTCCACAGCCTCGCGGCGAGATCGTCGAGCGGCGAGGAGCGCACGAACGGCTTCATCAGCTCGAGCGGCGAGAGCGCCAGCAGAAGCACGTCGAAGCCGCGCCCGGCGAGGTTGGCGACGACCTTGGTGAAGCGCGGATCGATCAGCGGCGAGAGCGCGATCACCAGGGCGCCTGGCGGCAGCACGCGGGGCGGCAGAAGGTCGAGGCCCTGGAAGCTGTAGTTGACCGCCATGCTGGCCGGCAGCAGCGCCTCGAGCAGCGTCTCGATCTGGCGGCGGCCGGTGCGCGGGCGGATCCACTGGATGTTGCCGCCATAGGTGATCAGCCCGACGCGGTCGCGGTGGCGGAGATACCCGGTCGCCAGCGCCGCCGCCGCCTTGACGCAGTAGTCGAGGCTGGAGTCCGGCTGCCGGCCGATGTCGGCGGTGGTGTCGAGCAGGATCACCACGTCGGCGTTGCGCTCCTCGTGGAACTCGGTGACGTAGAGCCGGCCGGTCCTGAGCGAGGCGCGCCAGTTGATCTGGCGCAGCCGGTCGCCCGAGGCGTAAGGCCTCAAGTTGCCGGGCTCGAGCCCCTGGCCGAGCTTGGACGACACGTGGTTGCCGAAGGACGAGCGCGTGCGCCGCGGCCTGGGCAGGTAGCGGATCGGCACCGCCGCCGGATAGACCTTCACCTGAACGAGGTCCTCGTACCGGCCTTCGACCGCGCTCAGGCCCGCCTCGTCCCAGGCGCGGTAGTGGAAGCGCCCGAGCCGCGTGTGGCCGCGGGCGAGGAAGCGCACCTCGAGGGTCCAGCTCTCGCTCTCGCCCTCGGCGAGCTTGAGCACGCGGCGGTTGCTGCCGGAAGCGAGCTCGGCCATCGCCGGCAGCCGGTACAGCACCTCGATGCAGGGAAGGTCGGTGCGCGCGGTCAGCGTGATCGTGACCGCGACCGTGTCGCCCTCGGTCGTGCGGTCGGTCGACAGCGCGTGCGCGAGAGCGAAGCCGGCCGGCGGCCTGGCATCGACGCGCACGAGGAAGAGCAGCAACGGCACGGCCGCGATCACCAGCTCGATGCGGTCGACCGCGACCGCGCCAAGCAGCGCCGCCGCGGCGACCGCGGCGAGGACGAAGACGAGCGGGCTCGCCTTTGCGCTCACCGGGCCTCGGCGGCCGGCGTGGGCACCTTCGTCAGCACGTCGCCGACGATCCGCTCCGGCGTCACCTTCGAGACCCAGAGCTCCGGCTTGAGGACCAGGCGATGGGCCAGCGCCGGCACCGCCATCGACTTCACGTCGTCGGGGGTGACGAAGTCCGAGCGTCTCAGCATCGCCGCGGCGCGCGCCAATTTGAGCAGCGCCAGCGAGCCGCGCGGCGAGGCGCCCAGCAGCAGCCGGTCGTCCTCGCGGGTGGCACGCACCAGGTCGACGACATAGGCCTCGATCGAGGCGTCGACGTGCACGTCCTCCAGCGTCCGCTGCATCGCCAGCAGCTCGTCGCGCGAGACGATCGCCGGCACCTCGGCTGCGTCGGTCCGCCTTTCGCGCCGGCGCTTGAGGATCTGCTGCTCGTCCTCGCGCGCCGGATATCCGACCGTGATCCGCATGATGAAGCGGTCGAGCTGGGCCTCGGGCAGCGCGTAGGTGCCTTCGAGCTCGATCGGGTTCTGGGTCGCGATCACCAGGAACGGCGCCTCGAGGGGGAAGGACTCGCCCTCGACCGTCACCTGCGCTTCCTGCATCGCCTCCAGCAACGCCGACTGGGTCTTCGGCGTCGCCCGGTTGATCTCGTCGGCGAGCAGCAGGCCGGTGAACACCGGCCCGTGGCGGAAGTCGAAGCGGCCGTTCTTCTGGTCGTAGACGTAGCTGCCGGTGATGTCGCTCGGCAGCAGGTCCGGCGTGAACTGGATGCGCTTGAAGGGAAGGCCCATCGCCTGGCCGAGCAGCCGCGCGATCAGCGTCTTGGCGAGGCCGGGATAGTCCTCCATCAGCACATGGCCGTTGGCGAGCAGCCCGGCCAGGATCTGGGCCAGCACCTCGTCCTTGCCGACGATGGTGCCAGAGACGGTCTTCAATATGTCGCGGCACCGTGCCTCGACCTCGACGACATTCATCTCTTCTTCTCCAAGTGATCGACGAGGCGGGAGATTTCGGCAAGCGACGGTCCGCGGCGCTTGCTCCAATGGGGCGGCGGCGGGGGCAGGTCGCCTTGCGCTTCGCCTGCCTTGGCGGCAAGCGTGCGCAGGCGCGGCCACAGCACGCGGTCGAAGTAGCGCCGGCTGTTGCGACTGTGCCGGATCTCGTCGCGCAGCTGGTTCAGGGTCGCATCCATCCGCACCGCCGGCGGGCTCGGCTCGAGCGCCTGCTCGAAGCTGTTGGGATCGTCGTTGCGGAAGGCCCCGATCGCCCGCGCGATCAGGTGCGACAGCATCACCACGAGACTGGCGACCAGGGACACGCGAAAGATGACCGGGCGCTGCTCGGCCGGAAAGAAGAAGAAGGCGGCCGCCGTCGCGATCAGGATGATCGGAATGATCCTGAGCGAGATCGATCGCCGCGTGGTGTCGTCAACGACCGGGCGCATCGTCCGTCCGTTCGGCAAGCGATTTGCGGATCGAGACCAGGGCCTCCCAGGCGGCGTCGCGCTCGTCCTCGCCGAGCGTATGACGGCTGAAGCGGGCGATCTCGAAGAGCCGGGTGAGGCTGGCGACGTCGGCGGGCTCGAGCGGCAGCGCCTTCAGCGCCGTCCGCATGAACTCCGTCGCCGTCTGCCACGGCGGGCGCCTGGTCTCGGCAAGCGCTAGGCTGCGCTCGAAGCGGGCATAGCAGCGGATGATCGCCTCGCGCGCGTCGCCGCCCGGCCGGGTCAGGTCGTCGATCGTCTCGCCGGCGGCCTCGTCGATCTCGCGCACGATCCTCTCGCGCTCGGCCCGCTGGGCGCGCTGCGCCATCAGCTGGCGCACGCGCTCGATCGCAAGGAACATCGAGGCGACCGCGGTCGCGACGAGGCCGATCCCGAACAGCGCATGGAGGATCGGGACGATCCATTCGGGAACGCTGCTGTCGATGTCGGAAGTGAAGCCGGTCGCCGAGTCCTCGGGCCGCGCCTCCAGCGTTTCCGCCTGCTCGTTGATGCTCCAGAGGCCGAGGTCGATGTTGAGGTTCCACGGGTTGAGCAGGATCAGCGCGACCGCGATGCCCATGCTGGCCGCCGCCATCAGGAAGAGCATCAGCTTGTCCCTGGCGGTCGGATCGGATTCGACCTTCTTCTTGGCTCCCGGCGGCATGCCGCGGCGGCCGATCCAGAGGACCACGATGGTGAAGGCCATCGCGAACAGCGCGCCGCCGGCGAGCGTCAGCATCGCGCCGCTCTGCGCCGAGGCGACGGTCGAGCGGTCCGGCCGCCACTCGGTCCAGGACCAGGCCGATTCCGGCAAGGTGCCGAGGATCGCGAGCGCGAGCCCGAGCGCCGCCAGCGCCAGCGGCCAGATCCGGCGCGTGCCGGCGGCCGGCTGCTCGCCGGGCAGAACGATCTCGTGATCTCTGGGCCCCGTCATGGCGCGGGAGCTTAGCGTACCAGCGCCGATCGACCTCAAGTGATTGTCTGGCGCGCGTCCGGGGCCGATGGCCGCATTCCGGCGTCGACGTCGCGGGCGATCACCAGCACGCTGACGACCGCGCCGCTGAGGTCGCGGATCGGCGAGAGGTTCAGGGTGACGTCGGCCGTCGTCCCATCCGCGCGCCGGCGGATCGTCCCGATCGGCTCCGCCGGCTCGCCGGCGGCCACGCGTCGCAGCAGGTCGAGCGCGCCGTCGAGGCGGCCCGCAGCTATCAGCATCGCGGCCGGCTTTCCGACCATCTCCGCGCCGGGGTAGCCGAAGAGACGCTCGGCACCCCGGTTCCAGGTCTGTATGGTGCCGTCCAGGTTCACGCCGAAGATCGCGTCGCCGGAGGACTCGACGATCGCGGCTAGCTGCTGCTGGACCTGGGCGAAAAGGTCCTGGTGCCGGTCGGCACGCCGCGTGTCGCTGACGTCGCGCGCGACCTTGGTCGCCCCGATCACCCGGCCGTCGGCGTCACGGATCGGCGTGACCGACAGCGAGATGTCGACCAGGGTGCCGTTCTTGCGGACGCGGACGGTCCGGTAATGGTCGAGCCGCTCGCCGCCGCCGATCAGCTGGAGGATGTAGGGCTCCTCCTTTTCGCGGTCGGGGGGAATGAGCACCGTGACCGGCTTGCCGATAACCTCTTCTGCCTTGTAGCCGAACAGCCTCTCGGCGCCGCGATTCCAGCTGTGGATGACGCCACGCAGATCCTTGATCAGGATCGCGTCGTCGGAGGAATCGACGATCGCGGCAAGCTGCTGGTCGGTCAGCGCATGCAGCTTTCGGGCGATGGGATCCGTCAGGGCCCATTTCTCCTGGTCGACACGGTCGGTCCCCGCCACTTTGCGGGTGTCGATATCGTTTTTCAAGGTTCGGTCCGCGGATGGAGGCCATTGGCGCCAATGCGCGGGCCGCTTCAGTCGTCGGCGACGGCCTTTACCCCGCCTTCGAGGGAATGGACGATGTGCTCGGCCAGCAGCGTCGCGGGCCGCGAGATTTTGCCCGGCATCTTGTAGAGGACGATCTCGGTGTCGGGCAGCTCGGGCAGCCGGTGCTCGCGGGGCGCCAGCACCACCGCGCCGTCCGGCACCATCTCGCGGGGAAGGACGGAGAGGCCGAGGCCGGCGCGCACCGCGGCCTGGAGGCCGGCGAGGCTCGGGCTCGTGAAGACGACCTGCCATTTGCGCTCCGCGGCGTCGAGCGCGGCGATGGCGCGCCGGCGGTAGACGTCGGGGGCGGGAGCTAGCACCAGCGGCAGCGGTTTGGCGTCGTCGAGTACCAGCCGGGCGTTGGCAGCCCAGACCAGCCCCTCGCGCCAGACGCCGACGCCGTCCTCAGGGCCGGCGGCGGGCGAGCCGAGCCGGCCTTGTGGCTCGCGCTTGAACAGGACCAGGTCGTACTCGCCACGCGAGAAGCCGCTCAGCAGGTTGACCGTGAAGTCGCAGTTGATCGCGAGCGCGACCCGGGGGTGAGCGCGTGCGAACCGCGCGAGGATGTCCGGAAGATGCGAGGTCGCGAAATCCTCGGGCGTGCCCAGCCGGACCAGGCCCTCGACCTCGGGCTCCATGATCCGCGCCCGCGCCTCGTCGCAGAGATGCAGGACCTGGCGCGCGTAGTTGAGCAGGATCTCGCCTTCCGTGGTCAGGAGCCTCTGTCCGCCCGCACCGCCGTTCTCGCGCTCGAACACGCGGCGGCCGAGGCCCTGCTCCAGCTTCTTCATCTGCAGTGACACCGTCGGCTGGCTGCGGCCGACGCGCTCCGCCGCCCGGGTGAAACTGCCGCTGTCGGCGATCTCCACGAAGGTCCGAAGCAGGTCCAGATCGAACGGCGGTCTCGGTGCCGGCATGGCTCGAAGGTGCTCAAGTTGCGCCCGTATGAATGCACATTGGAAAAACCAATGTCGAGCATCGGCACTTCCAAGTTCCGTTCGCCGCCTCGCCGCCTATCTTTCGGCCCGCCTCCGCACGACATCTCCCACGGACGCGGGACCCGAAATGACGCCGCTCGACCTGGCCGCCGCCAACTTGCTCTCGCCGATCGTGCTCTGCTTCGCGTTGGGCGCGCTCTCGGTCGCGGTCCGCAGCGACTTCCGGATGCCGGAGGCGCTGTTCGACGGGCTCATCGTCTACCTGATGCTGGCGATCGGCTTGAAGGGCGGCGTCCAGCTCGGCGAGGCCGGTCTCGCCAGGATCGCGCCGTTCGCCGCGGTCGCGGTCGTGCTGAGCGTCGCGATCCCGCTCTGGAGCTTCGCCCTTCTGCGCGGCGCGATGGGCTTCTCGGTGCCGGATGCCGCGGCCCTGGCGGCGCATTACGGGTCGGTGTCGGCGGTGACCTTCATTGCCGTGCTGTCCTTCCTCGACGGCGCCGGCATCGGCTACGAAGGCTTCGCCGCGGCGTTGCTCGCGATCATGGAGGCACCAGGGATCGTCGTTGCGATCCTGCTGGCGCGGGTTGCCGGCCGCGACGCCGAGACGCAGGGGCTCGGCCGGCTCCTCGCCGCCGTCGGATCCGGGAAAAGCATGTTCCTTCTGATCGGCGGCCTTTGCATCGGCTGGGTCGTCGGCGATGACGGCTTCGCGCCAGTCAAGCCGGTCTTCGTCGGTCTCTTCCCGGGGGCGCTCTGCCTGTTCCTGCTGGAGCTCGGAAGGCTGGCTGCGCTCCGCGCGCATGAGCTCCGTCACGTGGGCGCACGCGTCGCCATCTTCGCGATCGGCGCGCCCGTCGTCCATGGCCTTCTCGGCGTGGCGCTCGGCAAGGCTGCCGGGCTGTCCCTCGGCGGCACCGTCGTACTGGCGACGCTGGCCGCGAGCGCTTCCTACATCGCCGCGCCGGCGGCGGTCCGGATCGCGCTGCCGCAGGCAAATCCGGCGATCTATCTGACGGCGTCGCTCGCCATCACTTTCCCGTTCAACCTCGCCCTCGGCATCCCGTTCTTCGTTGCCGCCGCCAGGTGGGCCATTTCCTGAGCGACGCTGGCGCCTGGTGCAATGCGGCGACCGGAAAGGACGCGGCGACGTCGGCATCCGAGTCTCGCCGCCTCGATCGTTCGCGCCTCGGGCAGGCCCTGGCGTCGCCGGGATTCCCGGCGTATCACGCTTGGGCGCCGGGGGCCGAGAGGCGCGAGGAGCATCCGATGCGGGTCGAGGTCAACGGCAACGAACTCGAGATCGAGGTCTTAGGCGACGCCCCGTCGCTGCCGGTGATGATCGTCCATCACGGCGCGCCGGGTCTCGGATCGCGCGACGAGCCGAAGCGCGGCTACGGCGCCTTCCGCGACCGCTTCCGGGTGGTGACGTTCGATGCCCGCGGCAGCGGCACCAGCGAAGGAAAGCCGCCCTTCACCCATGAGCAATGGGTCGCCGATGTCGACGCGATCCGGCAATGGATGGGCGTCGAGCGTTTCGTGATGGCCGGCGGCTCCTATGGCGGCTTCATCGCGATGGAGTACGCGATCCGCCATCCCGATCGTCTCTCGGCGCTGATCCTCCGCGACACGGTCGCCGACCATTCGTTCCGCGAGGGCTTCATCCGCTCGATCGCCGGCTCGGAGCGCGTCGGGCTCGATCGCGATCTGGTGGATCGCGTCACGCGCGGCGAGGTCCGCAGCAACGAGGAGTTCCGCGAGTTCTGGCGGAAGGCGCTTCGCATCTACAACCACGACTTCGATCCGGCCGCGGTCGAGGCGCGCGCCGCCGCGACGCCCTATCGCTTCGAGACCCACAACGTCGCCTTCGCCAAGAACGTGCCGGCCTATGACGTGAAGGACCGGATCGGTACGATCACCTGTCCGACGCTGGTCGTGGTCGGGCGAAGCGACCCGATCACGCCGGTCTGGTGCTCGGAGGAGATCGTGGCGCGGATCAAGGGTGCGCGTCTCGAGATCTTCGAGAAATCCGGCCATTCGCCGCCGCTGGAGGAACCGGAGAAGTTCCAGCAGGTGGTGCGGAACTTCCTAGACGCGGTTGGCGTCTAGCGGCCCGGCGCGATCCGTCGATAGGAAAGCGCCTCGGCAACGTGTAGCCGTGCGACCGTCGTGGCGCGGTCGAGGTCGGCGAGCGTGCGGGCGACCCGCATCACGCGGTGATAGCCGCGGGCCGAGAGCTTGAGCCGCTCGGCGGCCTCGCCCAGCAGCTTCTTGCCGGCCGGCTCCGGCGTCGCGACTTCGTCGAGCAGCACGCCGTCGGCTTCGGCATTGGTGCGGACGCGCTTGTCCTCGGGCAGCTTCGCGTATCGCTCCAGCTGGATCTCGCGGCACTTGGCAATCCGTGCCGCTACATCGGCCGAGCCCTCGCGCGGCGGCGGCAGCGCCAGGTCGGCGGGCGTCACCGCCGGCACGTCGACATGCAGGTCGATGCGGTCGAACAGCGGACCTGAGATCTTCGACTGGTAGTCGGCGGCGCAGCGCGGCGCCTTCGAGCAGGCAAGCGACGCGTCGTCGAGGTGGCCGCACTTGCAGGGATTCATCGCGGCGACGAGCTGGAAGCGGGCCGGATACGATACATGCGCGTTCGCTCGCGCGACCAGCGTGCGGCCGGTCTCGACGGGTTGCCGCAAGGACTCCAAAGTCGCCCGCTGGAACTCGGGGAGCTCATCCAAGAAGAGGACTCCGTTGTGTGCGAGGCTGATCTCCCCCGGCTTCGCCCGCGTCCCGCCGCCGACCAGCGCCGGCAGCGATGCCGAATGATGCGGGTCGCGGAACGGGCGGCGCCTGGTCAGCTTGCCGTCGGTCAGCAGGCCCGCGATCGAGTGCACCATGCTGACCTCGAGCGCCTCCGCCGGCGTCAGCGGCGGCAGCAGTCCCGGCAGTCGCTGCGCCAGCATCGACTTGCCGGAGCCCGGCGGGCCGATCATCAGCAGGTTGTGTCCGCCGGCCGCCGCGACCTCGAGCGCGCGCTTCGCCGTCTCCTGGCCCTTGATGTCGGCGAGGTCGAGCGTGGCACCGCGTTCCTCGGCGATCTCGGCCTTCGGCGGGGTCAGCACCTGGCTGCCCTTGAAGTGGTTGATCAGCGCCAGCAGCGTCGCCGGCGCCAGGATCTCGCCGGTCGACCACGCGGCCTCGCCGCCGTTCTTCGCCGGGCAGATGAGCCCCCGGCCTTCGCCATTGGCGGCGATCGCCGCCGGCAGCACGCCGGCGACCGGGGTGATCTGCCCGTCGAGCGCGAGCTCACCCAGCGCCACGAACCGCTCCATCTCCTCCGCCGGCAGCACGCCCATCGCCAGCAGGAGGCCGATCGCGATCGGCAGGTCGAAGTGGCTGCCTTCCTTCAGAAGGTCGGCCGGCGCCAGGTTCACCGTGATCCGCTTCGGCGGCAGCGCCAATCCCAGCGCGTTGAGCGCGCCGCGCACCCGCTCGCGGCTCTCGGCCACCGCCTTGTCGGCGAGCCCCACCAGCGCGAAGGCCGGCAGCCCTCCGGCGATCTGCACCTGGACGTCGACCGGCAGCACCTCGATGCCGCTGAACGCCACCGTCCGGATGCGCGAGACCATATGTGCCCTGTGCTTGGAAGCGACGTCGGACGAGAGTGCCACCTGCGGTTGGGTCGCGCCAAGGGGATTGGCGGCACGGATGGAAGTGATTATCTTAAACTGATAACGTACAGCAATGCTGCCGGCGGACCGGACGCTCGACACGTTGCTCGATCTCGACGGTCAGGTCCTGGTCGTCGACCCGGATGGCGGCTATTGGGTGCGGTTCGCCGTCACGCGGGTTCCAGCTTCGCTTAGCAAGCCGCACGGCTTGGACTACTCGCTCACGCTGCACGGGCCGGACGGGGAGCGGCTTGTAGGTTTCGACAACGCGCATCCGGTGACGAGGGCGCAGCGAGGCGGGCCACAGGATCACCGGCATCGATCGCGGTCGGTGAAGCCTTACGAATATCGAGATGCGGCCGGCCTGCTGGCCGACTTCTGGGAGGCAGTCGACGCGGTGCTACGCGAGAAAGGAGTCATCCGGTGACGACATTGAAGATCGGCATCGCCAGCTACAGGGAGATGAAGGATCGCACCATGTCGATCGCGCGCGGCGAGTACAAAGGTGCCGCCGAGGAGCCGACGGTGTGGTTCACCTCGACCGAATCCTTCGCGAAGGTGCTTTCCGCCGGCAATCGCGAGCTGCTGCGGGTCATCGCCGAGAAGGCGCCAGGGTCGCTCGACGAGCTTGCGCGACTGACCGGCCGTGCCAAGCCGAATCTCTCTCGGACCTTGAAGACGATGGCCGGCTATGGCCTTGTTCGCCTGGAGCGCGGCGAACGAGGGCGTATCTCGCCCAAGGTCACGCATGATCGCGTCGAGCTGGAGCTTCCACTTACGCGATCGAGGGAAGGTAACTCTAAGAAGACGGTTAGGTCACAAAAGACCGGCTGACGTCCGTATGATCCGCGTGACCGACAAGATCCAGATCGACGAGAGCGAGATCGAGGAGAGCTTCGTGCGCTCCTCGGGTCCGGGCGGGCAGAACGTCAACAAGGTGTCGAGCGCGGTCCAGCTCCGCTTCGATGTCCGCCATTCGCCGTCGCTTCCCGACGATGTGCGCCGAAGGCTGGAGCGTCTCGCCGGCAAGCGGCTGACCAACGACGGCGTGATCGTGCTGATCGCCCAGACCCATCGCTCGCAGGAGCGCAACCGCGCCGAGGCGCTCGATCGCCTGGTCGAGCTGATCCGGGCGGCGAGCGTTCGCCCGAAGCCGCGCACCGCGACGCGACCGACGCTGGCGAGCAAGAAGCGGAGGCTCGACTCCAAGACCAGGCGCTCGAAGATCAAGAGCGGCCGCCGCGCGCCGGACGAGGACTGACGCTCAGCCATGGACCGGCTTCGCATGATCCACTACTTCGTCGAGACCGTGCGCCGCGGCGGCTTCTCGCGGGCCGGGCGCGAGCTCGGGCTCACGCCGGCCTCGATCTCGCGCCAGGTGAGCCAGCTCGAGGATCATCTCGGCCTCAGGCTCCTCAACCGCACCACCCGGCAGCTGTCGCTGACCGAGGCCGGCGAGCTGTTCTTCGAGCGCGTCTCGCGCGTGGTCGAGGATATCGCCGAGGCGGACGAGATCGTCCGCGGCCTTCGCGACGGGCCGAGCGGCGTGCTCCGCGTGACCGCGCCGGCGAGCTTCGGGCGGCTGCACATAGCGCCCTGCCTCGCCGGATTTCTCGAGACCTATCCCCAGATCAAGCTCGACCTGGTGTTCACCGACCGCCTGGTCCATCTGCTGGACGAGAAGATCGACGTCGCCATCCGCATCACCGCGGCACCGGACTCGAGCATGATCAGCCGGGTGCTGGCGCGCCAGCACAGCGTCGTCTGCCTGGCGCCCGCCTATGCGGCGAAGCACGGGGCGCCGAAGAAGTTCGACGCGCTCGTCGATCACAACTGCCTGACCTACGGGCCGTCCGGCGCCTCCACCTGGCGCTTCTACGACGACAAGCGCGAGGTCGCCCAGGTCGAGGTCGCCGGCAACATCCAGGCCCGCGACGGCGACAGCATCTATGTCGCGACGCTCGCCGGCGTCGGCATCTCGCTGCAGCCGATCTGGCGGGTGGCCGAGGACCTGAAGGCGGGACGGCTGGTGCCGCTGTTCCCGGGTTTCTGGGCATCGAGCATCGGCGGCGCGTCGGCGATCCACGCCTACTACGTCCACCGCCGCAACCTGGCGCCGAAGATCAAGGCGTTCGTCGATTACCTGGCGGACGCCTATCGCTCGCCGCCCTATTGGGAGCGCGGCGTCGACATCGGCCTGCCGCCCCCGTCCCGCGGAAGGCGCCGGGCCGAATAGCACTTGTTCGCCGTGCTCTGGTAATCGGCTGCTAAATTGTGCGCTAGCCTGCGGTAAACAGGGCTGGCACAACAAGCAATGCGCGTCCGTGAGATACGGCTGAAGCGCTATCCCGAAGGGGTCCCCAAGGAGACCGACTTCGAGATCGCGGAGACCGAGGTGCCGGATCCCGGCGCCGGCCAGCTCTGCCTTCGCCCGCTGTTCCTCTCGATCGATCCCTACCAGAGGAACCGCATGCGCGGTCCCGCCGCGGGACTCAAGCCCGGTCAGGTGATCGAGGGCCGCTGCATCGCCGAGGTCGCGGCCTCGCGCCATCCGGATTTCGGCGCCGGCGACATGGTGTTCGCGAACGCGCCCTGGGCCGAGGCGTCGCTGACCGACGGCAACGGCGTGCGCCGGCTCGATCCGGATCTCGGTCCCCCTCAGCTCCATCTCGGCGCGGCCGGCGTTCCCGGCCTCACCGCCTTCGTCGGCCTCAACGACATCGGCCACATGAAGCCCGGCGAGACCGTGCTGGTCTCGGCCGCCGCCGGCGCGGTCGGCTCGATGGCCTGCCAGATCGCCAAGCTCAACGGCTGCCGGGTTATCGGCACCGTCGGATCGGCCAGGAAGGCGCGCTGGCTTCTCGATGAGGTCGGCATCGACGAGGCAGTCGACTACAGCCAGGAAACGGACCTGATCGCCGCGATCAGGCGGCGCTGTCCGGACGGCGCCGATCTCGTCTTCGAGTGCGTCGGCGGCCGGCACCTGGAAGCGGGCCTGGCAGCGCTCAAGGCGCATGGCCGCGTCGTGCTCTGCGGGCTGATGGCCGGCATGAACGGCGCCTCGCCGGCGCCGGGCAATCTCGACCAGGTGGTGATGAAGCGGATCGGCATCCAGGGCTTCGTCGTCGGCGACCACATGAGCCGCATGGCGGCCTTCCTCGCCGAGATGAAGAACTGGCTCGCCACCGGCGCGATCCACTGGCAGGAGACGGTGGTCGACGGCATCGAGAACACGCCGAAGGCCTTCATCGGGCTGTTTAGCGGGCTCAATCTCGGCAAGATGCTGGTCAAGGTGTCGGAACCCACGGCGGGGACGCGATGAAGCCGAAGTTCTACGTCGGCACGATCGGCATGTCGGTCTGGTTCACCGAGGACCTGGGCGAGACCTGGGCGCGGCCGAACAGCGAGCACGGCATGCACAACGAGTCCCGGGTCTGGGGCCTCGCCGCGCATCCCGATCGCCCCGACAACGTGCTGGCCGCGACCGACCACGGCCTCAACCGCTGGAGCGAGAAGGACAAGCGCTGGCAGCACCTGGCCACGCCGATGGACGGGATGAACATCTGGTCGATCCAGCATGCGCCGGACGATCCGGACCTCCTGATCGCCGGCGTCAGCCCGGGCGGGCTGTTCCGCTCCGAGGACGGCGGCAAGAGCTGGACGCGATGCGACACGCAGATCCCGGTCCGCTGCGACTTCAACGTGATCTCGCGCATCACCCAGATCGTGTTCGATCCGGCGGATACCGACGTCGTCTTCGCCAGCGTCGAGATCGACGCGATCTGGCGCAGCAAGGACCGCGGCCGCACCTGGACCCGGATCAACAAGGGCCTCCCCAGCGACGACATCCACGGCGTCGCCATCGTCAGCCCCGGCAACAAGCGGCGCCTGTTCGCCGCGACCAACCGCGGGCTGCATGTCAGCGACGACGACGGCGACAGCTTCTCGGCCGTGCATGTCGACACGCCGCGCCCCTACTTCCGCGCGATCACCGCCGGCGCCAACGGCACCATGCTGCTGACCAACGGCGACGGCCCGCCCGGATCCTGGGGCCGCATCTACCGCAGCGACGACCATGGCGCGACCTGGGCCAACGTGCCGCTGCCGTGCGAGCCGAACTCGACGCTGTGGACGGCGTCCGCCAATCCGTTCGATCCGAACCTGGTCTTCGCCTGCTCGAACCTGGGCGAGGTCTACCGCTCGACCGACGGGGCGAAGAGCTTCGTCAAGCTGAAGCGCGAGATGGGCGAGATCCGCTCGGCGCTGTGGCGGCCGGTATGACCGCGGCTCCCATTCATCTGCCCAAGGCGGCGGCCGATCCCTCGGCCGAGCTCGCGCGCTTCGCGGCGGCGGTCGGGTTCGGCGATCTCTCGCCGGCGGCGCTGCGGTCGGTGCAGGCCTCGATCCTGGACACGCTCGGCGTCGCCGTCGCCGGTGCGGCGCGCGGCACCGGCCAGGACAAGCTCGCGGGCCTCGTGCTCGCCGCCGGCGGTGCCGGCGAAAGCAGCGTCATCGGCCACGGCGCCAGGGCGCCGGCCTGGATGGCGGCGATGCTGAACGGCGCGGTCGCCCGCGGCGTCAACTTCGACGATGGCCACGACGAAGGCTCGACCCATCCGAGTGCGATCGTGGTGCCGGCGGCGCTCGCGGTCGCCGAGCGCAAGGGGAAGGTCGACGGCAGGACGCTGATCGTCGCCGTCGCCGTCGGCAACGAGATCGTCTCGCGCCTCGGTCGCGCGCTCGCCCGCCGGCCGGAGGGAGTGCCGCTCGACAAGTGGTTCCTGACCTCGGTGCTGGGCGTGTTCGGCGCGACCGCCGCCTGCTGCCGGATCCTCGGGCTCGATGCCGAGGCGACGCGGAACGCCTTCGGCATCGTGCTGTTCGAGGCCGCCGGCACGCTCGAAGCCTTCTCGCCTTCGGGCCAGACCGCGATGGTGCGGGGCGTGGTCGGCGGATTCTCCGCGCGCGCCGCGGTGATGGCGTCCCTGATGGCGGAGGCCGGCATCACCGGCGTTCCCGACAGCTTCGACGGCCGCTTCGGCCTGTTCCCCGCCTTCTTCGACGGCAGGTACGACCGGAAGGCCTTGCTCGACGGTCTCGGGCGCGACTGGGCGCTCGAGGACATCGGCCTCAAGGCGTGGCCGACGGTCCGCTACGCCAGCTCCTATGTCGATGCCGCGCGCCGCATCGTCGAGGCGCATGACGTGAAGCCGGCCGAGATCGAGCAGATCCGCGTCCATGTCGCCGGTTACGCGGCGACGCGCTGCGAGCCGCTCGACCGCCAGCGCCGTCCGACCAACTACAACAACGCCGGGCACGCGACTCCTTACCTGGTCGCGGCGATGGTGGCGAGGCGGCGGCTGACGATCGAGGATCTCTCCGACCGGCTTGGCGACGCGGACGTGCTGGATCTCGCGCAGAAGGTGGTGCCGGTGCACGACCCGGCCTTCGGCGGCGACAACCGCCTCGGGCCCGCCAAGGTGGTGATCCAGACGAAGGACGGCCGCCATCTCGAGCAGACGCTCAAGCACTGCTACGGCGACCCGCAGGACCCGATGAGCCGGGACGACCTGGTCGCCAAGTTCCGCTCCTGCCTGGCGCTCCGGCGGACGCCGATCGCCGATATCGATGGGCTGCTCTCGATGCTGACCAACCTGCCCGGCGTCGCCGACGCCGGCGATCTCGCGAGGAGGCTCGCATGAGCCGTCGCATGCAACGCGTGATCGCCGCCACCCGCGGCTGGCGCGACGGCATCATCGGATTCACCGTGCTGTTCCTGGTGTGGGAGGTGTCGGCCCACGTCTTCAAGATCCCGAAATACATCCTGCCGCCGCCGACGGTGATCTGGGCCGACCTGATGAAGCGCTATCCGCGCATGATCGACGCCGCGATCGCCACCACCAGCGAGATCGTGATGGGCTTCGCGATCGCGATCGTGGTCAGCATCCCGCTGGCGGTGATCGTCAGCTATTCGCGGCCGATCGAGCGGGCGATCTTCCCGATCCTGATCGCGCTGCAGATCATCCCCAAGATCGCGATCGCGCCGCTGTTCATCGTCTGGTTCGGCTTCGGCCTGATGCCGAAGCTGCTGCTGGTGTTCCTGCTGTCGTTCTTCCCGATCCTGGTCAGCTCGATCACGGGCCTCAAGTCGGTGCCGCGCGACATCCTCGATCTCGCGCGCTCGACCGGCTCGACCGAGCTGATGGTGTTCCGCAAGATCCGGCTCCCGCATTCGCTTCCGAGCATCTTCACCGGCCTCAAGGTGGCGGCGACGCTGGCTACGACCGCGGCGATCGTCGCCGAGTTCGTCGCCTCCGACCGGGGCCTCGGATACATGCTGCTCGAATTCAACGGCAACCTCGAGACCGGCATGGTCTTCGCGACCGTGATCGGCCTCAGCCTGATCGGCATCGTTCTCTACGCGATGGTGGAGTTCGTCGAACGCAACGTCGTGTCGTGGCACGTCTCGCAGCGGGACGCGCCGGAAAAGCAATTGATCGGCTCATAACAGGGAGGAAGATCATGAAGCGCACACATCTGCTTGCTGCACTCCTCGTCACTGCCGGAAGCCTGCTCGGCTCGCCTGCGGCCAAGGCCCAGGACGCCGTGTCCTTCCGCCTCAACTGGTACCTGAGCGGCTGGATGGCGCCCTTCTATTACGGCGCCCAGGAAGGCTTCTACAAAGCCGAAGGCATCGACGTGACGCTGTCCGAAGGCCGCGGCTCGGGTGCGACGATCCAGCTGATCGGCGCCAAGACCGACATGTTCGGCTTCGCCGATACCTCGACGATGATGGTCGCGGTGACCAAGGACGTACCCGTCCGCTCGGTCGCCTCGATCCTCAACGTCAACGACGCCGGCGTGATCTCGCTCGCCGGCAAGGGCATCACCTCGATCAAGGACCTCGAGGGCAAGAAGATCGCGACCACGCCGGGCGACTCGACCACGGCGACCTTCCCGGCGCTGCTGGCGATCGGCAAGATCGACCGTTCCAAGGTCACGCTGGTGCAGGTCGATCCGACGGCGAAGCCGCTGGCGGTCATGGAAGGCCGTGCCGACGCGCTTCTGGGGGGCGTCAGCGACCAGCCCTTCGTGATCCAGGCCAAGGGCTTCAAGACCGAGCACAAGACCTTCGCCGAGCTCGGCGTCAGCCTGCTGGGATTCAGCCTGATCACGCACAACGACCTGATCAAGGAGAAGCCGGATCTGGTCAAGCGCTTCGTCCGCGCCACCTCCAAGTCGTGGGAGACGGCGCGCGCGAATCCCGAGAAGGTGATGCCGGCGCTGAAGAAGGTGAAGTCCGACTTCGACACCGACCATGGCCTCGGTCAGCTGAAAGTGATGATCGCCCTGATGGACACGCCCAATACCAAGGGCAAGCCGGCGGGCTATCATGCGGTGCAGGACTGGGACGCCAACCTGAAGCTCCTGAAGGAGTACCGCGACCTGCAGACCAGCCTCGCGCCGACCGCCTTCTTCACCAACGACTTCATCCCGCAATGAATGCAACCGAGCTTCGCCAAGAGGCTCCCGAGACGGGCGTGACGTCGGGACCCTGCGCCATCCACATCGACGGGGTGGCGCAGGTTTTCCGGCGCGACGACACCGAGACCCATGCGATCGAGAAGATCGACCTCTCGATCGCGGCGGGCGAGTTCATCTCGGTCGTCGGCCCGTCCGGCTGCGGCAAGAGCACGCTCATGCGGATCGTCTCGGGCCTGCTGGCGCCGACGACGGGCCGCGTGCTGATCGACGGTCGCCCGGTCAACGGGCCCTATACCGACCTCGGCATCGTCTTCCAGAGCCCCGTCCTGCTCGACTGGCGCACCATCCTCGGCAACGTGCTGCTGCAGGTGGAGCTTCGCCGCCGCTCGCCCGGCGACTATGTCGAGCGCGGGCACGCGCTCTTGGACGCGGTCGGGCTCGGCGACTTCCACGACCGCTACCCGCACGAGCTGTCGGGCGGCATGCAGCAGCGCGCCGCGATCTGCCGGGCGCTGATCCACGACCCGCCGCTCCTCCTGATGGACGAGCCGTTCGGCGCGCTCGACGCGCTGACCCGCGAGCAGATGCGGATCGACCTCGAGGAGCTGTGGCTCTCCTCGCGCAAGACCGTGATCTTCATCACCCACTCGATCGACGAGGCGGTGCTGCTCTCCGACCGCGTCGTCGTCATGTCGCCGCGCCCGGGCAGGATCGAGCGGACGCTCACGATCGACCTGCCGAGGCCCCGCGGCCTCGAAGCCCGCCACCTGCCGCGCTTCACCGAGATCGTCGAGGAGATCACAGGGATCTTCCTCTCGCGCGGCGTGCTCCGGCGCGGCCGCTCGGCGCTCGCCGGCGTCAAGGCGAAGCGCTGAGGAGGAAATGGACGGCCAGCCGATCCTCGTCACCGGCGCTGCCGGCAAGATCGCGCGATACCTCCGGCCCAGGCTTGCCGAGCGCTTCGGCCGGCTGAGGCTTTCCGACCGGGTCGATCCCGGGCCGCTCGGCCCGGCCGAGGAGTCGTCGCTCTGCGAGCTCGCCGACTTTGATGCGGTCTCGCGCGCGGTCGAGGGTTGCGCCGCGATCGTCCATCTCGGCGCCTGCATCGTCGAGGAGCGGTGGGAGGTCATCCACGACTCCAACATCCTCGGTGCCTACAACGTGCTGGAGGCGGCGCGCCGCCACGGCGTGAAACGCGTGGTGCTGGCGAGCTCGGTGCATGCGGTGGGCTACCACCCGACGACGGCCAGGCTCGATGCCGGTGCGGCGGCGCTGCCCGATTCCTTCTATGGCGTCTCGAAGGTCGCGGCCGAGGGCCTCGCTTGCCTCTATGCCGAGAAGGCCGGCATGGATGTCGCGTGCCTTCGCATCGGCTCGGTGCTGCCGGAGCCGACCGAGCCCCGGCACCTCTCGACCTGGCTGAGCTACCCCGACACCGTGCGGCTGGTGATCGCCTGCCTGGAAGCGCCGAGGCTGGGCTACACGATCATGTATGGCTGCTCGGCCAACACGCGCTCGTGGTGGGACAATTCAGGCGCGCCTCATGTCGACTACAGGCCGGAGGACAACGCCGAGGACTACGCGGCGAAGATCCTGAAGGACGGCGACGCGCGCGATCCGAAGAGCCCGGAGACCATGTTCCAGGGCGGCTTCTTCTGCGCGCCCGGCTACGTGAAATGGGGCTGAGCTAGGCCGCCACCCGGAGCTTCCGGCGCCAGGCGGAGGGCGGCACGCCGACCAGCTTCTTGAAGGCGCGGCTGAACGCGGCCTCGGAGCCGTAGCCGATCTCGGCGGCGATCTGCGCAATGTTGACGTCGCCGGCGCTCAGCATGCAGGAGGCGAGCTGCATCCGCCATTTCGAGAGGTAGAGCATCGGCGGCATGCCGACGAGCTCTCCGAAACGCTCCGCCAGCACCGAGCGCGAGACGCCCACCTCGCGCGCCAGCTCCTCGATCGTCCAGTCGCGCGACGGGTTGCCGTGCAGAAGCGACAGCGCCTTGCCGATGAACGGCTCGCGGAGCCCTGCGAGCCAGCCGCCCTGATTTGGCGCCAGGTTCTCGATGTAGCGTCGCACGACGACGATGAACATCAGCTCGGACAGGCGCGAGAGCACGCCTTCGCCGCCAGCGCGCTTGTTGGACGTCTCCGCCTTGGCGAGGCGCACGAACTGGCTGAGCCATCCCGGCTCCGATCCCTGGCGATCGGAAAGCTTGATCACCGGCGGCAGGTTGTCGAGCAGCGGGTTGAAGGGCTGCGCGTCGCAGGCGAGGAAGCCGCAGACGAGCTTCGCGGTCGTCGGCCCTTCGCCGTAGCTCACATGAAAAGGAAGCTGGCTGCTGACGACGCTGTCGAGCGCATCCTTCGCGACCGGGGTCGTGCGCATGCCCGGATGGCTCGAGAACACGTGTGGATCGCCGCGCGTAAAGACGATGACCTCGCCGGCCTCAACCAGCATCGGCTCCTCGCCGATGATGTTGGTGTAGCACTGACCCTCGGTCACGATGTGCCAGGCGATCAGATGGCCGGCTCCCGGCAGCACCTTCGGCAGCACCTGGTCCTTGGTCGGCTGCTCGGCGACCCAGGGCGCGCGGGCGTTGACGTCGAAGTACGTCGCTCCGGTCAGCCGGATCGTCTTGAGCACATCGGAAAGCGCATCCGCCGCCATTCGATCCCTCCGCCGGACGAGCGGTCAAGCCGGCCGGACGCCCGATCAACCGCTCAGAAAAATGCCGACGCCGCGTCAAGAACGGCGGACGTGCGGTCATTCGCGTGAACGGGCGCGGACCCTAGTTTATGCCCCATCGCGATGCAACCACCGCGAGCCGAGCCATCGGCACTCAGGGAAGAGATTGGAAGACAGGACGTTAGATGACTCACAAGGGAACTTGCTTCTGCGGTTCGGTCGAGATCGACGTGTCGGGCGCGCCCGAGGCGATGGGCTATTGCCACTGCAGTTCGTGCCGCTCCTGGTCGGGCGGACCGGTCAACGCCTTCACGCTGTGGAAGCCCGACGCGGTGAAGGTCACCAAGGGCGCCGAGCACGTGAAGACCTTCCAGAAGACGCCGCAGAGCCAGCGCCAGTACTGCGCCAAGTGCGGCGGCCACCTGATGACCAACCATCCGTCGTTCGGGCTGATCGACGTCTTCGCCTCGACCGTGCCGTCGGTCGCGTTCAAGGCCGGCGTCCACGTCAACTATGCCGAGACCGTGCTGCCGATGAAGGACGGGCTGCCGAAGCTGAAGGATTTCCCGGCCGACCTCGGCGGTTCCGGCCAGATCGTCGCAGAGTAAGGAGATACGTCGCATGACCACCACCAACCTCACCACTGCTCCCGCCCCGGTCGTCGACCTCGTTGCGGTCAAGAGCCGCCAGCGCGCCGCCTGGGGTGCCGGCGACTACGCCGTGGTCGGCACCACGCTGCAGATCGTCGGCGAGACGCTCTGCGAGGCCGTCGACCTCCGCGCCGGCATGCGCGTCCTCGACGTCGCCGCCGGCAACGGCAACGCCACGCTCGCCGCTGCCCGGCGATTCGCCGAGGTCACCTCGACCGACTACGTGCCGGCGCTGCTCGAGCGCGGCCGCGAGCGCGCTGACGCCGAGCGCCTGACCGTGCAGTTCCAGGAGGCCGACGCCGAGGCGCTGCCGTTCAAGGACGCGAGCTTCGACGTCGTGCTCTCCACATTCGGCGTCATGTTCACCGCCAACCAGGCGCTGGCGGCGATGGAGCTGCTGCGCGTCTGCCGTCCGGGCGGCCGGATCGGCCTCGCCAACTGGACGCCGGAGGGCTTCGTCGGACGTCTGTTCAAGCTGATCGGCCAGCACGTGCCGCCGGCGCCCGGCGTGAAGTCGCCGGCGCTGTGGGGCACCACCGCGCATCTCGAAACCCTGTTCGGCGCCGGCGTCTCGATCGTCGCCAAGAAGAAGGACTTCGTTTTCCGCTACCGTTCGCCCAGGCACTGGGTCGAGGTCTTCGGCAACTACTACGGCCCGATCGTGAAGACCCTGGCCGCAGTCAGCCCGGCCGGCCGCACCGCGCTCGAAGCCGACCTGATGAAGCTCATCGACGAGTTCGACGTCGCCAAGGACGGCACGCTGGTGATGCCGAGCGAGTATCTCGAAGTCGTGGTGACGAAGACGCGCTGACCCTTCGGGACCCTCTCCCGCGTCGTACGCGGGGGAGGGCAGGGTGGGGGCGAGCGAAGCGAGGGGCTCTTGATGGGTGAAGCACGACCGCGCTGACGCGCGGCCCCACCCCAACCCTCCCCGCCCTTCGGGCGGGAGAGGGGGCGCGAGGCGAACTTCGCTTGAACTCAGGAAATTAGGCCGTCACCCGCCGCCGCGCCGGCAGGGTCACCGTGACCGCCGTGCCGGCGCCGGGCGTGGAGGCGATGTCGAGCTCGCCGCCATGCAGCTCGGCCAGCGTCTTCGCCAGCGGCAGGCCCAGGCCCGTGCCGTCATGGGTGCGGGTCATCGGGTTGGCGATCTGGCCGAACGGCGTCAGCGCCACCGCGATCTCGTCGCGGCTCATGCCGATCCCGGTATCCTTGACCGAGATTGCCAGCCGTCCCTCGGTATCGAGATCGGCGCGGACCGCGACCCGGCCGCCCGGCGGCGTGAACTTGACCGCGTTGGTGAGCAGGTTGGTCAGGATCTGGCGGAGCCTGACCGGATCGGCGCGGAAGCGCGGCAGGTCGGCCGCGTACTCGGCACCGACCGCGACGTCGCCGATCCTGGCGCGGTCGGCGACCATGCCGAGGCATTCGCGGATGACCGGCCCGATCTCGACCGGCTCGTCGCCGAGCCGCATGTCGCCGGACTGTATCCGGGCGGTGTCGAGCACGTCGGAGATCACGCCCAGCAGGTACTTGCCGGCCGAATGGATGTCGTCGAGGTACTGGCGGTAGCGGGGCGATCCCACCTGGCCGAACATCTCCTGGCGCATCACGTCGGCGAATCCCAGGATCGCATTCAGCGGCGTGCGCAGCTCGTGGCTCATCGTCGCGAGGAAGCGCGTCTTGGCGTGGTCGGCGCGCAGCGCCGCGTCGCGCATGCCGAGCAGCTGCGCTTCGCGCGCCTTGAGCTCGGTGATGTCGGTGATCAGCAGCATGGCGCCGCCGTCTGCCGTCCGTCGGTCGTCGATCAGCGCCCAGCGGTCGTTCGGCATCCTGACCTCGATCGAGGAGGCGGTGCGCCGGTGATGGGCGAGCCGCTCGGCATGCCAGCGCTCGCGCTCTTCCGGCTCCATCGGCAGACGGTCGGTGGCGCGCCGGCAAAGAGCCTGGAAGGTGGTGCCAAGCTCGGGCTCGACTCCGGTCAGCTCCGAGTAGAAGCGGCGAAACTTGGCATTGCACATCACCAGGCGGTCGTCGGAATCGAACACGACGAAGGCGGACGACGAAGCCTCGATCGCGTCCTTCAGTTTGGATTCGGAGACGACCTCCTGGGTCACGTCCTGTCCGGTGCCGATATAACCCAGGAAGCTGCCGTCGGCGGCGAAGCGCGGCTCGCCGTTGAGCTTGATGTGCTTGGTGACGTTGTTCGGGTAGTTGAGCCGGACCACGAAGCCCTTGAACGACCGGCGCGCGGCGAGATCGTCGTGATGCTGGCGCCAGCGTCCGTCGGGATCTTCGCTCTGGCCCTGGCCGGTGCGGCTGGTGCCGACGATGTCCCTGATCTCGATCGGCAGGATCTCGGATGCCCGGTCGGAGAAGTAGGTGAAGCGGAGGTCCGGTCCCATCTCCCAGACATAGGCATCGAGCGCGCGCATCAGCGCCTCGAAGCGATCGCCGCTCGCCGGTTGGCCCTCGGTGGTCACGTTGGCCGGGGGGCTCCGCCGGCGCTGCGACGCGCCTCGATCGCATCCCAGATGTCGGATTCCAGGCTGGTGCCGTCGAAGCGGCCGATCTGCTGGAGACCGGTCGGCGAGGTCACGTTGATCTCGGTGAGGTAGTCGCCGATCACGTCGATGCCGACGAAGATCAGGCCGCGCGACTTGAGCGCCGGGCCGATCTTCTCGCAGAGCTCGCGCTCGCGCCGGGTCAGCGTCGTCTTCACCGCCGCAGCACCGGCATGCAGGTTGGCGCGCGCCTCGCCCGAGACGGGCACGCGCAGCACCGCGCCCTTGGCCTCGCCGTCGACCAGAATGATGCGCTTGTCCCCGGCCCGCACCTCCGGCAGGTAGCGCTGCACGATGATCGGCTCGCGATACATCTGCGTGAACATCTCCAGCAGCGACGACAGGTTCTCGTCGTCGGGCTTGAGATGGAAGACGCCGGCGCCGCCGTTGCCGAACAGCGGCTTCAGGATGATGTCCTTGTGCTCGGCGCGGAACGCCTCGACCTCGGCCTTGTCGGAGGTGATGATCGTCGGCGGCAGCACGCCCTCGAAATGGGTGATGAACAGCTTCTCCGGCGCGTTCCGGACATGCACGGGGTCGTTCACCACCAGCGTCTTCGGATGCACGTGCTCGAGCAGGTGCGTGGTGGTGATGTAGGCCATGTCGAAGGGCGGGTCCTGGCGCAGCAGGATCACGTCCATCGTGGCCAGGTCCAGCACCTCCGGCTCGCCCAGCGAGAAGTGGTTGCCCTTCTCGCGCTTGACCTTCAGCGCGCGGGCCCGCGCATAGACGCGGCCGTTCTTGAAGATCAGGTTCTTCGGCAGGTAGTGGAACAAGCCGTGCCCGCGCCGCTGCGCCTCGAGCGCCAGCACGAAGCTGGAATCGGCGTCGATATCGATCGGCTCGATCGGATCCATCTGGATGGCGACGGCCAGACTCATCGGGCGCTCTCTCTCAAGGGTGGAGGAAACGGAAATGGCTGCGCCGCGGCTCAATGCAACCTTAGGGCCCCCACCCAGGATGACATGCACGGCCGCTCGCGGGCGACACTATACAGAAGCGCGCGAAATTGGTTAACGGCGATAGACGGCGTGCCTAGTTGAGCCGCGTCCGCAGCCGCTGGATGTCGGCGTCGATCCGGCGCTTGAGCTGGGCGTCGTCGACGGCGAGCGACAGCGCCTCGAGCCGGCGGATGGCGCCGCCGATGCGCCCGAGGCCGACCTCGACCTCGGCCGCCTCGCCGACCAGGCTGGGGTCGCCCGGCGCCAGCCACAGCATCCGCTCGATCACGTGCAGCGCTGCCTCGTTTCGGCCGGATGCGAGCAGACGGGTGCGCTGGTTGTTGATCAGGCGCAGCAGGATCGCGCGATCGGACGCGGCGGCGGTATGCGCCGGCGAGAGCTGCGCCTCGCCGCCGGCGAGCCGGCGGAGGATGGCGCGGAGCCCGGCGGCATCCGCAATGACTCTGCCGGCGAAGGGATCGAGGATCGCGCGCTCGCCGCCGCCTTCGATACGGGCGAGGAAATGATGCGGGAACGCCAGGCCTTCCATGCGCCAGCCGGCGGCACGCGCGGTCGCGATATAGAGGATGCCGAGCGCCACCGGCAGACCGCGCTTGCGGTCGACGACGTCGATCAGGTTGGCGTTGGCGAGATCGTCGTAGTGCTCGGCGTCGCCCGCATAGCCGTGGCGGTCGGCGATCGTCGCGACCAGCGCCTCGATCCTGCCCGTCGCGGTCGTCGCACCGCTCGCGCGCGCCTCCTCGCCGAGGGCTTCCAGATGGGCGCGATACCGTGCGAGGTCGGCGTCCGGGTGATCGCAGCGGCCGAGCCGGAGCGCCGCCTCGAACAGGTCGGGCGAGGTCCCGGCGCGGGCGAACCAGGCGCCGTCGTCGCCGACGCTACGCCGCGACCCGGACATAGGAGACGACGCGCCGGACATAAGCCAGGTTGCGCGCATGGTTGGTGACCCGATCGAGCTCGGCCTGGTCGCGGGCGATTCCCATCAGGAACACCGTGCCGTTGACCGTGTCGATCGAGTAGTTGATGGAGCGGATGTCCTTGTCGAAGGTCAGGTGGCCGCGAAGCTGCGTGGTGATCCAGAAGTCGCGCGCCGAATCGACCAGCGAGCCGGTGTTGACCACCTCGATCTCGTTGATGACCTCGGCGATGCCGTCGACCTGCCAGGCGAGCTTGACCGCCTCGACCCGCATCTCCGGATCCTGGACCTTGCCAGTCAGCAGCGCGCGGCCTTCGGAGACCGAGGTCGAGAGCTTGCCGAACATCTCGTGGTTGGTGCGGAACCACAGCTCCTGGATCTGGAACGAGATCGCGGTGTCCTTGGCCGAGGTGAGGATGCCGCGCTCCTGGGATGCGGCGACGCCGGTCGCGGCACCCGCGCCGACCGCCACTTCGACCGGCGAGCAGCCATAGGTGAGGGCCGCCGCGAGGATGGCGACCATGAGAGTGCGCGGGCCGGGGACTGCCATCGTTCTTTTCTCCGTCCGGAAATGATCGGCGCGAATCACGGCATTTTAGCGGCGAAGGCGGATTCGAAGTAGAGTCTCATGCTCATGACCGCCCGAACCGCCACCTGCGCCTGCGGCCGTCTTCGCGTCGCGTGCGAGGGCGAGCCGGCGCGCGTCTCGGTCTGCCATTGCCACGCCTGCCAGCGCCGTACCGGCAGCGTCTTCGGCGTCGCCGCCCGATACCCGCGCGAGAAGGTGGCGATCGAAGGCGAGGCGACCGAGTACGTGCGCATCGGCGACGAGGGCAACGAGGTCCGCTTCCGCTTCTGCCCGACCTGCGGCTCGACCGTGTGCTGGGAGATGCCGGCCTTCAACGACGGGATCGCGGTCGCGGTCGGCGGCTTCGCCGATCCGGGCTACACGCCGCATCCCGTCCGCTCGATCTATGATGCGAGCCGGCGGCATGCCTGGGTCGACATCAAGGTCCCGGTGGAGCGCCGCGGATGACGCGCATCGCCGCCTGCGACTGCGGGAAGCTCCGTGCTGTCTGCGAGGGCGAGCCGGTGCGCGTCTCGGTCTGCCATTGCCTCGAATGCCAGAAGCGGACCGGCAGCGTCTTCGGCGTCTCGGCGCGATACCCTAAGGACAAGGTGCGGGCGGAGGGGCCGTCGCGCCGGTACAGCCGCGTCGCTGATTCCGGCTTCAAGGTGACCTTCGACTTCTGCCCGACCTGCGGCACCACGGTTCACTGGCATCTCGACCAGTTCCCCGACGTGACCGCCGTAGCCGTCGGCGCCTTCGCCGACCGCGACTTCCCGGCGCCCGCCTTCTCGGTGTCCGAGCGCCGGCGGCACTCGTGGGTGGCGGTTGCGGGCGACGCCGTGCAGCACAAGGAGTGAGTGCCATGCTTCGGAGATTCCTCGCCGGCGCCCTGATGCTCCTTCTGGCGTCGGCCGCCTCCGCGGCCGATCGCTTTCCCGGCGCTGCATGGGAGAAGACGGCGCCGGAAGCCGCAGGCTGGTCGCAGGCGAAGCTCGCCGATGCGCGCGCGATCTCGGAAGTCATGGGCTCGACCGCGGTGATGATCGTTCACAAGGGCGTCGTCGTCGACGAGTGGGGCGAGGTCGCGGCGAAGACCAATCTGCACTCGGTCAGGAAGAGCCTGCTCAGCGCACTGATCGGCATCGCGGTCGAGGAGAGGAAGATCGACCTCTCCGACACCATGGCAAAGCTCGGCATCGACGACAATGCACCGTCGCTGAGCGAGGTCGAGAAGCAGGCGCGCGTCGGCGATCTTCTGAAGGCGCGCTCGGGCGTCTATCATGCCGCGCTCTACGAGACGTCGGCGATGGCGGCCAGGCGCCCGCCGCGCGGCGCCCATGCGCCGGACACGCACTGGTACTACAACAACTGGGACTTCAACGCGCTCGGCACGATCTACGAACGCGCCGAGAAGCGCTCGATCTTCGAGGCCCTCGACGAACGCATCGCCAAGCCGATCGGCATGCAGGACTACCAGCCGATCGATGGCAGCTACGTCACCGGCCCGGCCTCGGACCATCGAGCGTATCCGATCCGCATGAGTGCCCGCGACCTCGCGCGCTTCGCATTGCTCTATCTCCGCGAAGGCCGCTGGAACGATCGCCAGATCGTTCCAGCGCAATGGGTGCGCGACAGCGCATACAACTATTCGAGCGTCGGTCCGGGCCGCGGCTACGGATACATGTGGTGGATCGGCCCTGCCGCGACGCCGCCGGGAAGCTTCTTCGCCGCCGGTGCCGGTGGCCAGTACGCCCTCGTGATCCCGTCGCGGGATCTGGTCGTCGTGCATCGGATCAACTCCGATACTGGCGTTCGCGACCCCAGCTCGGCGCAGCTCGCCCGCTTCCTCCGCGCCATCCTCGACGCCGCGCCGAACTAGGAGAACGCCGTCTTCGGCCGTTCCAGCGTCTTGCCGTCGAGCGTGATGTCGACGAACTCGTTGTAGAAGCAGACGCGGCCCCTGATCCTGCCGGCCTCGGGCACCGGGTCGGCGTAGAACCAGACGATGTTGTCGCGGCGCTTCCCGTTCACGGTGACATGGTGATATCCGGCCTTGCCTTTGTAGGGGCAGCGCGTCGAATGATCGCTGGGAGAAAGAATCCCCGGCGTCACGTCCTCGACCGGCAGGTAGTAGCGGGTCGGCAAGCCGGTCTCGAACAGCATTACCGCGCGGCTCGAGTCCGCGAGGCGCACGCCGTCGAGCGAGACCTCGATGCGGGCGCTGCTGGGCAGGCAGTCGATGCGCTTGTAGGGATCGCGCGGATGGACGAAGACCTCCTCGTCCTCCTCGAGCCAGCGATCGGCCTTGGTCCAATAGAACGCCGCGTAGTCGCCGATCGGCGGGCATTCCGGGATCGGGGTCGCGTAGCGCCACAGCAAGTTCTCGACCGTGCGGCCGCCGGCGTTCAGGCTGTAGTACTCGGCCGTGCCCTTGTAGGGGCAGACGCTGGCATGATCGGTCCGCATCATCAGGTCCATGCGGATGTCGCGGAGCGGAAAGTAGTAGACCGGCAGGTGCTCGCTCTCCCATAGGATCAGCGCGCGCCGCGAATCCGCGACCGTGACGCCGGCGGCCTCGACGCGGATACGCTTCTCGACCGGCATCGTGAACACGACATAGCCCGGCGCCTGGGCGTACTGCACGACGCGCTCCAGCGGCGGGATATGCGGCCCGAGGCTCATCAGATGCGGCTTGCGCATGGAATTCTCCTTCACGCCGTCAGGTACGCCCCCACCAGATGCTTCGGCCACCTCGCCGGCAGCACCAGCACCGCATCGAAGCGGATGGTGAGCTCGGCGAGGTCGGGCCGGCTCGCCAGCAGCCATTCGGTCGCACGCCGGATGCGGGCCTGCTGCTGAGGCAGGATCGCCTCGGCGGCGTCCGTGTAGCTGCCGCGTGTCTTGACCTCGATCACCGCGAGCACGCCGCCGCGGCGCATGATCAGGTCGATCTCGCCGACCGGGGTCTTCAGGTTGCGCGCGACCGGGCGATAGCCCCTGAGCATCAGCGACAGCAGCGCGATCACCTCGGCGCGACGGCCTCGGCCGCGGCGCGCTTTCCCGTCCTCACTCCGGCTTGGCGAGGGCGAGCGCACGCTGGTACGCCTCCTTCCGCCCGATGCCGAGGCGTGCCGCCGCCTCCGCCGCCGCGTCCTTGACGCTCAAGCCTCGGCCCAGCGCCTCGCCGACCGCGCGGTCGAGATCTTCCGCGCTTGGGGCGGTCGCCTCCGGCGGCGCGATCACGACGACGACCTCGCCCTTGGGCGGGCCCGACTCCTTATAGGTGGCGGCGAGCGCGGAGAGCCGGCCGCGCCTGGTCTCCTCGAACAGCTTGGTCAGCTCGCGCGCGACCGCCGCCTCGCGGTCGCCGAGGATCTGGGCGGCATCCTCCAGCGACTCGGCCAGGCGCTGCGGGGACTCGAACAGGACCAGGGTGCCGGGAAACGCCGCGGCCTCGGCGAGCCAGCGGCGCCTCGCCGCCGACTTGGGCGGCGGGAATCCCAGGAAGGCGAAGCGGTCGGTCGGCAGCCCCGCGACCGCGAGCGCCGCCAGGCTCGCCGACGCGCCCGGGACCGGAAAGACGCGGTGGCCGGCGGCGATCGCTTCCCTGACCAGCTTGTAGCCGGGATCCGAGACGAGCGGCGTCCCGGCGTCGGACACGAGCGCGATCGCCTCGCCTTTCGCCAGCCGGGCCAGCAGCAACGGACGCTGCTTTTCGGCGTTGTGGTCGTGGTAGGGCAGGAGGGAGGCGTGGACGCCGTGGATCGTCATCAGCTTCGCCGTCGTCCGGGTGTCCTCGCAGGCGACCGCATCCGCCATCTTCAAGACATCGAGTGCCCGCAGAGTGATGTCGCGGGCATTGCCGATCGGTGTCGACACCAGATAGAGACCCGGGTCGAGCGTGCGCGCGAGTTTACCGGATGGCGAGGCTTCGCTACCCTCGCCCGCGGATGGAGGTGACGATGCGGCATCGGCCCGGGTCGAGCTCATGGACGGGACGGATGCTCCTGGCGACGGCGGCGCTCGCGCTGCTGCTGGCCGGCTGTGCCGACGGTCCGAACGTACCGAACCTGTTCGGGCCCCCGCAAGCGGCGCGGCCGGCCCCGCCGCCTGCGACGCTGCAGCAGGTACAGCCGCTGCTGGCGCCGGCACCGGCGCTGCCGGCGCCGACCCCGCCGCCGCAGGACCGGATCGTGCTGACGCCGCCGCCCGGCGGCGACCTGCCGGTGGTGGCGATCCTGCTGCCGCTCAGCGGCCGCGACGCCCAGCTCGGCCAGCAGCTCCTGGAAGCGGCCGAGCTCGGCCTCTTCGATGCCGCGGACGAGCGGTTCACGCTGCTCCCGGTCGATACCGGCGGCACGCCGGCCGGCGCCGTCGAGGCGGCCGAGAAGGCGATCGGGCAGGGCGCCAGGCTGATCCTGGGTCCCCTGTTCGGCGCCGAGGCCGCTGCGGTCGGGCCGATCGCGAAGGCCGCCGGCATCAACGTCGTCTCCTTCTCGAACGACCAGACGGTCGCCGGCGACAACGTCTTCGTCTTCGGCTTCCTGCCGCGCCCGCAGGTCGATCGCATCGTCGCCTACTCGGCGTCCAAGGGCTCCCGGCGCTTCGCGCTGCTGGCGCCGCGCGGCGGCTTCGGCGACACCGTCTCCGACGAGCTGCAGAAGGCGGTGCGCAGCAGCCGCGCCCAGGTGACGCGCATGGAGACCTACGACACGGCCTCCGGCGACCTCTCGCCGACGCTCCGCCGCTTCGCCGATTTCGAGCGCCGCTCGCTGGCGCTGGCGAACGAGAGGAAGCAGTACGAGGGCAAGACCGACGAGGTCTCGCGCCAGGCGCTCCGCCGCCTCGAGGGGCTCCAGGGCCAGGGCGACATCGGATTCGACACGCTGCTGCTGCCCGAGGGCGGCGACCGCCTCAAGATGATGGCGCCGATCCTCCAGGGCTACGACATCGATCCGAAGAGCGTGCGTCTCCTCGGCACCGTGCTCTGGGACGATCCGGCGCTGGCGAGCGAGCCGAGCCTCCGCGGCGCCTGGTTCGTGGCGCCGTCGCCCGAAGGACGCGCCGAGTTCGAGGCGGCCTACGAGAAGACCTATCAGCGGAAGCCGCCCCGGCTGGCGACGCTGGCCTACGACATGGTGGCGCTGGCAGCGGTGCTGGCGAAGATCGACGACAAGCCCGACTTCAGCCGCACCGCGCTGACCCAGTCGACCGGCTTCGCCGGCGTCGACGGCCTCTTCCGCTTCCTGCCCGACGGACGCACCGAGCGCGGCTACGCGATCATCGAGATCGGCGACCGCCAGCGCCGCGTGATCGACCCGGCGCCGGAAAGCTTCACCGGGCCGCTGACGAACTAGGCGTGGCTGCAACGCCGCACGTCCTCGTCGTCGGCGCCGGCATCGTCGGCGCCTCGATCGCGCGCTATCTCGCCAAGGCCGGCGCGCGCGTCACCGTGGTCGAGGCGGGCGAGCCCGGCGGTGTCGCCACCCGCAGCTCCTGGGCCTGGATCAACGCCAGCTCCGGCAATCCGGAGCCATACTTCCGTCTTCGCCATCGAAGCCAGGAGGAGTGGCGGCGGGTCGAGCGCGAGGTCTTAGGATTGCCGGTGACGTGGAGCGGCAGCCTCAACTGGAGCCGCGCGCCGAAGGAGCTCGAAGCCTTCGCCGCCGAGCGCATCGCGTGGGGATACGACCTCCGTCGGGTCGGACCCGCCGAGATAAGGCGGCTCGAGCCGGAGCTCGCGGCCACGCCGGACCTGGCATTGCATGTGCCGGGCGAAGGATCGGTCGAGCCGGTCGCGGCGGCGCTCGCCTTCCTCGCCGATGCGCGGCGGCTCGGCGCGTCGCTGGCCGCGAATACGCGCGTCGAGCGTCTCGAAATGTCGGGCGGGCGGGTCGTCGGCATCCGCACGTCCGAGGGCGTCATCGACGCGGACGAGGTGGTGGTGGCATCCGGCACCGGCACGCCGCAGGTGCTGGCCTCGTCCGGCGTCGTGCTGCCGATGCGCCGCTCGCCGGCCCTGCTGGTGCGGAGCCGGCCGCAGGCACGCCTGCTCAACGGCCTCCTGGTCTCGCCGGAGATGGAGCTGCGCCAGACCGCGGACGGGCGCCTGCTCGCGGTCGGCGACATCGACGACGCCGATATCGACGATGCGAGCAAGCCTGCGGCGGCGCTGTTCGAGCAGGTGCGTGCCCTGATCCGATCCGGCGCCGCTCTCGCGCTGGATAGCCACGCGGTGGGGTATCGCCCGATCCCGAAGGACGGCTATCCGGCGGTCGGCCGCGCCGGCGGCGTCCAGGGCCTCTATGTCGCGGTCATGCATTCGGGGATCACGCTGGCGCCGATCGTCGGCTGCTTCGCCTGCCAAGAGATCGTCGAAGGCAAGCGCGACCCGCTGCTCGCGCCTTACGGCTTCGACCGCTTCGCCGGCGGGTGATCGCCGAACATCGTCTTGGCGGCGGCGGCGACGAGGACGGTGCCGAGAAGCAGCTTCAAGGCGCCCACCGGCGCCATCGCGACCGCTAGCCCGCCGAGCCCGGCGCCGATCACCGATCCGGCCCCCATCGCCGTCACCATGCGCTGGACGCCGCGTCCCATCGGCAAGGTGCCGAGGCGCCAATGGCGCAGGAGCCCGGTCGAGATCAGGCACAGCGAGATCAGGATGCTGGCGGTGCCCGCCGTCCTGATGTCGGCGCCGAAGACGAACATCATCGTCGGGATCAGAAGCTCGCCGCCGGCGACGCCGAGCAGGCTCGAGACGAGCCCGATGCCGAGGCCGAGCGTGACGCCGGTCGCGAAAGCAAGCAGCGTGTCGGCGGGGATGAGCCCCTGGCCCTGGAACGGCCAGATCGCCTCGGCCAGGAGCAGCAGGCCGAGGCCCGCAAGAAGCGCTGCAATGATCTGCACGAGGCGCGGGCCGGTCAGCGCGCGGACGAGGCCGGCGCCAAAGAAGGCGCTGACCATGCCGCCGGCGACGAGGCCGAGCACGGCGGGCCAGAAGGCCAGAACGTCGAACGGCGACATCGCCGGGCTGCGCGCCGCCAGCGCGAAGGCGAGGGTGACGAGGCTGACCATCAGGTTGACCGGCACCGCCGACTTCGCGTCGAAGCCGATCGCGTGCATCAGCACCGGCAGGCGGAACTCGCCGCCGCCGAGGCCGATCAGGCCGGCGAGGCCGCCGATCGGCACGCACCAGCCGAAGGCGCGACGGAAATACCGGCAGCCGAAGGCGCTGAGCATTGGTCCCCACGATGTATTCCAAGAAACATATCGGGACGGAAGGCGCATGGGCAACAGGTCGGTGCCCCAAAATCCGCTTGCAATCTCCGCGCGCTAGCCTCAGATTGCCGCCCGCCATGAGCACCCTGAGGACCGTTTCACGACGACGATAAGGCCCCGCGCTTCTTTCAGCGCGCGGCATCTTCTCGTCTTCGCTCAAGGCTCTTCGGCTTATCCAGAATCCAGTCGTCCGAAGTCCGCATGCGGGACGGATGCCGCGTCAGCCGGCTCCCTTGTCACTCGTCATGAAACGGACTCAAGACGCCCATGTTCTCCCTCCAGCCCGAGCGGGCCGAAGACGCTCCTGCCATCGACACCCTCATGGACCACGCGTTCGGGGCCAACCGGCTCGAGCGCACAGTCTACAAGCTCAGGCTCGGCGCGCCGGCCGAGGGCCTCTCCTTCGTCGCGCGCCAGGATGGCGCCTTCGTCGGCAGCATCCGCTTCTGGCAGGTCGAGATGGATCTCGGCGTCCCGGGCGTGCTGCTGGGGCCGCTTGCCGTGGAGCCTCATCTCCGGGGCAAGGGCATCGGCAAGGCGCTGGTCGGCCACGGCCTCGCAGCGGCTGCCAAGATTGGCCACGGAATCTGCCTCGTCTCCGGCGATCCCGACTACTACGGGCCGTTCGGGTTCGTCGCCGCCGATCCTCTCGGCTTGAAGCTTCCCGGGCCGGTGACGCCGGGCCACTTCCAGATCAAGGAGCTTTCGCCCGGCTGGCTGGCGCTGGCGCGGGGCGAGGTCCGGCGCCCTTTCGCCCGCTCGATGGTCGCGGCATGACCGCCGACGCATCGGCCGGCGTGGTCGATCTCGGCGCGGTGCTGCCCGCCGACGGCCGCACCTGGGCCAGCCTCGTCGTGGGCAAGAGCGAGGTTCGTACCTTCCGCGTGCGGCGCATGCGCGACGTCGCCGCCGACTGGCACATGCACGATGCGGCGGACGAAGGCTTCCTCGTCCTCTCGGGCGAGGTCGTCATCGACGTCGAGGACGAGAGCCGGCATCTCGGGCCGCAGCAGATGACCATCGTCCCCGCCGGCCGCCGCCACCGGGCGCGCGTGCAAGGGGAAGCGCTGCTGCTGGTCTTCGACGCGCTCTAGGTCGCGGCCGCCGCCTGGAGCATCGGCAGGGTCGCGTGGATGTGCCGGACCAGGCCGTCGAACGTCACCGGCTTGGCGAAGAACGCGTCGCCATCGCGCAAGCCCAGCGCCAGCATGCTCGTGCGCGCCACGCCCGAGGTGAAGGCGATCGGCAGTTCCGGCCGCCTGGCGCGGATCCAGGCGCCGAGCCCGATGCCGTTCATCGAGCCGGGCATCATGATGTCGGTGAAGACGAAATCGATGTGGGCATCGCTTTCGAGGATCGCGATCGCCTCAGCCGCGTTGACGGCGGCAATCACCTCGAATCCGGCGTCCTGAAGGCAGTCCGCCGCCAGCAGCCGGATCAGGGTCTCGTCCTCGACGATGAGGACGGCGACCCGACTGGACGACGGGCCTGAGCTGCCTTGGCTGATGTCGACGTTCACGTCTGGAAGCTCCTCGAACGGCCCGGTCGGAGCCTCGTCCAAGTCGGGCAAGGGATCGAGTAACTTCCTGTAAAATCTCTTTAAAGCCCGCTTACGGGATCCTGCAGCGCTCCGCCGTCACCTGGACGAACCCGCGTGATGATGCCATCACCGAGAAGCGGTGCTCGGCCTGGCCGATCGCCAGCGTGTGGTGGATCGGGAGCTTGCCCTGGGTCTCGACCGCCTTGCCGCCGATCTGGGTGAAGCGGACGGTGATCGGCTCGTTCGGTTCGAACCAGGCCTCGGGCCGGCCTTCCGCGTTCTTCGCCGTCGTCCCCTGGCCGGAAACGGTGACGACGCCGTTCGAGAAGCCGATCGAGGTGTTGGGGCCGTCGGATGTCAGCGCCGTCTTGACCAGGAAACGCTTGGTTTCCGGCGCCTCGCACTCCCTCGGCTTGTCGACCGCGGCCAGCGCGTCGGCGAGCCGCCTCGGGTCCATGCCCTCTCCCAGCTTCTTCTCGATCGTCGGCATCAGGATCCGGGCCGCCTCGGAGATCCGGGGCGTGGCGCCGATCACGCCTTCCAGGTCCTTGAGCCTGCCCTGGGCGGTTCCCAGCTGGGTCCGGAGCTGCTGGTTGGCGTCGGTCAGCTGCTGGTTGGCCTCGGCCAGCTTGAGCGTCTCGTCGGCAAGCCGGCCCTGGCGGCCGCGCTCGTCCTCGACGCCGAGCTGGAAGGTGAAAAGGCCAAGCCCGCCCATCGCTGCGAGCACCAGCACCAGTTTGAAGATGCGGCCCAGCAGCGAGCGTCGGGGACGGTCCTGCTCGAAGCGTCCTAGCGCCATGGTCCCTGGCCGGTCTGCTCGCTCTCTAAGGGATACAGGCAGCCATCCCTTGATGCGAGCGAAAATGCCGCGCCGGCCCTGAGGAATCGGGGCTGGAGGCCGCCGCCGGACCGCTTATGGTGGCGGCCTCCGATGACCCTCCCCGATCCTTCGCGGAAGCCCGGCGACCGGCCCATGGTCGCGATCCTGATCATGCTCGCGGCGGTGGCGCTGTTCGCCGGCCAGGACACGATCTCGAAGTATCTCTCGGCCGGGTATCCGGCGGTCGAGGTCGCGTGGTTCCGCTACACCTTCAGCATCGTCGCGATCGCCGCGGTGCTGCCGTGGCTGGAGCCCCGGACCGCGATCCGGAGCAGCCGGCCGAAGCTGCAGATCATGCGCGGCGTGCTGCTCTATTCCTCGACCGTGCTGTTCGTGATCGCGGTCTATTACGTGCCGCTGACCACGGCGACGGCGATCGGATTCATCTCTCCCTTGTTCCTCACCGCGCTCTCGATCCCGTTCCTCGGCGAGCGCGTTGGCCCGCGCCGCTGGGCCGCGATCGGCGTCGGCTTCTTAGGCGTGCTGATCGTCGTCCGCCCGGGCCTCGGCGGCTTCCAGTGGTCGTTCCTGATCCCGATCGTGATGGCCGCCCTCTATGCGGTCTATCAGATCCTGACGCGCATGATCGGCGGCGTCGACCGGCCGATCACCTCGCTGCTCTACCCGACCGTGATCGGCACGACGCTGGGCGCGCTGCCGATGCCGTTCGTCTGGGTGACGCCGACCCTCTTCGACTTCGGAATGATGGTCCTGATGGGCATCGGCGGCACCTTGAGCCATCTCTGCCTCGTCTATGCCTTCGCGATGGCGAAGGCCTCCACGCTGGCGCCCTTCGCCTATACCCAGCTCATCTGGGTCACGATCCTGGGCTACGCCTTCTTCGGCGACATCCCGGACGGGCCGACGCTGCTGGGCGCCTCGGTGATCGTCGCGAGCGGCCTCTACGTGCTGCACCGGGAGCGCCGCGTGAAGGGTTTGTGAAACCCCCCGCCGGGGCGCTATCCTCGACGCCAGGACAGGTTACGAGGCATAACGTCCTTAACGTGGGAGGCTTTCCAAGATGATCCGTAAACTTGCGCTGGCTGGCCTGATGGCCGCCGGCCTGGGCTTCTCCGCCCAGGCGCAGACCTTCACCCCCGCCGTCATCTTCGACATGGGCGGCAAGTTCGACAAATCCTTCAACGAGGCCGCCTACAACGGCGCCGAGCGCTTCAAGAAGGAATTCGGCGGCACCTATGCCGAGTTCGAGGTCACCAACGAGGCGCAGCGCACCCAGGCGATGCAGCGTCTGGCCCGCGGCGCGGGCGCGACCCCGCCGGCCTCGATCGTGATCTGCATCGGCTTCGCCTTCGGCTCGACCCTCGAGCAGGTGGCGAAGGAGTTCCCGAGGACCAAGTTCGTGATCGTCGACTCCGTCGTCGACGCGCCGAACGTGTCGTCGGTCGTTTTCCGCGAGCACGAGGGCTCGTTCCTGGTCGGCATGGCCGCCGCGATGGCGTCCAAGACCGCCAAGGTGGGATTCGTCGGCGGCATGGACATCCCGCTGATCCGCAAGTTCCACAAGGGCTACGAGGAAGGTGCCCAGCACGTGAACAAGAGCGTGCAGGTGTTCATGAACATGACCGGTACCACGCCGGCGGCCTGGAACGACCCGACCAAGGGCGGCGAGCTGGCGCGCAGCCAGTTCGAGCGCGGCGCCGACGTGATCTATGCCGCCGCCGGCGCCACCGGCCTCGGCGTGCTGCAGGCGGCGAAGGACTCGGGCAAGCTCTCGATCGGCGTCGACTCCAACCAGAACCACCTGCATCCGGGTTCGGTCCTGACCTCGATGGTCAAGCGCGTCGACGTCGCGGTCTACAATGCGATGAAGAGCGCCAAGGACGGTTCCTGGAAGGCTGGCGTGCAGTCGCTCGGCCTCAAGGAGGACGGCGTCGGCTACGCGCTCGACGCCAACAACGAGAAGCTCATCACCGCCGACATGAAAGCGAAGCTGGACGCCGCCAAGGCCGACATCATCGCCGGCAAGATCAAGGTCACCGACGTCACCGCCAAGTAAGGTGACGGCGACTTTAGCTCTCGACAGCGCCATCGCCCCCCCGAACGGGGGGCGATGGGCGATCGAGGCAATCGGCATCGACAAGTGGTTCGGCTCGGTTCATGCGAACCGGGACGTGACCCTGCGCGTCGCCAAGGGCTCGATCCACGGCATCGTCGGCGAGAATGGCGCCGGCAAGTCGACGCTGATGAACATCCTCTACGGCTATCACCGCGCCGACCGCGGCGAGATTCGCATCGACGGCAAGACGGCCGACATCGGCCGTCCTGCCGACGCGATCGCGCTCGGCGTCGGCATGGTCCATCAGCATTTCATGCTGGTCGAGAACTTCACCGTGCTCGAGAACGTGCTGCTCGGCGCCGAAGGCGGTGCCTTGCTCGCCGACGGCCGCGCCAAGGCGCACGCCGAGCTCGAGCGGCTCGGGCGCGACTACGGGCTCGAGGTCGACCCGGACTCGGTGATCGAGGATCTCCCCGTCGGCATCCAGCAGCGGGTCGAGATCCTGAAGGCGCTCTACCGCGGCGCCGAGACGCTGATCCTCGACGAGCCGACCGGCGTGCTGACGCCGCAGGAGGCCGACAAGCTCTTCCACTTCCTCCGCGTGCTGCGCGACCAGGGGAAGACCGTCATCCTGATCACCCACAAGCTCCGCGAGATCATGGACGTGACTGACCGGGTGACCGTGATGCGCCGCGGCGCCGTGGTCGCCGACCTCGCGACCCGGAACACCTCGAAGGAGGACCTGGCCGAGCAGATGGTCGGGCGCAAGGTGAAGCTCGGCGGCGACAAGGCGCCGGCCAATCCGGGTGCCGCCGTGCTCGAGGTTCAGGATCTCCATGTCGCCGACGATCATGGCAAGCCGCGCGTGCGCGGTGTCAGCTTCAATGTGCGCGCCGGCGAGATCGTCGGCATCGCCGGCGTCTCCGGCAACGGCCAGACGGAATTGCTCGAAGCCTTGGGCGGCATCCGCCCGGCGGCGTCGGGCCACATCAGGCTCAAGGGCCGCGAGGTCGAGACCAGGCGGCCGGGCCTGACCGCCCGCGTGCTTCGCCGCATGGGGCTCGGCCACGTGCCGGAGGATCGCCACCGCATGGGCCTCGTGCACGGCTTCGCGGCGTACGAGAACGCGGTGCTCGGTCACCAGGACGCCAAGCGCTACCGCAAGGGCTGGCTACTCGACCGCGCGCGCATGGTGAATTACTGCGGCGATTGGATGAAGGGCTATGACGTCCGCCCGGACAATCCGCTGCTCGAAGCCTTCTCCTTCTCCGGCGGCAACCAGCAGAAGCTGGTGGTGGCGCGCGAGATGGAGCACACGCCCGACGTGCTGCTGGTCGGCCAGCCGACGCGCGGCGTCGACATCGGCGCGATCGAGTTCATCCACAAGCGGCTGGTCGCGATGCGCGACGCCGGCAAGGCGGTGCTCGTGGTCTCGGTCGAGCTCGACGAGATCATGGCGCTCTCCGACCGCATCCTCGTCATGTTCGACGGCCGCATCGTCGGCGAGGTTTCGCCCGAGACCGCCACCGAACGCCAGCTGGGACTGATGATGGCCGGCATCGCGGAGGCGACGTGATGGCCGGCGCCGGCAAGGCTCCCGTCTGGGTCGATCTCGCGCTGGTGCCGCTGGTCAACCTCGCGGCGGCGCTGGTCGTCTCCGGCCTCGTCGTCGCCGCGGTCGGTCAGAGCCCGCTCGAGGCGCTCGAGGTGCTGGTCACGGGCGCCTTCGGCTACGGCGAGGCGATCGGCTACACGCTCTACTACACGACCAACTTCATCTTCACCGGCCTTGCCGTTGCGGTCGCCTTCCATGCCGGGCTCTTCAACATCGGCGGCGAGGGCCAGGCCTATATCGGCGGGCTCGGCGTCGGCCTCGCCTGCCTCGCCTTTGGCGGCATCCTGCCGTTCCCGCTGATGCTGCTGGTGGCGATCGCCTTCGGCGCGGCGTTCGGCGCGGGCTGGGCCTATGTGCCGGGGTGGCTGCAGGCCAAGCGGGGCAGCCACGTGGTCATCACCACGATCATGTTCAACTTCATCGCCGCGGCGCTGATGACCTACATCATGGTCTATGTGCTGATCGTGCCCGGCCAGCAGTCGCCGGAATCGCGCCAGTTCGACGCCACGACCTTCCTTCCGACCGCGAAGCAGGCCTTCGCCTGGATCGGGGTCGACATCGCGGCATCGCCCCTCAACCTTTCCTTCGTCGTGGCGCTGATCGCCGCCGCCTGCGTGTGGGTGTTCGTCTGGCATACGTATGTCGGCTACGAGCTCCGCGTCGTCGGCAAGAGCGAGAAGGCCGCGGTCTATTCCGGCATCTCCCCGGCGCGCCACATCGTGCTGGCGATGGCGATCTCGGGCGCGCTCGCCGGGCTCGTGGGCTTGAACGAGATCATGGGCGTGCAGCACCGGCTGCTGCTGAACTTCACCGGCGGCGTGGGATATGTCGGCATCGCGGTCGCGCTGATGGGCCGCAACCATCCCTTCGGCATATGCCTCGCGGCCCTGCTGTTCGGCGCGCTCTACCAGGGCGGATCCGAGCTCGCCTTCTCGATGCCGCAGCTCTCGAAGGAGATGGTCGTCGTCATCCAGGGCCTCGTGATCCTCTTCTGCGGCGCGCTCGAGCACCTGTTCCGCCCGCAGCTCGAACGCCTCTTCGCCAGGCCGCTGCCGGCGAGGACTTAGATGGAAGACGCCTTCCTCATGATCGTGACGATGGCGTCGGCCACGCTCCGGGTGGCGACGCCGCTGGTGCTGGCGGCGCTGGCGGGCCTCTTCGCCGAGCGCTCGGGCATCGTCGACATCGGCCTCGAAGGCAAGATGCTGGGGGCCGCCTTCGCCGCCGCCGCGACCGCCGCCGTCACCGGCTCGGCCTGGCTCGGGCTGCTGGCGGCGATCGCTGCGTCCACGGTGCTGTCGATGATCCACGGCTTCGCCTCGATCACGCACAACGGCAACCAGGTCGTCTCCGGCATGGCTTTGAACATCATGGTCGCCGGCCTCTGCCCGGTGCTGGCGCAGGCCTGGTTCCGCCAGTCGGGACAGACGCCGATGCTGGGCCAGCAGGCGCGCTTCGGGCCGATCGAGCTGCCTTTCGCGGCCGCGGTCGCCAAGGTGCCGGTGATCGGCCCGCTCTACGCCCAGGTGATCTCCGGCCACAACATCCTGGTCTACATCGCCGCGATCGCGGTGCCGCTGGTGGGATTCATCGTCTACCGCACCTCGTTCGGGCTCAGGCTTCGCGCCGTCGGCGAGAATCCGGAGGCGGTCGACACCGCCGGCGTGTCGGTCTCGCGGCTTCGCTACCAGGCATTGATCCTCGCCGGCATTCTCTGCGGCGTCGCCGGCGCGTATCTTTCGACCGCGCACAACGCCGGCTTCATCCGCGACATGACCGCGGGCAAAGGCTATCTGGCGCTCGCGGCGCTGATCTTCGGCAAATGGAAACCGGTGCCGACCTTGCTTGCCTGCCTGCTCTTCGCCTTCGCTGACGCGGTGCAGATCCGCCTCCAGGGCGTGCCGGTGCCCGGCATCGGCGTGATCCCGGTGCAGCTGATCCAGGCGCTGCCCTACATCCTGACCGTCTTCCTGCTCGCGGGCTTCGTCGGCAAGTCGATCGCGCCCAGGGCCAGCGGCATCCCGTACCTGAAGGAAAGATGAGCGACGATCTCTACCGCCGGGCGCGCGAGGTGCGCGAGCGCGCCTATGCGCCCTATTCGAACTACAAGGTCGGCGCCGCGATCCGCGGCGCCTCGGGCGGCGTCCATGTCGGCGCCAATGTCGAGAACGCCGCCTACCCGCAAGGCAACTGCGCCGAGGCGTCGGCGATCGCCGCGATGATATCTTCCGGCGAGACGCGCATCGCCGAGGTCGCGGTGATCGGCACCGGCTCCGCGCTCTGCACGCCCTGCGGCGGCTGCCGCCAGCGGCTCCGCGAATTCGCCGCCGAGACCGTGAAGATCCATCTCTGCGATGCGAAAGGCATCCGGAAGACGGTAACGCTGGCCGACCTGCTGCCGATGTCGTTCGGTCCCGACCACCTCGGCGGCAAATCTCCGGCTGAGGCAGACGCGGCGGAGGTGATCCGCGCCCGCGCGCCGAAGCTGAAGCCGAAGGTGGTGCTGGTCCTCGGCAGCGGCCTCGGATCCGTCGCCGACGCGATCAAGGGCGCGGTCACGATTCCCTACAAGGACCTTCCGGGCTTCCCGCGCCCGTCGATCGCGGGCCATGCCGGCCGGCTCGTGCTCGGCAGGCTCGGCGGCGTGCCGGTCGCGGTGCTTCAGGGCCGCGTGCATCTCTACGAAGGCGGCTCGGCCGATGCGATGACCGGACCGCTGCGCCTTCTCCGCAAGATGGGCGCGAAGACGCTGGTGGTCACCAACGCCGCCGGCGGGCTGCGCGACGGCTGGAAGCCGGGCACGCTGATGGCGATCTCCGACCAGATCAACCTCACAGGGCGCAACCCGCTGACCGGCCCCAACGACGAGGCGGTCGGTCCGCGCTTCCCCGACATGACCGAGGCCTACGACCGGAAGCTGCGGAAGGCCTGGAAGGCGGCGTCGAAGAAATCGCGCGTGGCCGTGGAGGAGGGCGTCTATCTCGCGGTCACCGGCCCCTCCTACGAGACGCCGGCGGAGATCCGCGCCTTCCGCCAGCTCGGCGCCGACGCGGTCGGCATGTCGACGGTGCTCGAGGTGATCGCCGGACGCCACGCGGGCTACCGCTGCGCCGGGCTCTCGCTCATCACCAATCCCGCCGCCGGCCTCTCGGATGCGCCGCTCGATCACGGCGAGGTCGTCGCCGTCGGCCGCAACGGTGCGGCCAGGCTGGTGCGCCTGCTCACCGCCTTCGTCGAGGAAGCCGGCGGCTGATGGCGCTTCGCTTCCCGCAGGAGGTCATCCGCAAGAAGCGCGACGGCCATCCGCTGACCGACGACGACATCGCCTTCATGATCGAGGGCCTGACCGACGGGTCGATCTCCGACGGCCAGATCGCCGCGTTCGCCATGGCGGTCTTCTTCCAGGGCATGAAGAAGACCGAGATCGCGGCGCTGACCAGGGCGATGGCGGATTCCGGCCGGCGCCTGACCTGGAAGCTGCCGGGGCCGGTGCTCGACAAGCATTCGACCGGCGGTGTCGGCGACAAGGTGAGCCTGATGCTGGCGCCGATCGTCGCCGCCTGCGGCGGCTACGTGCCGATGCTGTCTGGGCGCGCGCTCGGCCACACCGGCGGCACGCTCGACAAGATGGATGCGATCCCGGGATACAAGAGCAAGCCCGACATCCCGCTGTTCCGGAAGGCGGTGACCGAGGCGGGGTGCGCGATCATCGGCCAGACCAGCGACATCGCGCCAGCCGATCGCCGCTTCTATGCGCTCCGCGACGTGACCGCGACGGTGGAATCGCTGCCGCTGATCACCGCGTCCATCCTTTCCAAGAAGCTCGCGGCCGGGCTCGACGGGCTGGTCATGGACGTGAAGGTGGGATCCGGTGCCTTCCTGCCGTCGACCGCGGAAGCCAAGGCGCTGGCCGACTCGATCGTCGGCACGGCGCGCGGCGCCGGCCTCAAGTCGCGCGCGATGCTGACCGACATGAACCAGGTTCTGGGCCTGACCGCCGGCAACGCGGTCGAGGTGATGGAGGCGGTCGAGTACCTGACCTCCTCGAAGCGCGAGGCGCGGCTCGACGAGGTGACCCAGAGCCTCTCGGTCGAGATGCTGAAGCTCGCCGGCATGCGCGGTGCGGAGGCCAAGGTGAAGCGCGCGCTCGACTCCGGCGCCGCGGCCGAGCGCTTCGGGCGCATGGTGGCGCTGCTCGGCGGCCCGAAGGACTTCGTCGAGAAGCCGAGGAAGTACCTGCAGAAGGCGCCGGTCGTGCGCCCGGCGCGGCTCGGCAAGGGCGTCGTCGCGCGGATGGACGTCGCCGCGATCGGCCGCGTCGTGCTGGCGCTCGGCGGCGGCCGCCGGCTTCCGACCGACGGCATCGACCACGCGGTCGGATTGACCGAGGTCGCCGGCCTCGGCGCGGTGCTGAGCGCCAAGCAGCCTTTCTGCCTGATCCACGCGCGGAGCGACGCCGCCGCCGCGGCGGCGGAGGCGGCGCTCAAGGCCGCGGTGGTGCTCGGCGCGGCGAAGCCGCCGCCGCGTCCGGTGATCGTCGGAAGGCGCTGAGCGGCGGGCTCGCTCCTGACGCCTTGCGGTCGTTCTGGCATCACGTGAGGCGAGATGGCCTAAGATAATGTCGGTTGCTTGGGGCTCTCGGCGGTTCGAGCATCACCCCCAGCCACCCTTTCCTTCCTCTACGTCAAGGACGTCGACTGGGATGTCGAAACCGAATTTTGTGTTTAGCAATTCGACCTGTTTGCCGATCGCCGAGATGACCCGGAGCGCAATCACCTTGTAGGCGGGGTTCTTTTCACGGAGAGCGAGCGCCTTCGGCAGAACGGCGCGCGCAAGTCGCTCGATCCGCTCTTCTATGAAATTGGAGGTCATCTTCAGGCGTTCGGACATGCGCTGCACCGAGTCCCGGTTGAATGCGGCGAAGTCGACATCCGCGCCTCTCCCTTTCGCGCCCATGGCAAGTGCCTGACCCTGGTGATAGTCGGGATAGACGGCGATCGACAGCAGGTCGTAAAGAGGCGCCAGGTTCGGCAGATTGGTTCCGTGCGGGTAGAGCAGGGCGTAGTTCTTGGCGTGGGCGTCTGAATTGGCGATCAGGAAGTTGTAGATGAGGCCCTCGAGCAGCCTGATCCGGAAGCGAGCGCGGTTTCCGATTTCGATGTTGAGAAGATCCTCCGCCGACGGGCCGGATCGTCGTGTGTACTTCTGCGAGGGGCGAAGCCCGAGAGCCTGACAGAAGTCTTCCTGATGGAGTCGGTGGATCTCGAAGCCGGCCTCAATCGCGCCAAGAGTGCCGATATTTGCAATTCGATCGAAACGCTCGACGAGAAGGGCAGGCCGATCCGGTGCCAGCTCGATGATCTTCGGTTCGATGGCATTGAGGCCAAGCTCACGAGCCAGGTCGAGGCAGAAGGCTTCGTTCTCGACCATGCCGGCGAAGTTTCGATCCGGCAGCTTCACGATATGCGTCGAGGGGGCGCCGCCACGCGCGAGATGGAAACGGCCTTCCTGATCGCGGAGTACGGCAGCCTTTCCCTGCACCCCGGCAAGTGAGAATTCGATCTTCTTGTCGGTCTTGAGCGGCGCGATCCCGCTTTCTGCAAGCTTGAGGAGGTCGGCATTGGTGATCAGGTCGTAGTCGTCGGGGAAGCGTCCTGGCGCTTTCGTCGGCCGTTCCTGCGCCGAGACAATTGAGATCGCTCCCGGGCAATCGAGACCGATCTCCCCAAGCAGCCCGAGGGTATCGCTTGGGTCGACGCCGCGCATCCTGGAGATCGTCTGCAGGCGGCTGCCTTCAGGGAGCAGGTTCTCGAAAAACGCGATCCCCTCGCGGTAGTAAGGCTCCTCGCGCAGCGGCATGGAGATGGACAACGGCATCGGCTCTTTCGATGCTAGGTAGAAAGCGTCGTAGGCAAAGAAGATCGGCCCGTCTGCAAATTCGCCGATACCGCTGTTTGCCGCGAGCACTCCGACGGGTCCGCCTGCGTATCCTTCGAGGTGAACGTAGAGCGGGGTCATCGTGGTGCCTTCGAAGCAGCTCGCCCGGTTGTCGCGACGCGCCGCCGGCCCTGATACGGCTGGTCGAGGCGTTCGGCGGTCGCGTCGCTGACGTCGACAGTGAGGCTCAAGCCGAGGGCATTCAGCACCTGCAAGGTGCGATTGAGCTCAGTTCTTGGCTTGCCTGCCTCAAGGTCGCCGATGAAGCTGGGGCTCACGCCGGACAGGCCGGCGAGCTCCTCCTGGGTGACGCCCTGGATCAGCCGCTCCGCGGCGACCAGCTTGCCGATCTCTTCCGAGGTATTGAAGGTGCGATGCACTCTATCCTCCCGATCGGCCGGATAGAGGAAGGTGGAAGGACTGAAGAGTCTCTATCCAGCCGATTGGCAAGATAAGATCTTTCAATCCTATTGGCAATGCTCTATCCGGTCGATAGGCGGGATAGAGGGAGAGGCTCGGAGTCTATCCAGCCGATCGCCAGGATAGCGACGCACGGTCGGCCAAGCGTCTTGGCGCGGGCCGTCGTCCGCCGTCGGGCGCCGCCGCTCACCCCTTCGCCGCGATCTTGTCCTGGGTCCTGGTCTCGAAGTCGCTGGCGTCGTGGCGTTCGTGCAGCTGGCTCGACGGCTCGCCCGAGAGCCGGTTGACCATGCGGCCGCGCTTCACGGTCGGGCGTTCCAGCAGCATGTCGGCCCATCGGTTGACGTGCTTGTAGTCCTGCACGCTCAGGAACTCGGCCGCGTTATAGAGCCAGCCCTTCACCAGGCCGCCGTACCAGGGGAAGATCGCCATGTCGGCGATCGTGTAGTCGTCGCCGGCGATGAACCTGCTCTCGGCGAGGCGCCGGTCGAGCACGTCGAGCTGGCGCTTGGTCTCCATCGCGAAGCGGTCGATCGCATACTCCATCTTCGACGGCGCATAGGCATAGAAGTGCCCGAAGCCGCCGCCGAGATAGGGCGCCGACCCCATCTGCCAGAACAGCCACGACAGGCACTCGGCGCGCGCCGCCGGATTGGTCGGCAGGAAGGCGCCGAACTTCTCGGCGAGGTAGACGAGGATCGCGCCGGATTCGAACACGCGGATCGGCTTCGGCCCGCTCCGGTCCAGCAGCGCCGGGATCTTCGAGTTGGGATTCACCTCGACGAAGCCCGAGCCGAACTGCATGCCCTCGCCGATCTTGATCAGCCAGGCGTCGTACTCCGCGCCCTTGTGGCCTTTGGCCAGCAGCTCCTCCAGCATGATCGTGACCTTCACGCCGTTCGGCGTCCCCAGCGAATAAAGCTGGAGCGGATGCCGGCCGACCGGCAGCTCCTTTTCATGAGTGGAGCCGGCAATAGGGCGGTTGATGCTGGCGAAGCGGCCGCCGCTCTCCTTGTTCCAGGTCCAGACCTTCGGCGGCGTGTAGTCGGATGAGTCGGCCATGGTTCAGTCTCCTGCAAACGCGGGGCGACGGCTGCGGACGCTGATCACCGTCAGGATCGAGACGAGGTTGAGCACCGCGACCAGCCAGAAGATCGCGGTCGCCTGGCCGTGGTCGAGCAAGGTTCCGTAGAACAGCGGCGCGATCACGCCGCCGACGTTGAAGCCCGAGGTGACGAAGCCGAACACCTTGCCCATCGACCCGGGCGGCGTGACGGCACGCACCATCATGTCGCGGCTCGGCTGGATGACGCCGTTGAGGAGGCCGGTCGCCGTCATCACCGCGATGTAGCCGACGGTGCCGAGATCGACCATCGCCACCACCGCGAAGCCGGCCGCGATCGCTGCCAGGCAGACCGAGGCGACGGTGCCGTGGCGCTCGGTGCGGTCGGCGATCCAGCCGCCGACGAGAACGCCGGCGGCGCCTGCGAACAGGTAGACCGAAAGCCCGGTCGTCGCCGCCCAGAACGGCGTGCCGTAGGCCAGGTCGAGCGCTGCGACCGAGAAGCTGTTGAGGCCGGATCCGGCGCAGGAGAGCACGGTGAAGAACAGGAAGGCGAGCCAGATCGCCGGCGACTTGAGCAGGTCGCCGCCGATGCCGCCGTCCTTCCTGGCATCGGCGGGCGGCGCGTCGGCGAGCGCGTTCCGCTGCCACAGCAGCACCGCGGCCGAGATCAATCCGGCCGCCCCGGTGGTGATCAAGGCGCCGCGCCAGCCGAGCGGGCCGGTGAGCAGCGCCATCGCCATCGGCGCCGCGGCGAAGCCGAGGAATCCGGCGAAGGTGTGGATCGAGAAGGCACGGCCGATCCGCCGCCTGTCGATCGAGGCGTTCAGGATCGAGTAGTCGGCCGGGTGATAGACCGAGTTGGCGATGCCGGCGACGCCCATCAGCACCAGCGTCATCACGTATCCCGAGGAGAATCCGATCGCGCCCATCGCCGCGGCATGCAGCGCGAGGCCAATGATCAGCACCAGCTTGCCGCCGATGCGGTCGACCAGGAATCCCATCGGCGTCTGCAGCACGCCGGTGCCGATGTTCATCGAGGCCATCAGCAGGCCGAGCGCCACGTAGGAGACGCCATAGGTCTCCTTCAGCGCCGGGAACAGCGGCGGCAGCGCCAGCACGTAGAAGTGGCTGAAGAAGTGGGCGACCGAGACCAGCCCGATGACACGGGCATCGCTACGCGCATCCGCGGTGATCGCGACCATGGAATTCCCAGGGGAGGACGGGAAGGACCCCATGCTAGCATGATCGCGGCATTGCCGGACCAGACCTTCTCTCTCGTTTTCCCAGGGGACCTTCGATGAAACCGATCCCGTCGCTCGCCGCCGATCTCGCGGAGGGCCGCACCACTTCGCGCGCACTGGTCGACGAAGCGCTGGCCCGCATCGACGACAAGGATGGGGAGGGCAGCCGGGCCTTCATCAAGGTCTGGCATGCGCGCGCCCGCGCCGAGGCCGACCTCTGGGACCAGGTGCGGAAGCTCGGCCAAGTGGCGCTGCCGCTCGCCGGCGTGCCCATCGCGGTCAAGGACCTGTTCGACATCGCCGGCGAACCGACCACGGCGGGCTCGACCGCGCTCAAGGATGCGGCTCCTGCCAAGGCCGACGCGGTGATCGTCCAGCGCCTGCGTGCCGCCGGCGCCGTGCTGGTCGGCCGCACCAACATGACCGAGTTCGCCTATTCCGGCATCGGCCTCAACCCGCATTACGGCACGCCGAAGAATCCCTGGGACCGCGCCCGCGGCCGGATTCCCGGCGGCTCGTCCTCGGGCGCGGCGATCTCGGCCGCCGACGGCATGTGCGCCGGATCGATCGGCTCCGACACCGGCGGCTCGGTCCGCATCCCGGCGGCGCTCTGCGGCCTTGCCGGCATCAAGCCGACCGCGAGCCGGATCCCGCTGACCGGTGCCTTCCCGCTGTCGTTCAGCCAGGATTCGATCGGGCCGCTCGCCAAGACCCTCGCCTCCTGCGCGATCCTCGATGCGGTGATGGCCGACGAGCCGGCGAAGGTGCCGGAGGCGCGGCCGGTGATGGGTCTCAGGCTCGGCGTCGTCCGCACGCTGGTGCTCGACGCGCTGGACGCGACTGTCTCCGCCGCGTGGGAACGGACGCTCAAGAAGCTCGCGGCCGCCGGCGCGCATCTGATCGACGTCGACATGCCGGACCTTCCGGAGATCCCGAAGATTAACGCGCGCGGCGGCTTCTCCGCACCCGAGGCCTATGCGCATCACCGCGAGACGATCGCCGCCAAGGCCGCGATGTTCGATCCGCTGGTGCTCTCGCGCATCAAGCGCGGCGCCGAGATGCCGGCCGCCGACTACATCGACATCATGCGGATCCGCCATGAGATGATCGGCCGCGCGCGGTCGATCACGCGGCCCTTCGACGCGGTGATCATGCCGACATGCCCGATCGTGGCACCGGCGCTCGACGAGGTCGCGACCCCCGAGACCTTCATGCAGAAGAACGCGATGGTCCTTCGCAACACCTCGCTGTTCAACTTCCTCGACCGCTGCGCGATCACGCTGCCGATCCAGGGCCCAAGCGAAGGCCCGGTCGGCCTGATGCTGGTCGGCGAGCACGGCCACGACAAGCGCCTGATCGCCGCCGGCCTCGGCATCGAGGCGATGCTGGCGGGGAAGTAGACTCGAAGGCGCCGGGTGCCATGCCCAAGCGCCTGATGCTCGACACCAACGTCTACGACCTCGTCGTCGCCAGACGGGACTTTGCCGAGCGGCTGAACCGCGCGGTCGAGGACGGGGCGATCGAGATCCTGCGCACCAGAGTGCAGGAGGAGGAGATCGCCCGCATCCCGGACGCCTCCAGGCGCGCGGCGATGCGGCGCGTGCGCGGCCGCACGGTCCCGGTCAGCGATGCGCCGTGGCAGGGCGTGCCCAAGGGCGGCGCGCCGTCCGAGGACGCGCTGATCGTGGCGACCGCCGAAGAAAGCGCGGAAATCCTGGTGACCGAGGACAGGGAGCTGGCGAAGCGGGCGAAGGCCGGCGGGCGCCTCGAGGTCTGGCGCTTCGATCAGCTCGTCGGCTTCGTCGAGAACCTCTTGTAGACGACCGGCACCAGCGCCAGCAGGGCGAGGCCGCAGAGGGCCGCGATCATCTCCGGCGTCAGCACGCTCCGGATCGAGAATTCGCCGCCGGCCTCCAGGATGCTGCCGACGCCGCAACCCGCGAGCGTGTAGACCAGCGTGCCCGGGACGATGCCGATCAAGGTCGCCGCGACGTAGGTCCCGAGCCCGACGCCGAGGAAGGCCGGCACCAGGTTGACGATGAAGAACGGGAACAGCGGCACCAGCCTGAGCACCAGCAGGTAGGAGAAGGCGTTCCGGCGGAAGCCCGCCTCCATGCGCCCGAGCCAGGACTCGGCCTTGCCGCGAAGCGCGCTGCCGAGTGCGGTGCGGGCGGCGAGGAACAGCAGCGTGGCGCCCGCGGTGGCCGCGGTCACCGTCAGCATGGTGCCGAGCACGGCGCCGAACAGGAAGCCGCCGATGATCGTCATGAACACGGCGCCCGGCACCGAGGCGGCGACCGCCAGCGCATAGAGCAGCAGGTAGGCGCCCGCCGCCGCGACCGGGTGGGCTGCGACATAGTCCACCATGATCTGATGGTGCGCGCGCAGGTGATCGAAGGTCAGGTAATAGCCGAGGTCCGAGAGGTACGCGAGCGCCAGGACCGCCCCGATCGCCGCCAGCGGCAGGAAGCGCTTCATCGCGCGAAGCCCAGAAGGAAGCGCACGATCTTCTTCGTGCGTTCGCCGAAGATCATCGGCGTGTAGAAGCTGCCGGCGGCGCGCTTCGAGGCCTCGCCGCGGGTGGGGTAGGGCGCCACCATCTCGGCGATCGCGCCGATCTTGAGGCGCTTGCGGATCGCCAGCTCCCAGACCTGGATCAGCTCGCCCGCTTCCGCGCCCACGATGCCGCAGCCGAGGATGCGGCCCTTGCGCGTCACGACCGCCTTCACCAGGCCGTCCTTGTCGGCCTCGGTGCGGGCGCGGTCGTTCTCGGCGAAGGGCGCGCGCAACACGCTTGCGTCATGCCCTGCCTTCCGCGCCTGCTCCTCGGTCAAGCCGACCTGGGCGATCTCAGGCGAGGCGTAGGTCACCCACGGGCAGAGTGCCAGGTCGACCTTGGCCGGCAGGCGGAACAGCGCGTTCTTGATCACGACGCCGGCGTGATAGCTCGCCCAGTGGGTGAACTGGCGGTCGCCGACCGCATCGCCGACCGCGAACACGCGCGGGTTCGAGGTGCGGAGCCGCCGGTCGACCTCGATGCCCTTGTCGGTCCAGGCGACCCAGGCCTTGTCGAGCGCGAGCGATGCGAGATCGGGCGCGCGGCCGACGGCGACCAGCAGGTCCGAGCCGTCGATCGTGCCGCCGTCCCCGAGCGTGAGCGAGATGCCGTTGCCGGCGCGGACGGCGGCGGTCACTTTCGTCCGTTCGCGGAGATCTATGCCGTCGGCGACGAGGCGCCGGCGCAGCACTTCGACTAGCTCGGGGTCGTCCTTGGCGAGGATCGTCGCCGCCTCGATCACTGTCACGCGCGAGCCCAGGTGTCGGAACGCCTGCGCCAGCTCGATGCCGATCGGACCGCCGCCGATCACCAGCAGATGCGACGGCAGCGAGGCGAGATCGAAGACGGACTCGTTGGTGAGATAGGGGAGCCCGGCGAGGCCCGGGATCTTCGGCACCGCCGGCTTCGAGCCGGTCGCCAGCACGAAGCGCTTGGCGCGGACCGTGCGGCCGCCGGCCTCGATGCGCTCGCGGTCGAGGAAGCGCGCCTCGGCCTTGATCACCGTGCATCCGAGCTTCTCGAAGCGCTCGACGGAATCGTGCGGCGCGATCTCGGCGATGGTGCCGTGAACGTGCCGGCGCAAGGCGTCGAGGTCGATCGCCGGCTCGTGCCCGTCGACGCCGAAGCGGCCGGCGCGGCGCACGGACTGGGCGATGCGCGCCGCCTTGATCAGCGCTTTCGAGGGCACGCAGCCGGTGTTGAGGCAGTCGCCGCCCATGCGGTCCTTCTCGATCAGCACGACACGCGCGCCCATCTGCACCGCGCCGGCGGCAACCGACAAGCCGCCGGAGCCGGCGCCGATGACGCAGAGATCGGTCGCGATTTCGTCCATCTCGATCCCGGATAGGGCCCCGTCAGAATGGGCCAGCGGCGCCCGCCCCCGAAGCAATTTTGCGAGAGGGCGAAAGCGACACCGCGCGGTCTACGAGGCTAAGCGCCCGTTCAGGCCGGGGGCAGGTCGACGGGCATCACGTGCATGTGACCGTCGTCGTCGCCGGCGGCGAGCGTCCTGCCGTCCGGCGACCAGGCGAGCGCGGTGACCTCGGACTTGGTCGCTTCCAGCGCCAGCGCCATCCGCCTCCACGAGATGCGGCCGATGCTCACCTCGCCGTTGTCGAAACCGGCGGCGATGCCGTCGCCGGCCGGGTGGCAGGCGACGCGCGTGATGACCTGCGTGCCGCGGCCGCCGAACTCGATCGGCGGCTTGCCGGAAGGCCCGGCACCGGCAAAGGGCCAGCAGATGATCTGGTCGGCGCCCGAGGTCGCGAGGAAGTATGGCTTCGCCGACCAGGCGAGCGCCTTCACCTTGGTCGGGTATCCCGACATGCGGATGTCTGAAGCCGCCGGCAGGCGCCATCCATGCAGGTCGTTCTCCTGCATCGAGGTCATCACGTAGCCGCCGTCCGGCGCCCAGCAGACCGAGGTGTGCGAGCCCTTCCACGGCAGCACCTTCGGCTTCGAGTCGGTCGAGTTGACCCACCAGAGGCTGACGCCGCCGTAGTGTGCCACCGCCAGCCGCTTGCCTTTCGGATCGATCGCGACGCCGGCGACGGTCGACGGATGCGTGCGCGCCGGGCCGAAGCCCTTGTCGTCGCCGATGAAGGCGTCCTTGCCGGCGCCATAGGCGCGGAGGCCCGAGGGCGAGCTCGTCACCTGCTCGATCCACTTGCCCTGGTGCCTGGCGAGCTCGGAGACCGTGCCGTCGGCCTCGAGGCGCACCAGCCGCCCGTCGTCGAGCCCGGCGAGCCATCCGGCATCGTCCATGTCGGGGCTGAGCGCCAGGATCGAGCCGATGTCGGTCAGCGTGACCTCTTTCACCCCGCCGCCGTCGAGCGCGACGATCCGCACCGTGCCGTCGCCGAGCGCGAAGCAGAGATGCGACGAGCGCCGGTTGAACACGGCGGCGACGACGGAGGCGTCGGCGGAGAGGGAGATCGGAGTCATGCCCCCCATCCTAGCCTTCCCCCACGCTCGGCGGGGGGAAGGGACACAAGGAGCGCACGCATCGGAAACCCTCCTCCCTCAGTGGGGGAGGGCAGGGTGGGGGGAGTCATAGGGCTCCGACTTAGGCGACGCAGGCTTCGAAGCCGCGCTTCAGCGCCGGGACGTCGAGGTCGCGGCCGATGAAGACGAGCTGGCTGGTGTGCTTGTCGCCGTCCTTCCAGGGGCGTCCCGCCTGGCCGTCCATCAGCATGTGGACGCCCTGGAAGACGAAGCGGTTGGGCTCGCCCTTGAAGTCGAGGATGCCCTTGGAGCGGAGGATCTGGCCGCCGAGCTCGCGCAGCACCATTCCGATCCACATCTCGAAGCGCCGCCGGTCGACCGGCTGCTCGAGCTCGAAGGAGACCGACTGGATCTCGTCGTCGTGTTCGTGGTCGTCCTCTTCGAGGAAGTCCGGCTTGATCTCGAGGATGCGCTTCAGGTCGAAGGCGCCGACGTCGAGGATCTGGTCGAGCGGCACCTGGCTCTTCTGCGCGTGGATCACCTTGGCGAAGCGGTTGATCTTGCGCACGCGCGCCTCGACTTCCTTCAGCTTCTCGGCATCGACCAGGTCGGTCTTGTTGAGGATGATGATGTCGGCGAAGGCGATCTGGTCCTGCGCCTCGTGGCTGTCGTCGAGCGACTCCAGCACGTGATAGGCGTCGACCACGGTGACGACCGCGTCCAGGCCGCAGCGCTTCTTGACCTCTTCGTCGGCGAAGAAGGTCTGCGCCACCGGCGCCGGGTCGGCGAGGCCGGTGGTCTCGACCAGGATCGCGTCGAACTTGCCCTTCCGCTTCATCAGGCCGTTGATGATGCGGATCAGGTCGCCGCGCACGGTGCAGCAGATGCAGCCGTTGTTCATCTCGAAGACTTCTTCGTCGGCGCCGACCACCAGCTGGTTGTCGATGCCGATCTCGCCGAACTCGTTGACGATCACGGCGTATTTCTTGCCGTGCTCCTCGGTGAGGATCCGGTTGAGTAACGTGGTCTTTCCGGCGCCAAGGAAGCCGGTGAGGACGGTGACGGGAACCTGTTCGGGCATGAAGAAGACTCCGACTGAAGAGGGGGCGGAACTTAGCCGCCCGCCATCAATTTTGCAGCATGCCTGATGTAAGCAGCGAGACGTTGTGGCGGAAGAGGGCCTCGTAGGTCCGGGCCGGCCCGTCGGTGCCGGAAAGCGCGTCGGAGTAGAGCCTGCCGCCGACCGTGACCCCCGCCTCCTTGGCCAGCTGGTCGATCTGGCGGCGGTCGCTGATGTTCTCGACGAAGACCGCCTTGATCTTCTCGGCGCGGATCTGGTCGATCAGCCGGGCGATGCCTTTGGCCGAGGGCTCGGAATCGGTGGTGATCCCCTTCGGCGCGCGGAAGGTCAGCCGATAGCGCTCGGACAGGTAGCCGAAGGCGTCGTGGGTGGTGATCACCTTGCGCTTCGCCTGCGGCACCTCGGCGAAGCGGGACTCGGCCCAGGAATCGAGCGTGCCGAGCAGGCCGGCGAAGGACGTCGCGTTGATGCGATAGGCCTCGGCATTGGCCGGATCGGCCGCCGCCAATCCCTCGGCGATGTTGCGGGCATAAGGCGCCATGCGCCTTGGATCGTGCCAGACATGCGGATCGACGCTGCCGCCGTGCGCGTGGCCATGCGCGTCGGCCAGCTTGCGGGTGCGGAGGCCCTGGGTCGCGACGACGATCTGGGCCTTGGTGCCCGAGGCCTTGATCAGCCGCTCGATCCAGCCCTCGAAGCCGAGCCCGTTGGTCACCACGACCTTCGCCTCGGCCAGCACGCGGCTGTCCTGCGGCGTCGGCTGGTAGACATGCGCGTCGCGGTCGGGGCCGACCAGGGTCTGCACCTTGACCTTGTCGCCGCCGACCGCCTCGACCACGTGGCCGAGGATGCTGAAGGTGGCGACCACCGGGATCGGCTCGGCTGTTGCGGGAAGGGCGAGGATCGCGGCCAGCGCCGCAGGGATCAGTCGGGTGAGCATGCAAATGTTATGTTATTACATTTCGAAAGTGTCAAGGCAGCGCCGCGCCGGCCGGGAGATTATAGTCGCCGGCCTTTCCGGGGAGAGCCAATGACCGTCCGGGTCGCGTCGATCGGCGAGTGCATGATGGAGCTTCGCCACCGGAGCCCGACCGATCTCGACCTCGCCTTCGGCGGCGACACGCTCAACACCGCCGCCTACCTGGCGCGGCTGGGATCGGCCGCCGGCCTCTCGGTCGACTACGTGACCGCGCTCGGCGACGATCCCTATTCGGACGCGATGCTGGCGATGTGGCAGGGCGAGGGCATCGGCACGGCCTTGGTCCAGCGCCTGCCCGGCCGGGTCCCCGGCCTCTACGCGATCCGCACGGACGCGAAGGGCGAGCGCAGCTTCTACTACTGGCGCTCGGCCGCCGCGGCCCGCGACATGCTCGACGGCGCGCATGGAAAGAAGATCCTCGACGCGCTGCCGGGCTACGACTGGATCTATTTCTCCGGCATCACCCTCTCGATCCTGACCGAGAAGCCGCGCCACGCCTTGCTCGATGGATTGGCGGCAGCGAAATCGGGCGGCGCGAAGCTCGCCTTCGATCCCAACTTCCGCCCGCGCGGCTGGCCCGATCGCGCCGAAGCCAAGCGCGTCTTCACCGAGGCGTTGAAGCTCGCCGACGTGGCTCTGCCGAGCTTCGCCGACGAGAAAGCGCTGTTCGGCGATCCCGACCGCGAGGCGACGGCGCTTCGCCTCCGCGATCTCGGCGTCCACGAGGTCGTGGTGAAGGACGCGGAGAACCCGTGCCTCGTCGTGACGCCGACCGACGAGTTCGAGGTGATCGGCCGCCCGGTCGAGACGCCCATCGACACCACCGGCGCCGGCGACAGCTTCAACGCGGCCTATCTCGCCGCCCGCATCAAGGGTGCCTCGCCGGCCGAAGCCGCGGCTGCCGGCCACGTGCTCGCCGAAGAGGTGATCCTCCATCCCGGTGCGGTGATTCCGAAAGCGGCGATGCCGTCGGCGGAGACGGTGTTCGGGTGAACTACCGCCACGCCTTCCATGCCGGCAACCATGCCGACGTGCTGAAGCACGCGACCCTGGCGCGCGTGCTCGCGCACATGCTGGAGAAGCCGAAGCCGTTCCTGTTCCTCGACACCCATGCCGGCATCGCTCGCTACGACCTCGACGCCGACGAGGCGCAGAAGACCGGCGAGGCGGAGAGCGGCATCCGGAAGCTCTGGGATCTCCCGACCGAGCCGGCGTCGCTGCGTCCCTACCTCTCGCTGGTGCAGCGGATCAATCACGGCAAGCTCCGCTGGTATCCGGGCTCGCCCGGCATCGCGCGCCTCCTGATGCGGCCCGAGGACCGGATCGAGCTCTGCGAGCTGCACCCCCAGGACGTGCAGGCACTCAAGCGCGCGACCGCGGGCGACAAGCGCGTCACCGTCCGGCGCGAGGACGGCTATCACGCGCTCAAGTCCCTGCTGCCGCCGCCCGAGCGCCGCGGCGTGGTGCTGATCGACCCGCCCTTCGAGGACAAGGACGAGGCCGACCAGCTGCTGAAAGGCATGAGGAACGCGCTCAAGCGATTCGCCACCGGGACATATCTGATCTGGTACCCGATCAAGGACCGCCCGCCGGTGGACGCCCTCCACGAGGGGCTCAAGGCGACCGGCGCCCGCCGCCAACTCATCGCAGAGTTGTGGATCAACGAACCTCTTTCGCCTATGCTGCTGAACGGGTCCGGCCTGGTGATCATCAACCCGCCTTTCAAGCTGGAAAACTGGCTCGGCGAGGCACTTTCGGCGATGGCCCGGGCCTTCGATGCTAACGATCACAAGGTCGCATGGCTCGTTCCCGAGTAACGGGAGCGGATGTGAAACGCATCAGAAGTTTTTCCTACCGGAAAAAAGCCTGTTTGACTATTTTCTACTCGCACTTGATAAAGTGAAGATCTCGGGCTTGATCGCAATTTTGATAAAACGCGCCCGATCGGGGGACTACCTATGACTTTGAAGCTGAAGCGCAAGAAGGTGCCCAGCAGCGACGCCGCATCTGCCGCCCGCGCCCGCCGCCACACGCTGGGCGACCGCCTGCGCGAACTGCGCAAGGCCAAGGGCTGGACGCTCAGCAAGGTCAGCGAGATGACGGGCCTGGCGCCCTCTACGCTCTCCAAGGTCGAGAACAAGCAGATCTCGCTCACATACGACAACCTCGCCAAGCTCGCCGACGGCTTGAAGATCGACCTGGCCGACCTGTTCACGCCGGAGACGATCCAGGCGACCACCGGGCGCCGCTCGATCACCCGTCTCGCCGAGGGCCGCCCGCAGGAGAGCGCCAACTACATTCATGTCTATTGCGCGGCCGAGCTTTCCCGGAAGGCGCTGGTGCCCATCGTCACCGAGGTGAAGGCGAGGACGCTCGAGGACTTCGGCGAGCTCAACCGCCACGCCGGCGAGGAGTGGATGTACGTGCTGGCCGGGCCCGTGGTCTTCCACTCCGAGTTCTACGAGCCGCTGAACCTCGATACCGGCGACAGCCTCTATTTCGACGCGACCATGGGGCACGCGATCGTGCGCGGCTCCGACAAGCCGGCGCGCACGATCTCGGTGATCTCCCGCAACGCCCCCGGGCCAGGCCCGAAGGGCAAGGACTGATCTAGCTCAGCAGCCGCTTCCGCGACTCCGCGAACTCCTCGACGGCGGCGACCAGCTGGTCGCCGTCGGCCTCGGTCAGCGGCAGCGACAGCGCCATCATGCCGCGGCGGGCGATGTAGATGCCGCGCGCGAGCAGGTCGAGGAAGAACAGCTCGCCCAGGTCCTGGTTGGCCTTCTTCGCGTCCTGCACCGACTTGATCGGGCCCTTCACGAAGTGGACGCAGATCATCGAGCCGATGCCGATGAACTGCATGCTGAGGCCCTTGTCGCGCGTCACCGCGTTCAGCCGGTCGCGCAGCTTGTCGCCGGCGGCGTTCAGCTTCACCGCGGCTTCCGGCGTGTAGAGCTGCTCCAGCCCCACGACGCCGGCGGTCATCGTCAGGATGTTGTTGTTGAAGGTGCCGGCATGCGGCAGCGCGTCGGCGCGGCGCGGGTCGAACCTCGACATGATGTCGGCGCGGCCGCCGAAGGCGCCGAAGCTCATGCCGCCGCCGATGTACTTGCCGAGCGAGGTCAGGTCCGGGGTGATGTTCAGCTTCGCCTGGATGCCGCCGGGCGAGAGCCGCGAGGTCATCACCTCGTCGAACAGCAGCAGCGCGCCGACCTTCTGTGTCTCTTCCCTGAGCATCTTCAGGAACGACTCGTCGGCGGCGATGCAGCCGCCGCCGCCCTGCATCGGCTCGATCGCGACGACGGCCAGGTCCTTGGCGTTCTCATTGATCAGCTTCTTCGTGCCGGCGGCGTCGTTGTAGGGCGCGATCACGAAGTCGAACGGGCCGTTCACCGGGCTGTTGCCGTTGGCGAAGGTGAAGATGCCGCCGTGGTAGCCGCCGTCGAACACCATCACCTTCTTCCGCCCGGTGAAGGCGCGGGCGACGGTGATCGCCATCAGGTTGGCTTCGGTGCCGGAGTTGGTGAAGCGCACCAGCTCGACCGAGGGGAAGCGCGCGCAGATCAGCGAGGCGAGCTTGCCTTCCATCTGGTTGTGGGCGCCGCGGTTGATGCCGTCGTCGAGCGCGCTGTCGATCGCCTTCCGGATCACCGGGTGCGAGTGGCCGTAGAGGCCGGCGGTGTATTCGCCGAGGAAGTCGACGTACTTCCTGCCGTCGGCGTCCCAGAGATTGGCGCCCTGGCCCTTCACCATCGTCACCGGGAAGGGGCCGTAGAACAGCACGGTGCGCGTGTTGCCGCCGGGCAGGCTGGCGCAGGCGTCCTCGTGCAGCTTCTGGCTCTTCGGGTTGCGCTTGACGAAGTCGGCACGCGCTTCGGCGAGGGCCGAGGCGACATCGGCATTGGCGGGATGGGCGATCGTCTGGGTCATCTGGGAGGATCCTTCGCTGAAGGCAACTTCGGAAAAGTCTACCTGATCGGAAACGCATGCGGCCAGGGCGGCACTTGCGCGCGCGAAACGCGCTCTTCATTCTGCGGGCCAGGTCCCATGCCCGACTTCCAGCCCGCCGATCCCGACTTCGAGACCCGCGTCCGCGCCAGCTTCGGCCGCCAGGGGATCATGAGCCTGTTGGGCGCGCGCATGATCCGGGTCGCCCCGGGCGAGGTCGCGATCGAGCTGCCGTTCCGCGCCGACCTCTCCCAGCAGCACGGTTTCTTCCATGCCGGCGTCACCTCGACCATCGCCGACTCGGCCGGGGGCTATGCCGGTTTCACGCTGTTCCCGGCGGAATCCTCGGTGCTGACGGTCGAGTTCAAGATCAACCTGCTGGCCCCGGCCAAGGGCGACCGTCTGGTCGCCATCGGCCGGGTGATCAAGCCCGGCCGCACGCTGACCATCTGCAACCTCGAGGTCGACGTCTACGACGGCGACAAGGCGACGCCCTGCGCCTACGGCCTGCAGACCCTGATGTGCATGCACGGCCGCCCGGACGTGCCGGCGGCATAACCGCGCTTTCCTGAATCGCGTATCGGTTGCGCCCAACCCTCGCTAGGTTGCGGTCCGCATGCTCCCCTCCGCCGTGATCCTCGCCGGCGTCGTCGTCGTCGCCTGGTCGGTGCTGACCGTCTCGATCCGCGCCACGCTCTACGGCTTCGCGTTCGAGCCGTGGTCGCTCGCGCTCGCGGTGCAGATCTGCGGCGGCGCCGTGCTGCTGTTCGCGGCGGGCATCCGCTCGCTGCCGCTGGAGCCGATCCGGCGCTGGGCGACCTGGGTGATCGGCGGGCTTCGCGTCGTCACCACCTGCGCCTTCACCACCGCGCTTCTCCATGCCTCGGCCGGGCAGGTGAGCCTGCTGACCACGATCAACGTACTGATCGCGATGGTCGGCGTCTTCGTCGTCTTCCGCCGCCGCCGCCACCTCGGCGAGGTGCCCGGAATCCTGATCATGATTGCGGGCCTGATCCTGCTGGTCGACCATCTCGACGGCGGCTGGAGCAACATGGCGATCCGCTTCGTGATCTTCTCCGAGACCTCGGTGGTGATCGCGAGCCTGCTCGCCGAGCGGCACCCGGACAATCTCGGCAACCGCCGCCAGCGGCTCGCGCTCACCGGATTCGTCACCCTGCTCTCGGCGCTCGGCCTGCTCGTCGTCTGGGGCGGCGCGACCGTGCTGCTCGCGGGCTCCACCGTCGGCCCCGACACCACCGCGGTGATGGCGACGCTGTCGTCACCCTGGCTCTGGATCATGGCCTTCCTGCTCGGCGGCGTGCTGCGCGGCCCGGCGACCTACGGCGCCTTCGTCATCACCGCGAAGCTCGGCGCCGACGGCTACATGCTCGGCATGGCGGCGATGCCGCCGCTGGCGATGGGTCTCGAGCTGCTGGCGGCGCATTTCGGCCTGGTGCCGGCGCCGAAGAGCGCGCTCGCCGATCTCGGGGTCGCCGCGATCGTGATCGCGGGCGGCATCTGGGTGGTGGTGGCGCAGGTACGCGCACGGCGACAAGCAATGGCGCGGCGCGGCTGATGTCGCCGGCGCTGGCGATAGCGCTCGCGACCACGGCGATGTGGTCGTTCGTGACCGTGCTGCTGCGCTCCGCCCTGTTCCAGTTCTCGTTCGATCCCTGGACCATGGCGATGACGACGCAGCTCTGCGCCGGGGCGACCCTGCTGACCGCGGCGGGGCTGCGCTCGCTGCCGCTCGAACCGCTGCGCCGCTGGTCGACCTGGGCGATCGGCGCGATCCGCGTCATCACCACCTGCTGCTTCTCGGCGGCGCTTCTCTACGGCTCGGCGACGACGATCACGCTGATCTCGATCGTCAACGTGCTGGTCGCGGCGATCGGCGTCTACGCCGCCTTCCGCCGGAAGCCGCATCCGGCCGAGCTTCCGGGCTTCGCGCTGATCGCGCTCGGCATCGTGCTGCTTGCGGGCGAGCTCGACGGCGGCTGGTTCAGCCCCGCGCTCAAGTTCCTGCTCGTCTCCGAGACCGCGGTCGTGCTTTCCAGCATCCTCTCCGAGCGGCATCCGGACAATCTCGGCGACCGCCGCCAGCGCCTGGCGCTCACCGGCTTCGTCACGCTGTTCTCGGCCTCGGGCCTGCTGATCGCCTGGAGCCTGCTCGGCCACGTCGCGCCCGAGGTGGCGATCGGTCCCAGCGCCGCCGACGTGCTGGCGACGCTTGCCTCGCCGCTGCTCTGGGCCTGCGCGCTGGTCTTCGGCGTCGTGTTCCGCGCGCCGCTCACCTACATGGCCTTCCAGATGATGCGGCTGGTCGGGGCCGACGGGTACATGCTGTCGATGGCGGCGCTGCCGATCACCACGCTGCTGTTCGAGGTCGCGGCCGGCGAGGCCGGCCTGCTGCCGCCGCCGAGCCTCGATCCGGTGACGCTCGGATACTCCGCCGTGATCCTCGCCGGCGGCGCCTGGATCATCCTGGTGCGGTTCGGGCGGGCCTGACCGCGCTCAGACGTCGCGCCCCGTCATGCGTCGATCAGCGCTCTCGCCGTCGCCGCGACCTCGTCCGGCAGCGCCACCGACTTGCGCGCATCGAGGTCGATGCAGACCGCGACGATCTTTGCCTCCATCGCCAGCGTTCCATCCGCCTCGACGATCATCCGGTGCCCGAAGGTCAGCGACTTGGTGCCGACCGTCAGCATCGTCGTCTCGATCCGGGTCGTCTCGCCTTCGGTCAGCTCGCGCTTGAAGTCGATCTCTGAGCGGAGCATCGACAGTGCCTTCCGCCCATGCGGAGAGCGCTCGCCGAGGCCGATCTTCTCCATCACCGCGAAGCCGGCGAGGCTGATGCGGCCCATGTAGTGCTGGACGTTCATGTGGCCGAGGCGGTCGAGCTCGTCCGGCTGGACCGTGCCGCGATATGTGACGAAGGCGGGCATGGGCGCGGACCGTAACCCAGTTAAACGCCTCGCGTCCTAGCGAAATTGTCATTGCTGCGCCGCGGAACCGCCTTCGATCCGCCCGGTTATTCCCCGAGCCTTGACGAGGAAGAACCATGACGACCGCCTCGATGATGCGCCCTGTCGCGATAGCGCTGGTGAACATCGCCGACCCCTATCACGTCTATCGCTGGTGCCGGCGCTGGGGCGTCACCGAGACTCAGCTCCGGGCCGCGGTGCGCGCCGTCGGCCGCGAGGCCAGGGCGGTCGAAGCGGCGCTGCTCCGCGCCAAGGCGCCGCCGCGAATCCTTGCGAGCGAGACCCGGCTGCGGGAGGATCGGACGGCCGGCGACGACTGACGACGGCGGCAAAGGGAGCGATGTCGAGGACCCCAACGCTGAGGACAAGAGGTGCCTGGACGATCGGCGAGCATCTCGACCAGGGCTATTCGCTCACCGCCTACTGCAACAACCCGCGCTGCGGCCGGAGCAGGCGGCGTCAGGGCCGCTGGCTCGATCTCAGGAAGCTCGATCCCGATCTGACGCTCGACGAGCTGCAGCCGCGGCTCGCCTGCGTCGACTGCAACACGCGCCAGGCGATCGTGATCCGGACGCCGCCCGAGACCGAGGAACGCCGCGAAGTCTTCGAGCCGATTCCGAAGGGCCGCTAGGGCGTCTCGCTGTTCGGCATCGCCACCGGCTTCGATTCCGGCGAGCCCTTGTGGCGCAGGAAGATCGACAGCACGACGATGCTGAGCACGGCGAGGAACTCGCTCTGCCAGTTCTGCATCGCCTCGAACCAGAACTGGCTGCTGGACACATAGGCGATCGCCGGTTGCGGATCCTGCCCGTGCGCGGCGCGGCGGATGTTCTCGAGC
>JAEULB010000030.1 GCA_016792585.1 Rhodospirillaceae bacterium
GGAGCGGCATTCGGTGAGCCGGCTGATCGGCGCGCCTCCGGGCTATGTCGGCTTCGACCAGGGCGGCCTGCTCACCGACGCGATCGACCAGCATCCGCACTGCGTGCTGCTGCTCGACGAGATCGAGAAGGCGCATCAGGATCTCTACAACATCCTTCTGCAGGTGATGGACCACGGGAAGCTGACCGACCACAACGGCAAGTCGGTCGACTTCCGCAACGTGATCCTGATCATGACGACCAATGCCGGCGCCGCCGACCTGGTGAAGCCGCCGATCGGGTTCGAGCGTTCCATGCGGATCGGCGAGGACACCGAGGCGATCAACCGGATGTTCACGCCGGAGTTCAGGAACCGGCTGGATGCCATCATCCCGTTCGCCGGCCTCTCGCCGGAGATCGTCGGCAAGGTCGTCGACAAGTTCGTGACCCAGCTGGAAGCCCAGCTCGGCGAGCGCAATGTCGAGATCGAGCTGACCGAAGCGGCCCGTCACTGGCTCGCCCAGAAGGGCTACGATCCGCAGTTCGGCGCCCGTCCGCTCGGCCGCATCATCCAGGAGCACGTGAAGAAGGCGCTCGCCGAGGAGCTGCTGTTCGGCAAGCTCTCGACGGGAGGCCGGGTCCGCGTCGACTTCGACGGCGAGAAGCTGGTGTTCGACTATCCGACGCCGCCGGCGCCGCGCGACGAGGAGCCCAAGGTTCCGGCGCTGGTCGAATAGCCCACGCCGGGCTCGCGGCACAAAAAGAAGGCCCGCTCTTCGGAGCGGGCCTTTTCAATTCTGGAGGAACGCGAGAGGTCAGGCGGCCTGGTCGGTCTCGTCCTCGAAGTCCTCGGTCGCGCCGGCGATCTGACGGATCAGGTCGCAGAGGCGGCGGCGGACGGCGACGTCCTGGATCCGGTAGTAGGCGCGCACCAGCTCGAGCGTCTCGCGCTTGTTCAGCGGATCCGCGCTGGCCTTCATCGAGTCCGGCATCTCGCGCACCGGCACCGGCTGGGTGTCGGGCTCGAGGCCCTCGAAGAAATAGGTGATCGGCACGCCCAGGACCCGCGAGAGCTCCCAGAGCCGGCTGGCGCCGACACGGTTGAATCCCCGCTCGTACTTCTGGACCTGCTGGAACGTCAGGCCGAGCGCCTCGCCGAGCTGCGTCTGGCTCATCCCCAGCAGCGTCCGGCGCTGGCGGACCCGCAGACCCACATGGGCGTCGACGGAACTCGCCCCCCTGGGGTTGTGGCGGTCGCTCTTGGCCGACTTGGCAGCGGCTTTCCTCGGCATCGCGAGACTCCTGTTTTCACGCATGTTTGCGGGCGTTTCAACCTCTTCTTGTCACAATTTGGAGCCGTGCGCGACGGGAAACAATGCTCCAAAAAAGCATTTAACAACAATTTACATAACTTAACCGCAAAAGCGATATGACGCTTCCGAATACGGCTTCCCGTTAACCCTCAAAAGGCCTGCAACCCTCGACCTTCGATAGCAGGCGACCCAAGTCGGGCGGAAAATCCGCAACCTCCAGTTACAACTCTATAAATTACCGCCGTCGCTCCGGCGTCAGCTCGCGCTCGAGATACTGGCTGTACCTCGACATCGTGAAGCAGAAGCAGAAGTAGATCAGCGCGGCGAAGACGTAGGCCTCGGTCGAGAATCCGAGCCAGTTCGGATCCGCCAGCGGCGCGCGGACGGCGAACAGGAAATCGAACAGGCCGACGATGATGATCAGCGTCGTGTCCTTGAAGAAGCCGATGAAGGTGCCGACCAGGGGCGGGATCACCATCTTCAGCGCCTGCGGCAGCACGATCTGGCGCATCGACTGCCAGTAGGTGAGACCGAGGGAGTCGGCCGCCTCGTACTGGCCGCGCGGAATGCCCTGCAGTCCGGCGCGCACCACCTCGGCGAGATATGCGGCGGCGAACATGATGATCGCGATCTGCGCGCGGAGCAGCTTATCGATCGTCGTGCCGGTCGGCAGGAACAGCGGCAGGATCACGGACGCCATGAACAGCAGCGAGATCAGGGGCACGCCGCGGATCAGCTCGATGTAGCAGACCGACAGCATCCGGATTAGCGGCATGGTCGAGCGCCGGCCGAGCGCCAGCATGATCGCCAGCGGGAAGGCCAGCACCAGGCCGAACAGCGAGATCAGCAGCGTGACCGGGAGACCGCTCCAGCGGTTGGTCGGCACCGGGGCGAGGCCGAAGATGCCGCCGGCCATCAGGATCAGGAGGATCGGCACCGTCGCGGCCCAGGCGTAGAGCAGCTCCTTCCGCCACAGCGCCTTGAACATCGAGGCGACGATCATGGCCATGAAGAGGGCCATCATCAGCGTCGGCCGCCACAGCTCCTCGGCCGGATAGACGCCGAACAGCATGACCCGCCATTTCTCGCCGATGAACGCCCAGCAGGCGCCGGCGCCCTTGCGGCAGTCCTGGGCGGTTCCCGACCAGGTCGCATCGAGCAGGAACCAGTTGACGAGCTTCGGCGTGAGCCAGACGAGAAGGAGAATGCAGACGATGGAGATCGCGCCGTTGAGCGGCGTGCCGAAGAAGGTGCGCCACGCGCGGAGCAGCGGCGTCTCCTTCTGCGACGGCGGCGGGCCGATCAGGTTCTTGGCCGACGTGACGTCGGTCGCGAGCTGGGTCATGGTCGCGTTCCTTCGTCCCTCATCGCTCGCGGAGCGAGATTTTCTTGTTGTACCAGTTCATGAACGCCGAGATCAGAAGGCTCAGCGTCAGGTACACCGACATGAAGATCGCGATCGCCTCGATCGGCTGGCCGGTCTGGTTCATCGTCGTGTTGGCGACGCTCACCAGATCCGGGTACCCGATCGCGATCGCGAGCGACGAGTTCTTGGTGTAGTTCAGATACGTCGACGTCATCGGCGGCACGATGATGCGGAGCGCCTGCGGCAGCACGATCAAACGCAGCACCCGCGGACGGCGGATGCCGAGCGCCTCGGCCGCCTCCCACTGCCCCTTGTTCACCGACAGGATGCCGGCGCGCACGATCTCGGCAACGAAGGCCGCGGTATAGACCGTGAGGCCGATCAGAAGTGCCGCGAACTCGGGCGACAGCGTGAGGCCGCCGGAGAAATTGAAGCCCTTGAGTTCGGGCACGTCGAGGTCGAAGGGCGCGCCGACGAGAAGGCCGATCACGATCGGAAGGCCGATCAGCAGGCCGGCCGCCGCCGGCAGGATCGAGGCCCTCTGGCCTGTCGCCGCCTGCCGGGCCTTGGACCAGCGGTGGAAGAGATAGGTTCCGACGGCGCCGACGACGACGGCGCCCGCAACCCACCAATGGCTGTCGTCCACGACGACGCCCGGCACCTTGATGCCGCGGTTCGACAGGAAGACGCCATCGATCGGGTTGAGCGCCTGCCGCGGCGGCGGGAAGGTGATGACCAGCGCGTACCAGAAGAACAGCTGCAGCAGCAGCGGGATGTTCCGGATCAGCTCGATGTAGCCGCTCATCAGGCGGGCGAGCAGCGGATTGGTCGAGAGACGGAGGATGCCGAGGAAGGTGCCGAGGAACGTCGTCAGGATGCAGCCGACGATGGCCACCTTGATGGTGTTGAGGAACCCAACCACCAGCGCGCGGCCATAGGTGTTGGCCGGCGAGTACTCGATCAGGTTCTCGCCGATGCCGAACCCGGCCTCGCGGTTGAGGAAGCCGAAGCCGGTCGCGATGCCGGCCTTGGCGAGGTTGCTCATCGCGTTCGAGGCGAACCAGCCGATGATGAGGATGACGGCGAGAAGGACGCCGGCCTGGTAGAGAAGCGAACGGACGTGCTGGTCGTTCCACCATGCGCCGCCACGCCTGACGCGGGCTGCAGCATCCGGGTAGCCGACGGCGTCGCCCGTGCGGGGCGTGTCGAGCTGGCTCATATCATGATCCTCCCGGTCGCATGGGACGCGGGGACGAAGATCGGACCGCCCCGCGCCTCCGGGCGCAGGGCCTGGGGCGCGAAACGGTCCGACGGCTTCAGAGGGCTCTCGTCAGATCAGCGAGCCGGGGGCGAGTACATGATGCCGCCCTTGGTCCACAGATCGTTGATCCCCCGCTCGAGCTGGAGCGGGGTCTTCGGTCCGAGGCTGCGGTCGTAGATCTCGCCGTAGTTGCCAACCGCCTTGATCGCGTTCAGCGCCCACTTCTCGTCGAGGCCGAGCGCCGCGCCCATGCCCGGGGTCTGGCCGAGCAGACGCTGGATGCGCGGGTCCTTGGACTCGGTGGCCATCTTGTCGGCGTTCGCCTGGGTCACGCCGTATTCCTCGGCCTCGAGGAGGGCGTAGACCGTCCACTTGACGATGTCGAACCACTGGTCGTCGCCGTGCTTCACGACCGGAGCCAGGGGCTCCTTCGAGATCACGTCGGCGAGCACGATGTGGTCGGCCGGGTTGGACGCCAGCGAGCGGATCGCGGCCAGCGACGAGCGGTCGTTGGTCATGACGTCGCAGCGGCCTTCGAAGTAGGCGCGACGGATCTCGTCGGCGTTCTCGATGACGACCGGCTTGAAGCTCATCTTGTTAGCGCGGAAGTAGTCCGCGAGGTTGAGCTCGGTGGTGGTGCCGGGCAGCACGCAGACGGTGGCGCCGTCGAGCTTCAGGCCCGAGGTGACGCCGAGCTTCTTCGGAACCAGGAAGCCCTGGCCGTCATAGAACACGGTCGGAGCGAAGTTGAAGCCCAGCTGGCTGTCGCGCGCGAGGGTCCAGGTCGTGTTGTTCGAGAGGACGTCGACCTCGCCCGACTGCAGCGCCGGGAAGCGGCTCTGCGAGGTGACGACGACGTACTCGATCTTTGTGGCGTTGCCGAACAGCGCGGCGGCAACCGCCTTGCAGACGTCGATGTTGAAGCCCTGCCAGGCGCCCGAGGAGTCGGTGTAGCCCCAGCCAGGCGTCGGCTGCGCGGTGCCACATTTGAACGAGCCGCGCGCCTTGATCGCGTCGAGCACCGCACCGGCATCGGCCGGCGTGCTCATGCCCGCGATCGCAAGTGCCGCCGCAGCGGCGAAGAGTTTCGAGAACCGCATCTAAAGCCTCCTAGTTGTAGACCGCCCCGTAGTTCAGGGCTTAGTGCTTCAATTGTCAAAATTTAGCCCCATTTCCCCGACCGCGCTAGGGCTACTCAAGCAGGCGAACAAAAGCAGACGGCGGCCCGAAGGCCGCCGTCTTTTTGAGCGCGAGTGCCTGCTAGAGAGGCGTCAGCGGAAGAGGCCGAGCACCGACTGCGGCTGGCGGTTGGCGATGTTGAGCGTGAGGCCCGACAGCTGGCCGCGAACGGCTTCAGCCTGGCTCCGCGCCGCGACCGATCCCAAGTTGGCATCGACGATCGAGCCGAGGCCTTCCTGGGTCGCATCCGCAAGCACCGAGAGGAACTGCGATTGGTTGTTCAGCGTGCGCGTGTCCTGGCCGACATTGCCGAGGACCGTGGCGATCGAGGCCTGCGCCTGCTGGAGGGCTGAGAAGGCCTGCGCCGCCGCCGCCGGGCTCGACAATGTCTGCGCGCCGAGATTGGCGGTCGCGACCGAGAAGGCCGAGTTCGACGCCACCGTCAGCGTCGTGCCGTCGATGTTGCCGAGCACGTTGAGCGAGGTCGAGCCGGCCGACAGCACGTTGCGGCCGTTGAAGCTGGCGTTCTGGATGGTCTGGTTGAGCTGGGCGACCTGCGCCTGGAAGTCGGCGTTGTAGATCGCCTGCTGCTGCGAGGTGTTCGCCGGATTCTGCGCCGAGATGACCGTCGCATTTAGGTTGGCGAGCTGGTCGGAAGCCGCGGTCGCCGCGGCGTTGGTCACCGCGAGGACGCCGCGGGCATTGTCGATGCCCTGCTCCACCGCGCCGTAGGACTTGAGGTCGCCCTGCAGGACCTGCGCGATCGTAAACGCCGAGGCGTTGTCGACGGCATTGTTGACGCGCTTGCCGGTCGACTGCTGACGGCCGAGCGCGTCGCGGCTGCGCTCGATCGAGTTCGCGTTCTGAAGCGCGGTCGCCGCGCCGGTATTGGTGAGAATGGAATTGGTGGCCATTTGGGGATCCCGCTATCCGTTTCTCGGGGGATTATTAAATGAAAAGCTAGCACCTGGATGACGGCAGCGCAATGCTTTTTGCGCCGAACTTCTGTTACAAGCCGCTGAGATAATTAACGATTTCCCAGCTAACGCAGTCGTGCGCCGCCTAAGCGGCTGTTAACCTTCGATCAGAGCGGAAAGATGAGGCAAGTCGCCGTTCCGTGGGCCAAAAGCCGGCCCTGGGCGTCGGTCAGGCGACCCTCGGACGTGCCGATCCGCTTTCCCGCGTTGATCACCTTACCTTCTGCCCGAACCAGGCCGGTCTTATCTGTGACCGCGCGCACAAAGTTCACCTTGATCTCGACCGTGGTGTAGCCGAAGCCGGCTGGCGCCGTGGTGTGGACGGCGCAGCTCATGCAGGAATCCAGAAGCGTCGCGATGTAGCCGCCATGGACCGAGCCGATCGGGTTGTAGAAGCGGAAGTCGGGCGTGCCGGTGAACAGCGCCCGCCCCTCCTCGACCTCGGCCAGGGTGAAGCCGAGCAGATGGGCGATCGGCGGCGGCGGGAAGCGTCCCTCGCTGATCCCTTTCAGGAACTCGAGGCCGGAGATCTTCTTGACCTCTTCGACCGGGGTGAGGCCGGGGCTGAGCGCGTTCATGACGTTCAGGCCGCCTTTCCGGAAAGCTTGTCGAGGCGTGCCGCAAGCGAGGCCTCGAGGAAGCGATCGATGTCGCCGTCGAGCACCGCGCCCGAGTTGCCGGTCTCGACCCCGGTGCGGAGGTCCTTCACCATCTGATAGGGCTGCAGCACGTAGGAGCGGATCTGGTGACCCCAGCCGATGTCCTTTTTCGACTCCTGCTCCTTCGCCGCCTCGGCCTCGCGCTTCTGGAGCTCGGCCTCGTAGAGACGGGCCTTCAGCATATCCATCGCCATGGCGCGGTTGCGGTGCTGCGAACGATCGGTCTGGCAGGCGACGACGATGCCGCTCGGCATATGGGTGATGCGGATCGCGCTTTCTGTCTTGTTGACGTGCTGGCCGCCGGCCCCCGACGCGCGGTAGGTGTCGATGCGGAGGTCCTTGTCGAGCACCTCGATGTCGATCGAGTCGTCGATCACAGGATAGACCCAGGCGGAGGCGAAGCTGGTGTGCCGCCTGGCCTGGGAGTCGAACGGCGAGATGCGGACGAGCCGATGCACGCCGGACTCGGACTTGAGCCAGCCATAGGCGTTCTCGCCGCTGATGCGGATGGTCGTCGACTTGAGGCCGGCCTCTTCGCCCGGGCTCTCCTCGATGTACTCGACCTTGTAGCCCTTGGCGTTGGCCCAGCGCGTGTACATGCGGGTCAGGATCAAGGCCCAGTCCTGGGCCTCGGTGCCGCCGGCGCCGGCATGGATCTCGAGATAGCAGTCGTTGGCGTCGGCCTCGCCGGAGAGCAGGCTTTCGAGCTGCTTCTTCGCCGCGGTCTCGGCGACCTTGGCGAGCTCGGCCTCGGCTTCCGCCAGTGTCGACTGGTCGTCCTCGGCCTCGGCCAGCTCGATCAACCCGACGGCGTCTTCAAGGCCCTGCTCGATCTCACGGACGGCGCCCAGAGACTTCTCGAGGCGGGTGCGCTCGCGCATCACCGCCTGGGCCTTGGCCTGGTCGTTCCAGAGCGACTGGTCCTCGGCCGCCTGGTTCAGCTCCTCCAGGCGCCGGGTCGCGGCATCCCAGTCAAAGAGACCTCCTCAGCAGTTCCAGCGACTGCTTGATCTGGGCGACGGTCTGCTCGGTCTCGGCACGCACTGCTCGACTCCTCGAATTCGCGGCGGCGGAAACTGCCACAAGCCGCATCGGCCGCCTAGCCGGAAGGTCAGCCCTTGGGCAAACCGTCGGGGAAGCGGTCGGCCACGAGATCCAGGACCAGCCCCTGCTCGAGGAACGCCTTCGCGCCGGCGAGAACGAGCGCGAAACCCTCCGTCGTGCCGACGGCCTGGGCGACGACCTCGGCATCGCTGCCATGGAAGCCGCTGTTGGTGATCGAGACAAAGGTGGTGTTGTCAGGGCGCGCGGTGAAGGTCCATTCGACCCGCGTCGGCCCGCCCTCGCCAGGCCAATGGATCAGGATCCGCCGGTTCTCATCGACCCGCATCACGTCGATATCGACGGCGAAGCCGTACATCTCCCATTCCCAGCGCACCGTCTTTCCCATGTGCAGCCGGTCGCTGCCCTTGGTGAACCAGAAGTTCGAGGTGATCAGCGGATCGACGAAGGCGATGAAGACGTCCGCCACGGGCCGGCGGATCATCATCTCGGCCTTGGCCACAGCCACGGGTTGCCGGGCGGCTGCCCGCTTAGGCTTGGCCGTTGCGCGCCTAGGCTTAGGCTTCGCCTTCGTCGCGCGCTGCGATTTCGCGCGCACTGCGCGCTTCGGCTTTGCGCGCGCCGCGCGCTTCGACTTGGTCGCCATGGCGATCTCCCTGAGTGTCGCCCCCCAATGCGCCAATCCCTGTGACGGGTTCCCTCTTTAAGTGAGCGGCAATGCGATGTGCTTCGCGTAGGCCGGGCGCGCCTTCAGGCGCTCGTAGTAGCCGGCGAGGTTCGGCATCGTGCCACGATCGATCGGGAATTGATGCCAGCGATGCACGAAGACGCCGAGCCCGATGTCGCCCACGGTGAAATCCTTGCCGGCGATATACGGCTGGTTAGCCAGCTGCTTCTCGACGATGGTCCAGAGCTCGATCGCCTTGACCCGGCTGGCTTCGAGCGCGGCAGGGTCGCGCTTGTCCGGCGGCGTGCGGACATAACCCCAGAACAGCGGACCGTTCGGCACGCCGAGCGTGAAGCCCCAGTCCATCCATTTCTCGGCGAGCGCGCGCTTGCCCGGGTCGTCGATCCCGAGCGTGCCCTTGCCGTACTTGGCAGCCAAGTAGCGGACGATGACGTTCGATTCCCAAAGGACTAGGTCGCCATCCTCGATCGTGGGGATCAGACCGTTGGGATTCATCGCCAGATACCTCGGCTCCTTGACGATGCCGAAGGCGCCGCCGGCATCGGTACGCTCGTATTTCACGCCGATCTCGTCGGCGGCCCACAACACCTTCTGGACGTTCGACGAATTGGGACGGCCCCAGATCTTGATCACGGCTTTCCTCCCTTTCGGATGGGGCCTAGCGGTACACGCTCAGGTCGCTTCGTCGCAAGGCCCCGGCCTTGAGACGATACCCTCGGAATGCTAGGTTTTGAGCGACATCGTCTCGTCACGGGAGCAGGCCATCCTGAGCGCCCGACGCGGAGAAGTGGCGCTTAAAGGGGTATCCGGGACCACATTGGCCAAGAAGCTGTTCGTCCGCACCTATGGCTGTCAGATGAACGTCTACGACTCCGCTCGCATGGCGGATGTCCTGGCGCCGCTCGGCTATGCGCCGGCGGAGACGCCGGAAGCGGCCGACATGGTGATCCTCAACACCTGCCATATCCGCGAGAAGGCATCCGAAAAGACCTTCTCCGAGCTCGGCCGGCTGAACCTGATCAAGCAGGACAAGCGGGCAGCCGGCAGCGACCTGACGCTGGCGGTCGCGGGCTGCGTCGCCCAGGCCGAGGGCGGCGAGATCCTGCGCCGCGCGCCCTATGTCGACATCGTCGTCGGCCCGCAGAGCTATCATCAGCTGCCCGAGCTGGTGGCGCGGGCCGCACGCGCCGGCGGCCAGGTGCTGGCGACCGACTTCCCAGCCGAGCCCAAGTTCGATCACCTGCCCGACGGCGCGCCGCAGGGTCCGATCGCCTTCCTGTCGGTACAGGAAGGCTGCGACAAGTTCTGCACCTTCTGCGTCGTGCCCTATACGCGCGGAAGCGAGTACTCGCGGCCCGTTTCCGCGATCGTCGCCGAAGCCAAGCGGCTCGCGTCGCAGGGCGCGGTCGAGATCGCGCTGCTCGGCCAGAACGTGAATGCCTTCCACGGCGAAGGCCCGGACGGAAAGACCTGGGGCCTCGGCCGCCTGCTGCGCGAGATCGCACGCATCGATGGCGTCGAGCGGCTTCGCTACACCACCTCGCATCCGCGCGACCTCGACGACGAACTGATCGCAGCGCACCGCGACGAGGCCAAGCTGATGCCGTTCCTGCACCTGCCGGTGCAGTCGGGATCGGACCGCATCCTGGCGGCGATGAACCGCAGGCACACGGCGGCGGATTATCTCCGCCTCGTCGAGAAGCTGCGCTCCGCGCGTTCTGACCTCGCGCTCTCGTCCGACTTCATCGTCGGATTCCCCGGCGAGACCGAGGCGGACGTCCAGGCGACGCTCGACCTCGCCGAAGCGGTCGGCTTCGCCCAGGCCTATTCCTTCAAGTACAGCCCGCGCCCCGGCACGCCGGCAGCGCTGATGGACGGCCAGATCGCCGAGGACGAAAAGAGCAGGCGCTTAGGTCGCCTGCACGAGGTTCTGGAGCGTCACCAGCTCGCCTTCAACCGGCGGATGGTCGGACGCAGGCTCGACGTCCTGGCCGAGCGTCCGGGGCGGAAGCCGGGGCAGCTGATCGGCCGCACGCCCTATCTGCAGTCGATCCATTTCGACGGTGCGGAACGGCTGATCGGCCGGATGGTTTCGCTAGAGGTGACCGCCGCTCACGGCATCAGCCTCTCAGGGCAGGTAGCGGTCATGGAGGAGGTGGCGGCGTGAGGCGTGAAGACCAGCCGGTACTGCACGTCAACTTCGAAGACGTTTCGCTGTTGCCCCTCCTGTTCGGCGAGCACGACCGCAACCTGGCGCGGATCGAGCAGAGTTTCGACGTGCGTGTCACCGGGCATTCGAGCCCGCTGGCGATCGCAGGATCCCAGGCGGAAGCCGCCAAGCAGACCTTCGAACGCCTCTACGGGCGCCTCGTCGCCGACAAGCGCAAGACCGGGCAGCCGTCGAGCCTGACGCCGGCCGACATCGACGCCGCGATCCGCTTCGCCGGGTCGCGCAATGAGAGCCAGCCGCGCGGCATCGCGACATGGCGCCGCCCGATCGAGGCGCGTTCGCCGCGCCAGGCAGCGTATCTCGACGCGCTCGACGCCCACGAACTGGTGTTCGGCCTCGGCCCCGCCGGCACCGGCAAGACCTATCTCGCGGTCGCGGTCGCGGTCGCCGCGCTCAAGGCCGGCAAGGTCGACCGCATCATCCTGTCGCGGCCCGCGGTCGAGGCGGGCGAGCGGCTCGGATTCCTTCCCGGCGACATGAAGGACAAGATCGATCCGTATCTGCGTCCGCTCTACGACGCGCTCTACGACATGATGCCGGGCGACCAGGTCGACCGCCGCCTGCAGGCGGGCGAGATCGAGATCGCGCCGCTGGCCTTCATGCGCGGCCGCACGCTCGCCAACTCCTTCATCATCCTGGACGAGGCGCAGAACACGACGCCGACCCAGATGAAGATGTTCCTGACGCGGCTCGGCGAGAACAGCCGCATGGCGGTCACCGGCGACCCGAGCCAGATCGACCTGCCGCTCGGCGCCAAGTCTGGCCTCAACGAAGCCGTCGACATCCTGCGTGACGTCAAGGGCGTCACCATGGTCGAGTTCACCGATGCCGACGTCGTCCGCCATCCGCTGGTGACGCGCATCGTCCGTGCCTACAACGCCCACGATCCGCGGCTGATCGCCAAGCCGGACGGGGCAAAGTCATGAGCCCCGGCCGACCTCGTGCCACGGCGACGGTCTCCGTCGCCGAGCTCTCCAAGCGGTGGAAGAGGTCCGTTCCCGGCGCCGACAGGCTGGCGAAGCGCGCGGCGAAGGCGGCCCTTGCCGCAGCGCATGAAGGCCCGGCGGAAGTCTCGCTCGCGCTCGCCGACGATGCGCAGGTCCGCGCGCTCAACCGCGACTACCGCGGCAAGGACAAGCCGACCAACGTGCTCTCGTTCGAGTCAGGTGAGCGTCCCTTCCTCGGCGACATCGTGCTGGCGCTCGAGACCGTGCTGGCCGAGGCTAAGGACCAGGGCAAGAAGCCCGCCGATCATCTGACTCACCTGGTCGTCCATGGCGTGCTTCATCTTCTCGGCCACGACCACGAGAAGACATCCGAAGCCCGGAAGATGGAGCGGGTCGAGGTCGAGGTGCTCGCGGGTCTCGGCGTTCCCGACCCGTACGAGGCGCGGCGATGACCGAGACCTCGGAAGGCTCGTCGCGCTTTGCCCGGATCAGGGCCTGGCTCGGCCGCACGCGCAAGGAGCGCGAGGTCGAGGCCTCGCTCCGCGAGGCGATCGAGGAGCTGATCGAGGAACGCGAGACCGCCGAGCCGATCGCCGACGACGAGCGCGCGCTGATCGGCAACGTGCTGAAGCTCCGCACGCTGACCGCGCGCGACGTGATGGTGCCGCGCTCCGACATCGACGCGCTCGAGATCGACACCCCGGTGCCCGATCTCGTCAAGCACATGACCGCATCGGGCCACACCCGCGTGCCGGTCTATCGCGGAACGCTCGACGACGTCCTCGGCATGGTCCACATCAAGGACGTGCTCACCGCCGTCGCAGAAGGGCGCCAGGTGACGCTGCGCCGCCTGCTGCGCAAGGTGATGTTCGTCTCGCCCGCGATGCGCACGATGGACATGATGATCGAGATGCGGGCAGCCAAGACCCACATGGCGCTGGTGGTCGACGAGTTCGGCGGCGTCGACGGGTTGGTCACCATCGAGGACCTGATCGAGCAGATCGTCGGCGAGATCGACGACGAGCACGACGAGACCGAGGCGCCGAAGCTCGAGCGCAAGCCCGACGGCTCGCTGGCCGCCGATGCCCGCGCCTCGATCGAGGAGCTCGAGAAGGAAACCGGCTCGATCCTCTCCGAAGAGGAGCGCCAGAATGCCGACACGCTGGCGGGCCTCGTCACCTGGCTCGCCGGCCACCTGCCGGTGCGCGGCGAGGTGATCCGCCATCCCTCGGGGCTCGAGTTCGAGGTGGTCGAGGCCGATGCCCGCCGGGTGAAGCGCCTGCGCGTGCTCAACGCGCCCGTTGCCAACGTTCCCGCGAAGTAATCTTCCAGCCCCATGCGACGCGACGCCGAGAGCCGAGGCTGGAGATGGGGCCAGCGCCTGCTCGCAGCGCTTCTCGGCGTGGTGGCGACAGCGGCCTTGCCTCCGGTCGACTTTCCCCCGGCGCTGATCGTCGCCTTCACCGGGCTGCTGTTGCTCGGCCGCGACGCGGGACCCGGGCGCGGCTTCGCGCTCGGCTGGTGGTTCGGGCTCGGCCACTTCACCAGCGGGCTCTACTGGATCGCCAACGCCTTCACCATCGACGGCGACCGCTTCGTCTGGTTCATCCCGTTCGCCTCGCTGGGCCTGCCGGCGATCGTCGCGATTTATTCCGGCATTGCGCTCATGGTCACCCAGGCGATCCGGATCGAAGGCGTCGGCCGCGTGCTCGTCTTCGCCGTCGCCTGGACCGCGGTCGAGTGGCTTCGCGGCTTTCTCTTCACCGGATTTCCGTGGAACCTCGCCGCCTCGACCTGGGTCTCGGTCCCGGAGATCCTTCAATCGTTGTCGGTGGTGGGCGCCTGGGGGGTGACGCTGCTGACCGTCCTGATCGCCTCGCTGCCCGCGGCACTCGGTCATCGCTTCGCCAAGCGCGCGATCCTCGCCGGTGCGGCGCTCCTCGCGATCGGCTGGGGCTTCGGCCATCAGCGCCTCGCCGAGGCCAACAACGAGACGGTATTCGGCGTCCGCCTCAGGCTGGTGCAGGCAAGCATCCCCCAGAGCCTCAAATGGGAGCTGAATCAGCGGGTCGCGACGCTTGTGAAGTATCTGACGATGACGCGCTCGCCGGCGGAGCCGCCGCCGACGCTGGTGATCTGGCCCGAGACCGCGATCCCCTTCCTGGTCGAGCGCGAGCCGGAAGTGCTGAAGGCGATGGCGTCGGCCGCGCCGGAAGGTGGCGCCATCGTCACCGGCACGATCCGGCTGCCGAACGAGCGGCCGCCCTACACCAACGGTCTCGTCGCCATCGACCGCGAGGCGCGCGTGGTCGCGGCCTACGACAAGGCGCACCTGGTGCCGTTCGGTGAATACACGCCGCTCCGCTGGCTGCTCGGCTGGATCCCGCAGCTTCCTGGCGAGAGCATGGTCCCTGGTCCCGGCCTGATGAGTATCCGATTACCGGGGACACCGCCGGCAGGCGCATTGATCTGCTACGAGGTGATCTTCCCGGGCGCGGTGATCGACCGCGACGATCGGCCGCAATGGCTGCTTAATCTGACCAACGATGCGTGGTACGGCCGCTCCGCCGGCCCCTATCAGCACTTCGCCGCGGCGCGGATGCGCGCGGTCGAGGAGGGATTGCCGCTGGTGCGCTCGGCGCAGAACGGGATCTCGGGCGTGATCGATCCTTATGGAAGAGTGACAAAAAGCCTGGATCTCGACGCAGTCGGCGTCGTCGATGCAGATTTGCCGGTAGCATTACCATCGACGTTTTACACGCAATGGCGCGATCTGCCCGCCGCATTACTCGCGTTGATATTTGTCACGCTGGCATTCCCGCTGAATGGTCCGCGGAAGTCTCGCGGCAATTGACCCTCATCACGATTCGCGACTACTCCTCTTTCCGATCGTCAATTTCAGGAAACGAGGACCAGAGCGATGGCGCGCACCGGCCGTCCCCGCGGGCGTCCGCCACGGGCGGGCAGCGATGGCAAGGGACACCCGATCGACATCCATGTCGGCCAGCGCGTGCGTCTCAGGCGGACCCTTCTCGGCTGGAGCCAGGAGAAGCTGGCCCAGGCCCTCGGGCTCACCTTCCAGCAGGTGCAGAAATACGAGCGCGGCGCCAACCGGATCGGCGCGAGCCGGCTCTTCGACCTGAGCCGCGTGCTCGACGTGCCCGTCTCCTTCTTTTTCGACGACATGCCGGAAGATTCGGCGTCGCCGATGCCCGGCGCCGCCGAGGCGCCGAGCGAGTACGACGCCGATCCGATGGCGAGGCGCGAGACCCGCGGCCTGGTCGACGCCTACTGGGAGATCAGCGAGCCGGACCTTCGCCGCCGGGTATTCGAGTTGACCAAGGCGCTCGCGCGGGGCGAGTAGGAAACGCCGCATTTTCCCTTGACCGGTAAGGTCAAACTCAGCAAACACTCGCCCCCGACCGGGTGGCGGAAAACGCTGCTTATTTCAGGCTTTCCAGGCAAGTAGTGAGGGGGCGACCGTGGCTCAGGCCGACTACGTCTTCACCAGTGAATCCGTGGCCGAAGGCCATCCCGACAAGGTCTGCGACCGGATTTCGGACGCCGTGGTCGATGCCTTCCTCTCGGCCGACCCCTATTCGCGACTCGGCTGCGAAACGCTGGTCACCACCAACCGCATCGTGATCGCCGGCGAGGTGCGCGGGCCCCGCTCGCTCGTCGACAAGTCTGGCAAGGTGAACGCACCCAAGATCGAGGCGATCGCCCGCAAGGTGGTCAAGGACATCGGCTACGAGCAGAAGGGTTTCCACTGGAAGAAGGCCAAGGTCGCGGTCCACCTGCACGGCCAGTCGGTCGACATCGCCCGGGGCGTCGACGCCAAAGGCAACAAGGACGAGGGTGCGGGCGACCAGGGCATCATGTTCGGGTATGCCTGCGACGAGACGCCGGAGCTGATGCCGGCGCCGATCCAGTACTCGCACAACATCCTTCGCGCGATGTCGGAAGCCCGCCACAAGGGCAAGGAGCCGATGCTCGGCCCCGACGCGAAGAGCCAGGTTTCGCTCCGCTACGTCAACGGCAAGCCCGTCGGCTGCACCGCCGTCGTCGTCTCGACCCAGCACTCCGAGAAGGTCGATGTCGAGGAGGTCCGCGAGATCGTGCGGCCCTACGTGCAGAGCGTGATGCCGGCCGGATGGATGCCTCCGGAGGAGCATTTTTACGTCAACCCGACGGGACGTTTCGTCATCGGCGGCCCGGACGGCGACGCCGGCCTCACCGGCCGCAAGATCATCGTCGACACCTACGGCGGTGCTGCCCCCCACGGCGGCGGCGCCTTCTCCGGCAAGGACCCGACCAAGGTCGACCGCTCGGCGGCCTATGCCGCCCGCTATCTCGCCAAGAACGTGGTCGCCGCCGGCATCGCGCCCAAGTGCACGATCCAGCTCTCCTACGCGATCGGCGTCTCGCACCCGATCTCGGTCTATGTGAACACGCACGGCACCGGCCAGGTCGACGAGAACAAGCTGTCCAAGATCCTGCAGGAGCTGGTCGGCCTCTCGCCTCGCGCGATCCGCGAGTATCTCGGCCTCAACAAGCCGATCTATCACCGCACCTCGGCCTACGGCCACTTCGGCCGCAAGCCCGAGAAGGACGGCGGCTTCTCGTGGGAGAAGGTCGACCTGGTGAACAAGCTCAAGAAGGCCTTTGGCGCCTGAGCCTCGCCGTTTCCACGGCCGGCGCCTCGCCAGGCCCTTAACCCAGCGCCGCAAGGAGCTGATCGAGCGTCTGCTGCCGCGCCTCCGGATCGCACTCCCGGAGGCCGGCACGCTCGATCCCCGGGCGCTGTTCGTGCCGCCGCGCAGGCAGGTCTGGCTCGAGATCGGCTTCGGCGGCGGCGAGCATCTCGCCTGGCAGGCCGAGCGACATCCCGAGGTCGGCTTCGTCGGCTGCGAGCCGTTCCTGAACGGCCTCGCCTCGCTGCTGACGATGATCGACGGGAGGCAGCTCGCCAATGTGCGCCTCCATCCAGACGACGCCCGCCTGCTGATGGCGCGCCTCGCGCCGCAGTCGATCGACCGCTGCTTCATCCTGTTTCCCGATCCCTGGCCGAAGGCGCGCCACAAGAAGCGCCGCATCGTCTCGACTGAGACGCTGGACTGGCTTGGGCAGGCGATGGCCGACAATGCCGAGCTGCGCCTCGCCTCCGACGATGCCGACTACGTCGAGCACATGCTCGAGGTCACGACCGCGCATCCGGCCTTCAGGCCGAAGCGTATCGGCGAGGAGAGCGCGGCACGTCCCGAAGATTGGCCGCCGACGCGCTACGAAGAGAAGGCGCGCGCGAAGGGGGCGTCGTGCCGGTTCCTGATTTTCGAGCGGCTACCTCGAAATTGACACGAGGCCGCAGTCACCGGCCGATCACAGATATGTCGCCCGCGTACGACTGACTCCGCCATCTCCTGCGCCCACATTCTCGAGAGCGAAAAGAGGAGATCGCGATGGCACACTCCATGATGCACAGCATCGGATCGGCGGTCAGCCGCTTTTTCGAACGCAGGCGGGAAGCGCGGACGCGCGCCGAGCTGCTGACGCTCGACGATCACGCGCTCGCCGATATCGGCATGGTGCGAAGCGAGCTCGAGGCCCGCGAAGATCCGGTCATGGCGCACGACATCAGGGATCCGCGAAGCCCGCGGGAAAGAGCGCATTAGCGTTTGAGCAGAGCCGCTTCTCCCGACGAGACGCCGCCCCGACGGGCGGCGTCTTCGTTTGCGCGCAGGAGTCGCCGATGCCCGACGTGTCATCGACAGGACAGCGTCATCACGACGCCGATCTCACCGCCTCCAACCGAAGGACGACGTCCCATGCTCTCTCCTCGTCATCGCATTCTCGCCGGTGCGCTCGCGATCGGCCTTCTCGGCGCCGCCGCGCCCGCCGTCTTCGCGCAGCCGGCGAACCCCGCCGCGCCGACGCGCAGCTTCAACCGCCACATGGACGGCCGCATCGCCTTCCTCAAGGCCGAGCTCAAGATCACCCCGGCCCAACAGGCCGCCTTCGACAACTATGTTCGCGTAATGCGCCAGAACGCCGACGAGATGGGTACTGCGATGCAGAAGCGCCGCGACCATCGCGCGAGCGGCGACCAGCGGCCGAAGCCGCGCACCGCGATCGAGCAGATGGAACGCCGCGCCGAGGCGTCCAAGCTCGCCGCCGCCCAGAGCCAGCGCTCGCTGGAAGCGTTCAAGCCGCTCTATGCACTTCTCTCCGACGAGCAGAAGCAGGTCGCCGACGAGCTGATCGCCCGCGGCGGTCGTGGCGGTCCCGGCCATCGCCGCACGTAAATCGTCCCCTCCTGAAACCTCGCGGCCCGGCTTCGGCCGGGCCGTTACTTTCCGATGCCGCATCAGCCTGAAGCGCGCACCTCACGAAGGCGCGGGCGCGAGGCCCGCCGTCTCTTGCGAACGCCGCGTCGCAACCATGCGCCGGCCAAAGGGGCACAAGCCATGACGAGCAGGCCCAGCGGCATCAGGCCGCCTTGGAGCGGGTCGTAGTCGGACTGGATCCGGGCCCAGCTCAGGCCCATGACGGCACGGCCGAGAAAGATCTCGAAAGCCAGTGTCAAACTCGCCCAGATCAGGCCGACGACGAGAAGCCGGCGTCGTCTCGCGTGGAACCATCCGACCGTAAGATAGGCGACGAGCAGGATCATCACCGAGCCCATCGCGACGCCAATCTGACGAGCCGTGAGATCGTCGACGAAAGACTCGACGATCACCTTCCTCAGGAGGCCGTTGCCGACCTCCAGGATCATGATGGCGACCCAGACGGCGATCGCCTTGACGACAAGCTTCATCCTTCCGCCCGGTCGTAGCCTATCTTGATCAGCCAGAAGTCGAAGCCAACTGCGAAGACGAAGAGCAGCATGCCGAAGAGATGGACCCCCTGGTCCACCGACGAAGCGGCCATGCTCAGGCCCAGCAGCCCGAGGATCGCGACGGCGAAGCCGAGGACCCACGAGATCGGAAGGATATTCATCGCTCAGTCTCCTTGGTGTAACCGACGTCGTCGAAAAGAATGCGGGTGGCGGCGCCGTCGAGATCGTCGAACTGGCCGGTACGAAGCGACCAGAGGAAGCCAACCAGGCCGACAAGGCCGAGGCAAAGCGCGACGGGGATCAGGTACAGAAGTCCGCTCATCGCCTTCCTAGCCTCAGTGCGTTGCCGACGACGAGCAGCGAGGAGCTCGACATCGCGATGGCTGCGACAAGCGGCGTGACGAATCCCAGCACCGCCAGCGGAACGGCCAGCAGATTGTAGGCGAGCGCCAGTCCCAGGTTCTGGCGCACCAGGCGATCGGAGGCGCGGGCCACCTCCAGGATCTCGGCGACCGGTCTCAGCCTGTCGCCCTGGAAGACCGCATCGGCCGCCGTCCGGCTGACATCCGCAGCGGCGGCCGGCGCCATCGAGGCGGATGCCTGCGCCAATGCCGGGGCATCGTTGATGCCGTCGCCGATCATGACGGTCGGCGCGTTGATCTGCAGATTCGCGATCGCGGCAGCCTTGCCTTGCGGGCCGACCTCCGCGCTCCAATCTTCGATGCCGACAGCCGACGCGACGCGCGCCACCACGTCGGGGCGGTCGCCCGATACCAGCGCCATGCGATAGCCCATCGCTGAAAGCCTGCTGACCGTCTCGGCCGCATCGGCGCGGAGGGGGTCGTCGAAGCGGAACTGGACCGGCGGCATTCCGGGCTGCGCCAGCCAGAGCTCCGGCCCATGCCAATCGGCGCCCGCGCGGTCCGCACCGACGAAGCGGGCACTGCCGAGGCGAATGCCGCCCGCGGACAGACCCTCTCCCGGATGCTCCGTCACACCATCGACGGCCGGCGCCGACGGACAGGCCCGGACCAGAGCGCGGCTCAACGGATGCCGGCTCGCCTGAGCCATACCCGCGGCAAGCGACAGATCCGCGATCGCGTTGCCGGCGATCAGCTCGGGCCTGCCGACGGTCAGCGTGCCGGTCTTGTCGAAGACGATCGCCCGCGCCGCGGCCAGCCGCTCGAGTGCGGTCGGCGACTTGAGAAGGATGCCCTGCCGGAACAGCCTGCCGGAGGCCACGACCTGCACCACCGGCACTGCCAGCGCCAGCGCACAGGGACAGGTGATGATCAGCACCGCGACCGCCGCCGACAGTGCCGGATGCCATCCAGCGTCGGCGACGAGGATCCAGCCGAGGAAGGTGGTCAACGCCGCCAGATGGACGACCGGCGCATAGCTGCGCGCCACCCGGTCGGCGAGCGCCACGAAGCGCGAGCGGCCGGACTCCGCCGCCGCCAGCAACCGGGAGATCTCGGCGAGCAGGGTCGACTCGCCGGTCCGTTCGGCGATCACCTGGATGCTGCGCGTCAGGTTGACCATGCCGGCATGCACCGGATCGCCGACGGAAACCCGGCGGGGAAGACTCTCGCCGGTCACCAGCGCGGTATCGAGGTCGCTCGCGCCGGAGGCGACGCGGCCGTCGACCGGAATCCGCTCGCCGGCGGCGACCAGGACCGTCACGCCGGCCGCGACCTCGGACGGGCGGACGATGCGAGTCCGGCCATCCGCATCGACGACGGTCGCCGAACGCGCCGCCAGTGCGGCGACATGAGCGACCGCGGAGCGAGCCTGCCCACGGGCGCGGCGGTCGAGATAGCGGCCGATCAGCAGAAAGAACAGCAGCGTGATCGCTGAGTCGAAGTAGGCGTGGCTCTCCGACCGCCACGTGTCGAACAGGCTCACCGCCGAGGCCAGGGTGACACCGATCGTGATCGGTACGTCCATGTTGGTCCGGCCGGCGGCGAGCGCGGCGAAGGCCGAGCGGGCGAACGGCCTTATCGCGTAGACGATCGCCGGAAGCGCGATCAGGGCGGAGACCCAGTGCAGAAGGTCACGGGTGGCCGGCCCCATCTCGCCGATCGCGCCCGACCACACCGAGACTGAGAGCAGCATGACATTGGCAGCGGCGAAGCCGGCGACGCCCAGGGATCGCAGAAGGTCGCGCTCCTCGGCATCGACCGTCGCCGCCAGCCGCTCCGCGTCGAAGGGCGCCACCGCATATCCCAGCCGGCGCACGATGCCCGCGAGCCGCTCACCGATCTCCGCCGGCCCGCGCCAGGTCAGCGCGAGGCGACGCTGGCTCAGGTTGACCCGGGCATGCTCGAGCGCGGGGTCGCGGGCAAGCGCGGCCTCGATCAGCCAGGCGCAGGCTCCGCATTCGAGCCCATCGACCATCAGGTCGAGATGGGCCTGATCGGCTTCAGAGCGAACGAAGGGCCCGACCGGAATCGCGTCCGCGTCCGATGCGGGCCGTCCCGAAGCGCCCATCGTCTGCCGGCGCGTGTAATAGGCATCGAGCCCGAGCTCGGCGATGAGACCTTTCGCCGCCGCACAGCCGCCGCAGCAGAACATCTGCCCCGCCGGCGCCAGCCGGCCGCAATGCGCGCAGGGTGCCGCTACTTCCGGCACGGGGACGGAAAGGGCGGCAGCGGTCACGGCGCGACGATCCGGTAGATGCCGCGATAGGATCCTTCCCCGCCGGTCGCCCGGATGCGCACCTCCCACTGGCCTCGGCGCGGCAGCTCGATCGGGGCGCCGTAGACGTCACCGGAAGGCGCAAGCGTGGCTTCCACCGGCGGGAGGATCTCGAGCGGACGGGACAGCGTCGCACGGACGACGAGACCGGCGACCGGTGCGCCGTCAGCCCCCGAGACACGAACCGTCAGGCGTCCGTCGGCGAATGTCGGGACCATCGACCAGCCGATGGCCGCCTGGGCGCGATCCTGGCGGAGTTCTTCGTTGTAGGCGATGCCGCGGTCGTAGGGGCGCTGGACGACGAGACCGGGGAAAGAACGGAGTGCCGCCGTGATCAGCACGGCATTGACGGCGATCACGACCAGCATGCCGCCGGCGAAAGTCCACGGAATCCAACGTCCGCGCACAACGGTCGTCATGGCTTGGGCCCCATGAAGATGCTCGATTGAACCGCATTCGACGCGGTGCCGGCGATACGGAAGCGGATCGGCGTCGACTCGCCGCTCAACACCTTCCGCTCGGCCCGCACGGTGACGCGGAAGGTACCGACCGCGTCGGGCTTCACGTCGAGCACCGCATCGGTGCCGTCGGCGCCGACCTCGCCATCGCCGACGACCGTCAGCCGGGCTCCGGAAATTCCTTCCACGACGAGCGTGTAGTGCTCGTTCGAGCGCGTCTTGTTCAGGACCTTGACCGTGTAGCCGTTGCGGATGGCGCCGTCGGCGAGAGGCACGAACAGCGGGCTGCGGTCGCGGAGCACCGTCAGCTCCACGGTCGACCTGAACGCGAGGCCGAACGCCATGACACCGGCCACCAGCACCAGAAGGCCCGCATAGAGGGCGGTCCGCGGGCGCACCAGACGATAAGGCGCCTTGTCCTTGACCGCCGCCGCCTGCAGATTCGCCAGCGTGTCGAAGGCGATCAGCTTCTGCGGACGGCCGACACGGAGCATGATCTCGTCGCAGGCATCGATGCAGAGACCGCAACCGATGCACTCGAGCTGCTGGCCGTCACGGATGTCGATGCCTGTCGGGCAGACCGCGACGCAGGCGCGGCAGTCGACGCAATCGCCTCTTCCCTCCCAGGTCTCGCCTTGCTTGTGCTTGCCACGCGGCTCGCCTCGCCAGTCGCGGTACGTCACGACCAGGCTGTGGACGTCGAGCATGGCCGCCTGGAAGCGCGGCCACGGGCACATGTAGGTGCAGACCTGCTCGCGTGCCCAGCCGGCGAGCAGATAGGTCGTCGCCGTGAACAGGCCGATGAAGAAATAGACCTCAAGCGAGGAGCGGCCGGTGAAGATCGAGCGGATCTCGGTCGGCGCGTCGACGAAGTAGAAGACCCAGGCGCCGCCGGTGGCCGCCGCGATCGCGAGCCATGCCGCGTGCTTGGCCGCCTTCCGGAGCGCCTTGCCCGCCGACATCGGCAGCCGGTCGAGGCGCATGCGCTCGGTCCGGTCCCCTTCGATCAGCCGCTCGACCCACATGAAGAGGTCGGTCCAGACCGTCTGCGGGCAGGCATAGCCGCACCAGATCCGGCCGAGCAGGCTGGTCGCCAGGAACAGCCCTACGGCGCCGAGGATCAGGAGGCCGGAAAGGTAGTAGACCTCCTGCGGCCAGATCTCGATCCAGAAGAAGTAGGCGCGCCTTCCCGGAAGATCGAGCAGGACCGCCTGATCAGGCGCTCCCGGACCGCGATCCCACCGGATCCAGGGAACCAGGTAGTAGATGCCGAGAAACAGGACGAGCAGCGCCCATTTCAGCCGGCGGTACAGCCCCGCGACCGACTTCGGATAGACCTTCTTCCGTGTCGCATAGAAAGAGGCGACGCTGCCATCGTCGAGCGGCATCGGCACGTCACTCGCCGCCGCCCAGCGTGTGGACGTAGAGGGTCAGCATCTTGATGACGGCGGGGTCGAGGCGGTCGTTCCAGGCCGGCATGACGCCGCCGCGTCCTTCGGCGATCGAGCGAACGATGCTCGGCTTGTCGCCGCCGAATACCCAGACCTTGTCCGCCAGCGACGGCGCGCCGAACTCACGCAGGCCGGTGCCGCGTTCGCCGTGGCACGAGGCGCAATTCTCGACGAAGACCGCGCGGCCGCGCTCGACTGCCGCCGGATCGGCCGGCCGCGTCGTGAGCGACAGCACGAATTCGGCGACGTCGTCGATCTGGCGCCGATCGAGGATGCCGTCGGTGCCGAAGCGCGGCATCAGGCTGGTTCGCGTATCGGGGTGCGTGCCGCGGATGCCGGTGCGGATCGTCTTCTCGATGTCGGAGAGCTTGCCGCCCCAGAGCCAGTCGTCGTCGGCGAGGCTCGGATAGCCCTTCGCGCCGGCGCCGCCTGCCTGGTGACAGCCCGCGCAGTTCTCGGCGAACGCGACGCGGCCGCCGGCGACGGCGTAGCCGAGCAGGTCCGGCGTGGCGCGGATCTCGTCCAGGCTGGTCGCGCGGATGCGATCGAGGAACGGCGCCTTGATGTTCTCGGCGACCCGCATCTTGTCGGCCAGTTCCTCGCGCGCCGAATATCCGACGACGCCGGAGAAGTAGCCGGTAATTCCCGGAAACGACGGGTAGACGATGAACAGCCCGATCGACCAGGCGATCGAGGCGTAGAGCACGTAGACCCACCAGGTCGGCAACGGCGTGTTCAGCTCCTTGATGCCGTCCCACTCGTGACCGGTCGTCTCCGTGCCGGTAACCGCGTCCTTCTCGACTTTTGTCGGCATGGCTTACTCCTGCCCTTCGCCGTCTTTCAGGGGGATCGCGGCGGCGCGCGCGAACTCGGGCTTGCGGCTCGGCCTGAGCGCGCGCGCGATCAGGAGCGCGAAGATCAGCACCAGCCACACGGTCCAGAGCGACTTGATCGCCGGATAGACGGAGACGAGATCCATCGCCGCCTCCTACTGCTTCAGCTGCTGCGGGGTGACGGCCGAGAAGTCGACCAGCGTTCCCAGCATCTGGAGATAGGCGACCAGCGCGTCCATCTCGGTGATCCGAGCCGGATCGCCGTCGAAGATCCCGACCGGCACCTTCGGATAGCGCTTGGCGAGGCCCGCGGTGTCCGCGTCCGGATTCTGCTGCGCCTCCATGTCGGCCCGCGCCTGGGCGATCATCTCGTCGCTGTAGGGGACGCCGACCTTCCGGACCGCCCGCAGATGCGCCGTAATGTCGTCGGTTTTCAGCACCCGGTCCTTCAGGAACGGGTACGAGGGCATGATCGACTCGGGCACGACCGAGCGCGGCTCGACCATGTGGGCGACATGCCACTCGTCCGAGTACTTGCCCCCCACCCGCGCCAGGTCAGGCCCCGTGCGCTTCGACCCCCACTGGAACGGGTGGTCGTACATGCTCTCGGCGGCGAGGCTGTAATGACCATAGCGCTCGACCTCGTCGCGGAAGGGCCTGATCTGCTGGCTATGGCAGAGATAGCAGCCCTCGCGGATGTAGATGTTGCGCCCGACCAGCTCGAGCGGCGTATAGGGACGCACGCCCCCGACACGCTCGATCGTGGTCTCGATGGTGTAGAGGGGGATGATCTCGACGATGCCGCCGATGACCACGGTGAGGAGCGACAGCACCAGCAGGATCGCGGTGTTGGTCTCGATCTTCGCGTGAGAGAGGACCATCGTTCTGCCCTAAGCGGCCGCTGTCCGCGCGACGTCGCCGCGCGCGGTGCGCCAGAGGTTGTAAGCCATGACCAGACCGCCGATCAGGAACAGCACGCCGCCCATCGCGCGGATCAGGTAGAAGGGATGCATCGCCTGCACCGTCTCGACGAACGAGTACTGCAGGAAGCCGAGCTCGTCGTAGGCGCGCCACATCAGGCCCTGCATGATGCCGCTCACCCACATCGCGGTGATGTAGAGGACGATGCCGATCGTCGAGATCCAGAAGTGCACCTCGGCCAGCGTCTTGGAATAGAGGTCCTTGCGGCCCCAGAGGACCGGCACGAGGTGGTACATCATCCCGAAGACGATGAAGGCGACCCAGCCGAGCGCGCCCGAATGCACGTGGCCGATCGTCCAGTCGGTGTAGTGGCTGAGCGCATTCACGGGACGGATCGACATCACCGGACCCTCGAAGGTCGACATGCCGTAGAAGGCGACTGCGGTGACCGAGAAGCGGAGTCCCGGATCGGTGCGGAGCTTGTCCCAGGCGCCCGACAGCGTCATGAGGCCGTTGATCATGCCGCCCCACGACGGCATCCACAGCATCACCGAGAACGCCATCCCCAGCATCTGCGCCCATTCCGGCAGCGCGGTGTAGTGGAGATGGTGCGGCCCAGCCCAGATGTAGAGGAAGATCAGCGACCAGAAATGGACGATCGAGAGCCGGTAGGAATAAACCGGCCGATTCGCCGCCTTCGGGATGAAGTAGTACATCATCCCGAGGAAGCCGGCGGTCAGGAAGAAGCCGACCGCGTTGTGGCCGTACCACCACTGCGTCAGCGCATCCTGCACGCCGGCGAAGGCCGAGTAGCTCTTCGTGCCCACGAACGACACCGGCATGGCCAGGTTGTTGACCACGTGCAGCATCGCGATCGTCAGGATGAACGAGAGATAGAACCAGTTGGCGACGTAGATGTGCGGCTCCTGCCGCTTCACCAGCGTGCCGACGAAGGCGACGAGGTAGACGACCCATACCAGCGTCAGCCAGAGGTCGGCGTACCACTCGGGCTCGGCGTATTCGCGGCCCTGGGTGATGCCGAGCAGGTAGCCGGTCGCCGCCACGACGATGAAGAACTGGTATCCCAGCAGGATGAACCAGGCAACGGGCTCGCCGCCGAAGAGCTGAGCCCGGCACGTGCGCTGGACGACGTGGAAGGAGCTGCCGATCAACGCCGTGCCACCGAAGGCGAAGATCGCCGCCGAGGTGTGAAGCGGCCGGAGCCGGCCGAAAGTCGTCCATTCGAGGCCGAGGTTCAGTGCCGGGAAGGCCAGCTGGAAGGCGATATAGACGCCGACCGTGAAGGCGGCGATGCCCCAGAACATCGTTAACGCCATCGAGGCGCGGACCACATCCTCGAGGTAATCCTCGCGGACCTCGCTCCGAACCCTATTCATCGTCGTCGCCGTCATCTTTCACCCCGGCCTTGGATCGGGCGCACCCTCGCCCGGGGCAGGATGTGCGGCATTGATCCATCTCAATTCGACGGCGAAGGCGGATCGGCATAGTCCCCGCGCAGGAGGCCCGAGATGAGCGACACAGTTCCCGTCTTCACGACGCCGAGTCCCAGAATCCGCGTGGTCTCGGTCGACCGGCCCTGGCTCTGGCTCGCCCGGGGCTGGACCGACTTCATCCGCGCGCCCCGGCTCTGCCTCCTCTACGGACTGGCCATGGTGGCGGCGAGCTTCGTGCTGACGCTCGGGCTCGTGCTCGCCGACCTTCCCTACCTGGTGCTGCCGCTTGCCGCCGGGTTCACCTTCGTGGCGCCGATCCTCGCCGTCGGGATCTACGAGATCAGCCGGCGCCTGGAGCTGGGCGAGAGGCCGTCGCTGGCCGGCGCCGCCATCGCCTGGCGGCGCAATCCTTTGCAGATCGCGCTCGCCGGCCTGGTCCTGCTGTTCTTCCACCTGGCCTGGGTGCGGATCGCGACCCTGCTCTTCGCCCTTTTCTTCTCCGAGGCGACACCGAGCCTTTCCCGGCTGGCCGAGACGCTGCTGTTCTCGCCGGCAAGCCTGCCGTTCCTCATCGTCGGAACGGTCATCGGCGCAGCCCTCGCCGTCGGCGTCTTTGCGATCGCCGCGGTGTCGATCCCCATGCTTCTCGATCGCGAGATCGGCGTCGTCACCGCCATCGCCACCAGCGTCACCGCTGTCCTGGTCAACTGGAAGGCGATGGCGCTTTGGGCCGCCCTGATCGCGATTTTCACCGCGCTCGGTGTGGCGACGCTCTACCTGGGCCTGGCGGTGGCTCTGCCGCTGGTCGGCCTCGCCTCCTGGCACGCCTACCGCGATCTCGTCGAATAGCGCCCTAGAGCGACCGCACCGCGAGCACGCCGAGGACGGCGGCGTTGGCGAGGCCGACAAAGGGCGCCGCCGACTGCGCCAGCGCCAGCCAACGCTTGCCCGCCGCGAGACCGAGCCACGCGACGGCAATGAGCGCCGGAACCGTGCCGAGACCGAACGCCGCAAGCGCCAGGGCACCCTGCCAGGCGCCGCCGGCGCCCGCCGCGGCGATCAGAGCCCCATAGACGAGCCCGCAAGGCAGAAAGCCGAGAGCGAGGCCGAGCGTGAACCCGCGTGTTCCACGCCCCAAGCGGGTGACGATGGATGGGCCGAAGCCGAGCCGTCCGAGGGCTTGCAGCGCGAAGACCGCGGCGCCAACCGCCAGAGCCGCCGCGGGCAGCCAGCTCAAGTCGACGAGCCAGACCGCCGCCGCACCGATGCCGCCGGCGAAAGAGCCAAGTACCGAGTAGGTGGCAAGACGCCCGAGCTGATAGGGCAGGAGCACGGCGGTCCAGAGACGCATCCTCGCCCCGTCGGCGAAGCGCTCGGCGACCTGGGCAATCGCGAAGGAACCGCACATCAGCGAGCAGTGCCCGGCGCCGCCCAGAAGGCCGGCCACGAACATGCCGCCGGCGAGAGGCAGACCGCTTCCCGCACCCAGGCCGCAGATCGTCCAGAGGAGTTCCATCAGACCGCGCGGGCGTGCCGGGTCTCGTCGGGCACGAGATAGGCATCGAAAGCCGCGGCCACATTCCGCATGAACGGCCAGCCCCGTTCCGTGACGCGCAATCGGCGTCCGTCGATCTCGACCAGCCCGTCATGCGCCGGCTCGGCCAGCCGCGCCAGACAGTCGTCGAGAAGGTCCGGCCTTTGGGCATGGCGAGCGAGCACCTGCTCGAGGTCGACCGTCCGGTCGCACATCAGGTCTTCGATCACGCGACGGCGCAGGCGGTCTTCCGGCGAGAGCGCCCGCATCTTCGCGACCGGCAGGCGGCCGTCGAATACGGCGCGTTGCCAGTCGGGAATCGCGGTCAGGTTCTGCGCATAACCGTCAGGCGTCTCGCTGATGGCCGAGGCTCCGAAGCCGATCAACGTCGTGGCGGCGTCGTCCGTGTAGCCCTGGAAGTTCCGCCGAAGCCTCCCCTCCTCCGCGGCACGCGCAAGGACGTCATCCGGACGCGCGAAGTGATCGAGGCCGATCCGGCGATATCCCGCTCCCGCCAGAGCGCCGGCGCCCGCCATCAGCTGCGCGAAGCGATTTTGGGCGTCCGGTAGCTCAGCCTCGTCGATCTTGAGCTGATGCGGCTTCATCCAGGGCACGTGCGCGTATCCGAAGAGCGAGATTCGGCTCGGCTTCAGCTGCAGCACAGCCTCGATGGTCTCCAGGATGTCTTCTTCGGTCTGGGCCGGCAGCCCGTACATCAGGTCCGCGTTGAACGAGCCGATGCCGGCACGCTTCAGCCGCTCCACGGCCGATGCCACCTGCACGAAAGGCTGGATCCGGTTGATCCGCTGCTGAACCGGCTCCGACAGCGTCTGGATGCCGAGGCTGACGCGGTTGACGCCGGCATCTGCCAGCATCGCCACCCGCTCGTCGGTCAGGGTCCGCGGGTCGATCTCGACCGCGTGCTCGTCGATCGCTTCGAGGTCGAACAAGTGCCCGAGGTCGTCACGAATCGCAGCGAACGCGTCCGGGGACAGGATCGTCGGCGTACCGCCGCCCCAATGAAGGCGAGAGACCGGTGCGAGGGGGCCGATCGCCTCGGCGACGAGCGCGATCTCGCGCCGCAGCGCTCCGACATAGGCCTGGACCGGAACGTCGTCCTTGGCGACCCGCGTATGGCAGCCGCAGTACCAGCACATGGCGCGGCAGAACGGCACGTGGACGTAGAGGGAGAGGCCGCCGGGCGAACGCGCGCGCGAAAGCCAGTCGCGATACCAGCCGTCGCCGACCACGGCGCGAAAGTGGGGCGCGGTCGGGTAGCTGGTGTAACGCGGCACCCGGCCGTCGTACTTCGCGACGAGAAAACGCGCGTCCAACGGGGCCTCAGTGCGACATCAGGACGGGGATCTTGGCGGCCTCGAGCACTTCCTCGGTCGCGCCGCCGAGCACCCATTCCCGCAGCCGCGAATGGCCGTAGGCGCCCATGACGAGGAGATCGGCGCCGGAGACACGCGCTTCCTCGAGCAGCAGGCCGCCGATATCGGCGTCTCCCGACAGGCGCTCGCGGACATCCACCTTGATGCCGTGTGCGGCGAGCAGGCGCGCGATGTCGGTCCCGATCTCCTGCCTCGGAGGATCGATGACCAGCACCTCGGCCGATCCGACCGCCTCGATCAGGGGCAGCGCGTCGCGAACCGCGCGCGCGGCTTCCTGACTGCCGTTCCAGGCAATCACGGCGCGCTTCAGCCCGTTCGGGCTCGCACCGTCCGGGATCGCCATCACCGGAGACGCGGAGACGAACACGAGATCGCGCGCGACGTCGGGAGCGGCGACCACCAGGTCGGCATAGCGGGCATGCACGCCGGCGACCGACACTTCGTCACCCTCCTCGCAGCGCCAGTCGATCTTGGAGCCGACGCGAGCCCCCTGCGACCTCGCAGCGGCCTCGACCGCGGCCGCAGTCGCGTCGATCTGCTGCTGCTGGGCTTCGATCAGCGACGCCGGGATCTCTCCGTTCATTCCGCCCGTGAGGATGACCGGCGTCGGCTTGACGTGGAGGACGGCGATGCCGGCCTCGAAGCGAGCCCCCAGGAGAAGCCCCGCTGCCAGGCGGGTCTCGTCGCCGGGAACCCCGGAAAGTACGACGAGAACGGTCTTGATCGTCATCGGGGAACTCCTTGTCGGACTGGTTGGCGGATACGACCATGAGGGGTTCCCAGTCACCTTGATCTGCATCAATGCGAGCCGCGGCCAGCACGGCAAATATTCATGTATGGGCCCACTTGTCCTTCGCCCGCTCGAGCATGAGCGCATTCGCCAGGCCTTTCCGCTGGTCCAGTCCGTGCTGCCCAGTACCAGCCTGCTGCGATGGACGGAGTTCGCCCGCGGCCAGATTCCTGAAGGCAAGGAACGGGCCGAGCGCGGCGTCGTCGTGGCCGAGAACCAGCCCGGCTACATCGTCGGCCTCTTCACGCATCAGACCCGGGACGAGCTGGCGCTGGGCAGAACCCTGGCGATCGGAAACCTGCTGGTCCCGGACTTTCCTGGACGGGAACAGGCGGTGGCCTACGTCATCGACGGCATCGAGGTAATGGCGAACCTTCGTGGCTGCGACGCGGTCACGGTCGACCTCGACATCGCGTTCGCCGACGGCACGCCGACAAGCGGCTGGTCGCTGCCGATCTTCGAGCGAAGCAGCTTCCTTGCCATCGGCGCCAGCCAGTGTCGAAAACTCTTTCCGGCTCGGCGCCGGGGCTTCGCTCCCGTCATGCAGGATGAGCCGATGCGGCGCTAGTCGCCGGCCGTGGCAATCGGTCGCGGTACCCGGTTACAAGATTTCACCAACATTGGTTTGAGGCTGCACACATCCGGCGGGATGATGCGGCATCGTCCGGAGCGCGGTTCATGTCCTGGTTCGCCGTCGAGACTCAAGAGCGGAACGTCAAGACAGGCCTCGTGCGGCCCTGCAGCGACTGCGCCGTTCGCGAATTTTCGGTCTGCGCGCCGCTGGACCCGGTCGAGCAGGTGCGGGTCACCCAGATCATGTCTCAGGTCGAGGCTGCCGATGGCTCGACGATTTTCGGCGAGTCCGATCCGGCAGATCATGTGTTCAACATCACCACCGGCGCCGTGAAGGTCTACAAGCTGATGCCCGACGGAAGACGCGCGATCACCGGCTTCCTCTTTCCCGGCGACTTCCTCGGTCTGACCCATCGCGAATCCTACGCCTACAGCGCCGAGGCGATCTCGCCGACGAAGCTGTGCAAGTTCTCGCGCGCGAAGCTGGAGAAGCTTCTCGATGACATGCCGAAGCTCGAGCGCCGCCTGCTCGGCCTCGCTTCGCACGAGCTCGCCGCCGCCCAGGATCAGATGCTGCTTCTCGGCCGCAAGACGGCGAAGGAACGGCTCGCGTCCTTCCTCGTCCTGTTGTCGAACGCCGCGCGGCGCCACGGCAAGCCGGGCAATCCCGTCGACCTGCCGATGGGCCGTAACGACATCGCCGACTATCTCGGCCTCACGATCGAGACCGTCAGCCGGACCTTCACGCAGCTCAAGCGCGACGGCACGATCCAACTCCTCGACGGCAACCGCGCCAAGCTGACAAACCTCGAAGACCTTCAGGAACTCGCCGGCGTCATGTGACGCTCGCGATCCGGAAGGTGCGCTCGATCCCATCGTGCTCGGTGATCGAGATATACTCGCCGGCCCGGAACACATGGCTGTCGAGCCGAAAGATCGGCTCGTCGTCGGAATCGTCTCCCGGCACGTAGGAGAACGCCCAGCGCCGGCCCGCCGTATGGATCAAGGTCCCTCGCTGCTCTTCCTCAGCGCCCCAGAAGCGCCTGACGGCGCAGAGGTCGCGCTCCTTGCGCCACGTCTCGACATCGAGATGACCGTCAGCCGTGAGGGGTGCCCGCAAGATATAGCCGTGGGAAGCGCTCCCATCGGGAAACTCCCTGCTGCGTGCAAGCTCCAGGCGGATGGTCTTCATGATCTCGTCTCCGTTATGTGAAACGGACAATGGGACGCCGCCCCCGCTTCGGCGTTGATGTGCATCAATCGCAAGAGATCGAAGCCGCGAGGGTGCCAATGCCTGAGAATCGCATGTTGGTGCCCGCTCCCGAGCGGACGCCTTCGCCTCGAACGTCGTGCCTATTGTGAATAGCATCAAAGCGTCAGGCATCGGTACGCTTCCCGGCATCGTCGAGGCTCTCACCGCTCGCGGTGTCAGGACGGCTCGTCGCGGGACATGGCATCCCGCGACGGTTCGGGACGTGAATTGGGATCGACGCTCGGGCGGTCGCCTTCCCGCGCCGCCGCACGACGCCAGCGGCCACACTTGGCACTATCCCGATCGGCAGCTTTTTGAGCGCCAACCCCGCGCATAAGGCGGTTATACTGCGTGCGCGTACAAGCGCGCCGCCATTGATCTGCGTCAATGACCTTCGCCGTCTGCTCGGCGAGATTGCAAAGGATGATCCGGCAAGACGCTCACATCCGACTGCTCTGGAGGTCCCCGCACCGGCCGAGGAATCGTGCTTTCAGATCCTTCGCGTCGATTGTCGCCGCCATTGCAACGGCGATCATCGTCCTGTTTGCCGGGGCCGAGGCCCATGCCTGCCGGAACGGCACCGCGCCGACTGTCTTTACGGCCGCCGACGAGGCGCAGACGGTCGCTGCGGCGTCGACAGTCATCGTTCGCGAGATTTCGCCCGAAAAGGATCTGCTCGGGTCACCTGCCACGCGCGTCCTCTCCGAGAGGAGTGGACAGGGTCTCTGTTGCACATCACACGCACCGGGAACCGGCTGTTCGGGAGGCAACTGCGCTTCCTGCGTCACTGCAACCGTGCCGGCGGGAATTTCTTCCTATGTCCCTGAAACTCGGTCCGGATGCCCCTGGCCCAACGGCACCGACATTGTCGCGCTGAACTTCGGCGCGCTCTTCAGGCCACCGCGCCTCCACGCTTGAGAGACTGACGGGACCGGGAGCGACTCCGGGTTCCGTCGTCGCACCCGGAGCGACTAGCGCCTCTTCGCGGGCGCCGCCCGGCACCTCGTATCCCTTTCAACTCTTCGACTTGAAGGCGCCAGCTTTGCGTCTTCAGCCAAGCGGAGGGAACCATGCATCGTCGCGACCTGCTGACCGGCGCCTTGTGCGCCGCCACCTCTCTTCTCTTGCCCCTGTCGGCCGCCAAAGGCCGTGGATTCTCGGGCTACGTCTATACTGCCGACGAACACGGAAACTCGATCAGCGCGATCGATCTGTCGACCTCTCGCGTGACGATCGTGCCTGTCGCAATATCGCCTCACAACATCCAGGTAAGCGCCGATGGCGCTCGTATCCTGGCCGTGGGCGAGCCCGCGAAGGACGGAGACCACGACCATGGTGCCGGAGATCACGCGGACAAGGCCGACGGCCGCCTCCTCGTCTTCGATCCGAAGCGCCTGCGATCCGGGCCTATCGCAACAGTCCTGGTCGGGAAGCATCCCGCCCACGTGGTTCTCGACGGCGCTGGGAAGCGAGCCTTTGTGACTCTAGCCGGAAGCGATGCCGTCGCCGTCGTCGATCTCGCTCGCGGGCGGGTCGCACGTCGCACCAGGACCGGCCGCTACCCGCATGGACTGCGCATCAGCCCCGATGGCCGCGAGATCTATGTGGCGAACGTCGAGGACGGCAGCGTCTCCGTCATCGACATCGCTTCCGGCATCGAGAGCGTCCGCATCCCTGTGGGCCGAGCGCCGGTGCAGGTCGGCTTCACGCCGGATGGCGCTCGCGTCTACGTCTCCCTTCGGGACGAGAACCGAATAGCGGCAATCGATACGGCAAGCAGAGCCGTTATCGGACGGATACCTGTCGGGCGGGGGCCGATCCAGGTTCACTCCACGCCGGACGGCCGCTTTGTCTACGTCGCCAATCAGGGAACCGATCTGGAGCCGGCGGACACAGTATCCGTCATAGACGTGTCGACGAACTCGGTCGTCGACACCATCCGGACCGGCGCCGGCGCGCACGGCGTCACCGTCAGCAGTGACGGTCGCTTCGTCTTCGTTACCAACATCGTCGAAAGTACGGTGACGGCAATCGATGCGGGGACCCGATCGGTCGTTGCGACATTCGCCGTCGGGAAAGGCCCGAACGGGATCAGCTTCCGGAGCAGCGCAGCCTGAAGAATGCGAAGAGCCCACGAACGTCGCCTTGTCCATCATAACCCAAGGAGATCACCAATGCTTACATTCACACGCATCCGTCGACTCGGCCTGACGACTGTGACGGCAACGCTGCTTTTCGGCGCCACACCCATCGCCATTGCCCACGCACAGATGCCGTCGGCGCCTGCGGCGTCTACTGTGCTGCCGCGGTCGACGGTCCTGTCGCTGCAGGAGGCGCTGAGCAAGCAGGGCGCCGTGATCAAGGTCGACGGCGTGCTGGGCAACGAGACACGCGCCGCGATCCGGCAGTTCCAGTCTCAGCATCATCTCCCGGTCACCGGGGAGCCCGATCGGGCGACGCTCGACAAGCTGGGCGTCCTCGATCGCAGCGGCGCGGCTCAGGCGCAGATGGCGCAGCCGCGCATGGCGATGCCCGGCCAGGCGACTCCTCAAGCTGGCGGTATGCAGGGCGGCATGATGCGCGGCGGGATGATGGGGGGCGAGATGATGAAGCATCACGAGATGATGCAGAAGCAGATGCAATCGATGATGTCGATGATGCAGGAGATGATGAAGCGAATGGAGGCGATGCAGTCCCAGATGCAGATGCATCCCAAGTCCAACTGATGGCGATGACGCAGAGGCGGCGAGGAGATCTCGCCGCCTCCACGCCACTAATCGCTCTGTTGAGGAGCTCAGAATGCACGAGCATCACGACACTCAAAGTGCGGAAACAACGTCAGGCAGTCTGTTCGGCTCGCGTGCCCGACTCGTGTTTCTTGGCTTCCTCGGTATCCGGGGAGTTTTTGATGCATCCTAGCGGACAACGCGCACAGGCTGCTTGCCATTCGAACCGGCACCATGGCCCTCCGGCGGAAAGTCCCTCGGCGAGAAGCGCCATGATCATTCGTCGCTCGAAGTCCTTCGCTAAGATTCTTCTCGCGGCTGCCCTGCTACTTCTCGCCGCACCGGATGCTCGCCCGCAATCCAAGACACCTCTCGCCGATCTGCTGCGTTCGACGCATATCCACGGGCTCGCGGTAGATCGCGCCGACGGTGGCCGCCTTCTCATCGCCACGCATCACGGCCTGCACGCCTTGCGACTCGATACTGCAACGGTTGAACCGGTTTCGGAGTGGCGAGACGACTTCATGGGATTTACACCGCACCCAACCGACGCGATGAAGCTCTACGCCAGCGGGCACCCGGCACGAGGCGGCAATCTCGGCTTCATCTCCTCGATGGATGGCGGCCGGACATGGGCCGTGCTGTCGCAGGGCGTCGGCGGGCCGGTCGACTTTCATCAGATGGATGTCAGCAAGGCGGAACCGAGCACGATCTACGGCGTTCACGGCGGACTCCAGGTGAGCCGGGATGGAGGACGGAGCTGGCGCCGCGTCGGTCCGGCGCCGGAGGATCTGATCGACATCGCCGCATCTGCCACCAACGTGGAGCGTCTCTATGCCGCGACCCAGCAGGGAATCCTGCTCAGCGAGGATGGCGGCCGAAATTGGCGGACGGCCCACCCGCTGCGTCGACCGGTCAGCATGATCGAAGTGGGGGCGGACAAGTCGGTCTATGCATTCGTGGTCGGCGGCGGCCTGCTTCGCACGGAAGAATCGTCCCTAAGCTGGCAAACCTTGAGCCGCGACTTCGGAGACCACTATCTTCTGCACCTCGCCGTTGCTCCACAGGATGCGTCACGCATGTATGCTTCGACGCATCGGAACGAGTTGCTGACCAGCAGCGATGGCGGCCGGACCTGGCAGCATCTGGGATCTCAATCAAGTCGTTGACCGTTAGGCAGGACCTCACAGCCGGAGGAAAGTGACGTGAAAGCTCAATCGGTGGAGACGGCTATCTTGCGCCGGTCGAGGCGAGCGAGCACTTGCGGCGTGCGCGGGCGGCGCTGGACGGCTGGCGTCCCGTTGGCGACTCTGCTTGCTGCATGCCTCGCCGCTGGCTCGGGATACGCCCAGACGTCGCTCGTGGTCTTCAGCACATTGGACATCGAGCAGATCGAGCCGTTTCGCAAGGCCTTCGAGGCGGACAACCCCGACATCAAGGTCGTCCTGCAGCGGGACTCGACCGGTGTCGTCGCGGCCCGGGTCATGGCAGAGAAGCTGAATCCGTCGGCGGACGCGATCTGGGGGCTCGCGGTCACCAACATGATCCCCCTCGATCGTGAGGGCGTCCTGATGCCTTATTCCCCCAAGGACCTGGAGAACATCAAGCCTAGCTTCCGTGACCCGAAGAACCCGCCCAGCTGGGTCGGCATGGACGGTTGGGCAAGCGCGATCTGCTTCAACACGGTTGAAGCCGCCAAGCAGACGCTTGAACGACCGATCTCGTGGTACGACCTGCATGACCCCAAGTACAAGGGTCGCATCGTCATGCCGCACCCCGCTTCATCCGGGACTGGATTCTTCGCTGTATCAGCTTGGATTCAGACGTTCGGTGAAGCGAAGGCTTGGGAGTTCATGGACAAGCTTGATCAGAACATCGCGACCTACGTCCATTCGGGAACCCAACCATGCCGCATGGCCGGAACCGGCGAGTTCCCGATCGGGATCTCCTCGGAGGTCTCATATCTGAATGTGAAGGCCAGCGGCGCCCCGGTCGAAGTGCTGCTCATGAAAGAGGGGGGTGGCTGGGACATGGATGCCACGGCCATCATCAAGGGCGCAAGGAACGTCGATGCCGCCCGCCGACTCGCCGACTGGGCAGCCAGCCGGAAGGCGAACGAACTCTACGCGAGGCACCTCGGTATCGTCGCCGTGAAGGGGATCTCCACCACCCAGCCGAATTACCCTCCGGGAGTAGAAGCGTCCCTGATCAAAAACGACTTCGCCTGGGCGGCCGACAATCGAACCCGCATCCTCGCCGAGTGGCAGCGTCGATATGAGGGAAAGGCTGCGAAGCGGAATTGAGGGACAAGAGTCCTTATCCTAAGGACCGTACCGTGACCCCAATCGTGTCGCTTCATCCTCGGGGCGAGATCGCACGCAGCTGACTTTCGGCAGGTCGGCCCTTGAGCAAGCCAGCGTGAGACTCGCCTCTCTGCTCCCATCCTGCTTCCACGAGCATCATGGTCGTGGTCCGTTCGCAAGAACACGAGGAGGCTCTATCTTTTTGATTTAGTTAGCTGGTGCCCGCTCCCGGACTTGAACCGGGACGGCCTTTTAGGCCTACGGATTTTAAGTCCGTTGCGTCTACCGTTCCGCCAAGCGGGCGCCGGCGGCGAGGCTATAGGCTGAGGGCGGCGATGTCACGGCGGCGGTCGGCCTCCATATTCGGGACATGAAAAGATCGAAAGCGACATCTGGCGATCTGTTCGCCGTGCCGCGCAGCGAGCGCGAAGCGATCGCGGAGGGTGCCTGGCTGCTGCCGGGGTTCGCGCTCGGCGTCGCGGACGATCTGCTCGCGGCGATCTTGCAGGTCGCGACGGCGGCGCCGTTCCGGAACATGGTCACGCCTGGCGGCTTCAGGATGTCGGTCGCGATGACCAATTGCGGCGAGGCCGGCTGGGTCACCGACCGGAAGGGCTATCGCTATCAGCCGGTCGACCCCGAGACAGGCTTTCCCTGGCCAGCGATGCCGGCGGCGTTCCTCGATCTCGCCGCGCGTGCCGCAGAGGCTGCCGGCTTCGGCGGCTTCCGCCCCGATGCCTGCCTGATCAACCGCTACGAGCCCGGCACGCGGCTGACGCTGCACCAGGACCGGAACGAGCGCGACTTCGCGCAGCCGATCGTCTCGGTCTCGCTCGGCATTCCGGCGACCTTCCTGTTCGGCGGCGACGAGCGAAAGGACCGGCCGAAGCGGGTGCCGGTCGAGCATGGCGACGTCGTCGTCTGGGGCGGGCCGGCCAGGCTCGCTTTCCACGGCGTCGCCGAGCTTGCCGAGGCCGAGCATTCGGCGACCGGCCGGCGCCGCTACAACATCACGCTGAGGAAAGCGCTTTAGGAAATAAAGGGCGCGGCGATCGGTGGCTGGCCGATCGCCGCGCGAAGGATCGCCCAGTGCTGGGTCTCCGCACCCATGATCGAGGCCGCCGCCTTGGCGAGGTCGCGGTTCTGGAACACCGGCACGGTCGAGAGATAGGCGCTGGCCGCCCCCTTCTCGAGCTCGGCGGCGAAGGTGAGGATCGCGGTCTGGTCGGTCAGCCGGTCGGTACGGAAGCCGTACTCCTTGACCTCCTTCGCCTCGGCCGGACGGCCGCCGAGGCCGCGGATCGTGCGGTCGAGGACCTTCGCGTGCTCGCGATGGTCGTTCTGAAAGGCGACCGCGACCTGGAGGACCGCCGGCTGCAGCAGCTTGGAGTCGGCGCCGAGCTGGTATGCCGCGATCGCCTCGTATTCGAGGCCGAGCGCCACATTCAGCAGGTCGACATCCGACTGGCGCGGCGGCGCGCTCGCGGTCTTCGTCTCGGCCGAGCTGCAGCCCGCCAGCATCGCGAAGGCGGCGACCGACAACGTCGCACGCCGGGTGGTCATCAAGGTCATCTCACTTCTCCAGCCGCCGGAAAGGGCCTCAGGAACTTCTACGCCGCCTGCTCCTCGCGCGGATCACCGCCGAGGTTCCGAATCATCGCCTTCAGCTCTTCGGTCACCTCGGCCAGACGCCCGGCATCGGTGCCGCGCGAGACCAGGCTGACGCCGAAGCCTCCGGCGCGGAAATACGGATAGCTGCCGATCTCGATGTCGGGGAACCGCGCCTGGATCGCCGTCAGGTCCTTGGCGATCGCCCCCTCGCCGAGCGCGCAGGTGACGGAGCGGCTCAGCACCGGCGCGCCGTGGCGGAGCTTCCCCTTGATGCCATCGAACATCGCCCGCATCACCAGCGGCACGCCGGCGAGCACGAAGACGTTCTCCATCTGGAAGCCCGGCGCGCGGCTGACCGGGTTCTCCACCAGGGTCGCCCCGTCCGGCACATGCGCCATCCGAAGCCGCGCCTCGTTGAGGAAGCCCGGCGGGTAATGCGCCTGCAGCACGCGCACCGCCTCCGGATCGAGCCGCAGCCTCACGCCGAAGGCCTTGGCGACGCATTCGGACGTGATGTCGTCGTGGGTCGGCCCGATGCCGCCGGTGGTGAAGACATAGGTCACGCGGGCGCGAAGCTCGTTGACGGTGGCGACGATCGCCGCCTCGTCGTCGCGGATCACCCGCGTCTCGACGAGCTTGATGCCGATCTCGCCGAGTCCCGTCGCGAGATAGGCCAGGTTGGCATCCTGGGTGCGGCCCGAGAGGATCTCGTTGCCGATGATGACGATGGCGGCGGTGATGGTCTGGTCGGTCATGGGTCGGGCGATCTTAGCCGAGGCCAGTCACTTGGACACGCCATCCCTTGAACACGGGAACCGCCGCTCCCAGGTTCGCTGCCCCATGCGTTTCGATCCGCCGCTGATCCGGGGCGTGCTCGCCCGCCGCTACAAGCGCTTCCTCGCGGATGTCGAGATCGGCGGGCGGATCGAGACGGTCCATTGCCCGAACCCGGGCGCGATGCTCGGCCTCGGCGGGCCGGGATCGGAAGTCTGGGTCAACCGCTTGTCCAACCCCAACCGCAAGCTGCCGCTGACGCTTGAGCTGGTCCGGGTCGACGATCACCTGGTCGGGGTCAATACCGGGCACCCGAACGGCCTGGTCGACGAGGCGCTCCGGGCCGGCACCCTGCCGGAGCTTGCCGGCTACGACGCGATCCGCCGCGAGGTCCGCTACGGGAAATCGAGCCGGATCGACTTTCTGCTGAACGTGCATCTAAGGCGCCCCGACGGGCCCAACCCCGGGGCCGCCGAGTTCCCGGACTCCGTCACCGCCCGGGGCGCCAAGCACCTTGGAGAGCTTGCCGAGGTGGCCCGGGCCGGCGGCCGGGCGGTCATGGTCTATATGGGCCAGCGCGGCGATTGCGATCGTTTCGCCCTTGCCCGGGACATCGATCCTGCCTACGTCCAGGCGATGACCCTGGCCAGGGCGGCCGGGGTCGAGGCGCTGTGCTATACTTGCGCCGTAACCACGGACGGAATTCGCCTGGCAGCGCCGCTGCCGCTGGCGCTCGACGGAAAGCACTGATGTACCAGCAACAAATCGATCACCCCCGGCGGCGGGACGAGGAAACCGCCCGCATCCACGGGCCCGAAGACTTCGACGGGATGCGCCGCGCCGGCCGGCTTGCGGCGGAGACGCTCGACTTCATCGCCCCCCATGTCCGCCCCGGGATCTCCACCGGCGAGCTCGACCGGCTCTGCCACGGCTTCATCCTCGATCATGGCGCGACCCCGGCCCCGCTCGGGTACAAGGGCTTCCCCAAGTCGATCTGCACCTCGGTCAACCACGTCGTCTGCCACGGCATTCCGGACGACAAGAAGACCCTGATCGACGGCGACGCGCTCAACATCGACGTGACCGTGATCCTGGACGGCTGGCACGGCGACACCTCGCGCATGTTCGGCGTGGGCCAGGTCGGGGTGAAGGCGAAGAAGCTGATCGATGTCACCTACGAGGCGATGATGCGCGGCATCGCGGCCGTGAAGCCGGGCGCCACGCTCGGCGACATCGGGCACGCGATCCAGGCCTATGCCGAAGCCAACCGCTTCTCGGTGGTGCGCGACTTCTGCGGCCACGGGCTCGGGCGCATCTTCCACGAGCCGCCGAGCGTGCTGCACTACGGCCGCGCCGGCGACGGCATGGTGCTCAAGGAAGGCATGTTCTTCACCGTCGAGCCGATGATCAACGCCGGCCGCTACGAGGTGAAGGTGCTGGCCGACGGCTGGACCGCGGTTACCCGCGACAAGAGCCTCTCGGCCCAGTTCGAGCATTCGGTCGGCGTGACCAAGGACGGCGTCGAGATCTTCACGACGTCGCCCCAGGGCCTGCACCAGCCGCCCTATGACCGAGCCGGCTGATCCGGCTGCGGCAGAGGCAGCGCCTCACTATCTCGGCCACCGTCAGCGGCTGCGCGAACGCCTGCTCAGCATCGGCGGCGAGCAGATGCAGGACTACGAGCTGCTGGAGCTCGTGCTGACCCTGGCGATTCCGCGCCGCGACGTGAAGCCGCTGGCGAAGGCCCTGATCGACCATTTCGGCAGCTTCGCCGGCGTCATCGCCGCCGACCAGTCGGCGCTGGAGAACGTCAAGGGCATGGGCGAGGGCGCCGTCGCCGCGCTCAAGGTGATCGAGGCCGCCGCCGTGCGCCTCGCGCGCGAAGAAATCTCCGACAAGCCGCTGATCGGCTCCTGGAACCGGCTTCTCGACTATTGCCGCACCAGCATGGGACGCGCGCAGACCGAGCAGTTCCGCGTGCTGTTCCTCGACCGCAAGAACCGGCTGATCAAGGACGAGGTGCAGCAGACCGGCACCGTCGACCACACGCCGGTCTATCCGCGCGAGATCATGAAGCGCGCGCTGGAGCTCGGCGCCAGCGCCCTGATCCTGGTGCACAACCATCCGTCGGGCGATCCGACGCCGAGCCGCGCCGACATCGAGATCACCAAGGACGTGCAGAAGGCCGCGCAGGCGCTCGGCGTCCAGGTGCACGACCACCTGATCATCGGCCGCTCCGGCCATACCAGCTTCAAGAGCCAGGGCCTGCTGTGAGGAGGGGCTGGTTCCGGATGCTCAGGAGCCGGATCGAGGCGGTCGAGGCGGTCGAGGCCGAGACCAGCCATACCTTCTCCCGCCACACGCACGAGACTTTCGGCATCGGCGTCTGTCTTGTCGACGTGCTCGCAACCGAGCTCGGCGCGGCCTGGCAGGCACCTTTCGCGACCGCGATATTGGACTCGTCCCAGCCCCGCTTCGGGTTCTAGTCTCCGGCGCATGCTGGTCCTCAAGCTGGCGCTGTCGCCGGCGCTGATCCTGATCGCGAGCCTGGCCGCCCGCCGCTGGGGTGCGCTGGTCGCCGGGTGGATCGCCGGATTCCCGCTGACTTCGGGGCCCGTCTCGATCTTCCTCGCGGTCGAGCAGAGCCCGACCTTCGCCGCGGCGGCAGCCGAGGCGACGCTGGTCGGCGTGATCGCGATGGTCGCCTTCTGCCTCGCCTACGCGAAGCTGGCGCCGAGCCGGGGCGTCCCCGCCTCGCTGGTCGGCGCCATCGCGGCGATGCTCGCGACGACGGCGCTCCTGCTGGCGCTCGATCCGTCGCTGCCGGCGACCCTCGTCCTGCTGCTCGCGACCACGACCTTCTCGCTCGCCGCGATCCCGCGGTTGCCGCTTGCCGCACCGTCGGGAGATCCGCCCTGGTGGGACATCCCCGCGCGCATGGCAGTCGCGGTCGGTCTCGTCGTCGGCCTGACCGAGTTCGCCGATCTGCTCGGGCCCGAGCTCTCGGGCCTGATCTCGCCGATCCCGATCTTCGCCTCGGTGCTCGCGGTCTTCACCCATCGCCACGACGGCGGCAGCGCCGCGGCCGAGCTTCTCCGCGGCGTCATACTCGGCAGCTTTTCCTTCTCGACCTTCTTCCTTGTCGTGGCGCTCGGGCTCGATCGTTTCGGCCTCGTCGAGACCTATGCGCTCGCCACGGCGACCGCGACGGCCGTCAACGTGGCGACGCTGGCGCTCACTCGGCGGCGGACCTAGATACCTCGTCGCGGCCTTTATAGGCACGCTCGAGCGCCGCGACGTCGATCTTAACCATCTTCAGCATGGCACGGAAGACCCGGCGCGCCTTTTCCTTGTCCGGATCGGCGATCATCTTCGGCAGCACGCTCGGCACGATCTGCCAGGACATCCCGTACCTGTCCTTGAGCCAGCCGCACTGCTCTTCCTTGCCGCCGTTCTTCAGCAGCTTGTCCCAAAGCCGGTCGACCTCGGCCTGGTCGGCGCAGTCGATGCTGAACGAGACGGCATAGCTGTGCTCGAACTTGACACCGCCGTTCAGCGCCTGGAAGCGCTGGCCCGCCAGCGTGAACTCGATCACCAGGACGGTGCCTTCCTTCCCGCCCGGCGAGTCCTCGACGTTCTTCTGGATGTAGTCGATGTGCGAATTGGGCAGCAGCGAGACATAGAAGTTCACCGCCTCTTCCGCTTCGTCCTTGAACCACAAGCAGGGTGCGATCTTCGACATTGGATCTCTCCGTCCAAGGGTTGTCCCCGGCATCTCCTTTCCCTAGTACCAGGACGGGCATGATTCCAGCGCCGCGTGAGCGCGCACCTCCTTTGTCACCGGGCGGTAACGGCGCGGCACGGGGCTTGCCCTCGCGCGCCTTTCGGGCCAAACAACTCCCTTCCGCACCTACCCGTTCAAGCCGTGCCGCACCTCATCATCTTCGTCGGCTTCCTTTTCCTCGGCCTCCTGGTGAGCTGTGTTCTCTAGGATCCTGTGCGCGCTGCTGACGCTCCTGGTGCTGGCCGCCTGCCAGCCGCTGCCGCGACCTTTCGAAGACCAGGAAAAGGAGAGCAACGAACTTCTGACGCTTGCCAATCGGGCGGGCGTCCTGGTCACGCCGATCGAGGGTGCACCGGATCCGGGTGCCCTTGCCGAAGCGATCGCAGCCGAGCTTCGCCGGCTCGACGTGCCGGCGACGACGCGCACGGGCGCCAGCAATGCTCTCCGCCTGGGCGGGCGAACCCAGATCGTCCAGGTCGATGGCCCGCGCGACGAGCTGACGATCAGCTGGCTGCTGACCCTCGCCAACGGTGTCCTGGCCGGCGGACCGCCGACGAGCCTGCAGGTGCCGCGGGAAGCCTGGGCCGCCGCCTCGCCGGAGGCGCTGCGTGAGATCGCCAAGCTCGCCGCACCCGAGCTCGTCGACCTGATCGAGGGTGACCGGCCGGCGAGCCGGCCCGGTCCCGCGCTCGCGGTCTGGGCCGTCGACGGCGCGCCGGGCGACGGTGCCGTCTCGCTCAAGGCGGCGCTGGAACGTTCGCTCAGGCGCGCCGGCTACCGGGTGCTTGCCGAGATCGTCGACGACGGCCTGGTCGTTTCCGGCGCCATCCATACCCGCCCGGCCGGCAACGGCCGGCAGCGTGTCACCATCGTCTGGTCGATCCTGAGCAGCGACGGGACCGAGCTCGGGCAGATCGAGCAGGAGAACGTCATCGTCGCCGGCCTTCTCGACGGGCCTTGGGGCGAGATCGCCCGCCAGATCGCCGCCGCCGCGATCGAAGGCATCACCGAGGTGCTTCAGCAGGTCCAAGCCGGCAAGGCGAGCTGAGGCCGGGTGCGCGAAACGATTCTCTCAGCGACGATCCTCTCGCTCGCCCTGACCGGCGATGCGTTGCTCTATGTCGTGCTGCCGGCACATGCCGCGGATTTCGGGGTCGATCTGGCGCTGGTCGGCATCCTGCTTTCCGCCAATCGCATCATCCGGATCTTCGGCTACGGGGCGGTGGTCGCGATCGGCGAGCGGCTCGGCGCCCGCAGGCTCAGCCTCCTGGCCGCCGCCGCGGCCGCTGCAACCACCTTCGCCTACGGATTCGGCTCGGGCTTCGCCCAGCTTCTCGCTGGACGCCTCGGCTGGGGGCTCGCTTTCGCCGCCCTCAACCTGACTTCGCTGGTCTATGCCGCCTCGGTCAAGACAGCCCCCGTCCGCAGCGTCGGCCTCGCCAGCGCCATTCGCCAGTCGGGGCCTACGCTGGCGATGGCCGGAGGCGCGGCGCTGGTGCCGTTCACCGGACCGCAAGGCATCTTCGTCGCGCTCGGATGCCTGACCCTGCTCGCCATCCCGCTGGCGGCAATGCTGCCGCCGGTCGAACGCCGCGCCGCACGCCAGCCGCGTGCCTTGTTCCCGAAGCCGAGCCGGCTCGACCTCATGTACTTCGTGATCACGCTGTCGGTCGACGGCATCTTCACGATCACCATAACGCTTCTGCTCAAGGACCTGGTGTCGGTCGAGTCCGCGGTCCTGTCCGCGGGACTGGTGCTCGCGCTCAAGGGCCTGGTCCAGGTGATCCTGTCGCCGGTCGGCGGCGCCCTCGGCGAGCGCTTCGGCGCGCAGCGGCTGATGATGCTCATGCAGGCGATCATGGTGGTCGCCCTTGCCCTGGTGGCGGTCTCGGCCGATCGCTGGCCGGTGCTGCTCCTTCTCAGCATGGCGCTCGTCGCGATGTCGCGGGCGGTGCTGCAGGTCCTGATCCTCGCCGTCGCCGCCCAGCGCCACCCCGACGACGCCATGCGCAGCTTCTCGGTGCTGGCGACCTGGGGCGATATCGGCTCCGCAGTCGGGCCGCTCCTCGCCGGCTTCCTCTTCGTTAACGTTTCTGCGCTGGGGCTCTATCTGGGAATGGCCACGGCGATCGCTGCCTCGGCCATATTCGACCGCATGCGACCTCAGAACGATTGACGGGGCTGGAATGGTTCAAGAGACTGCGGCTTCTCAATGCGCCCAAGGTTAGGTTGTGGGGGGATGGCAGGCTTTCTAGGTTCATTTGAATGACTTCCAATCGAGTGCCGCTGTCGCCAGTGCTCGATCAGATCCTCAATGGGGGCACCGGGGTCTCGTTGAACCTGCCTGCCATCCGGAGGAAGGTCCTAGACGAAGAGCGGATGTTCCTGACCGAGGGCCTGAACAACGCTTTCGTGTTCAAATTCCCCCGTTTCGGCGAGACCAAGGAAGACACCCAGGATCTCGACTCCCTGCAGTCGAAGAAGCAGCCGCGGCCGATTGAGACCGGGCTGTTCGTGCCCTACGACGTCAAGGACCCGGTCCGCGGCGGCTACGCGATCTATCTGCGCCAGGCGAACTACGCCAACCTGCTGCGCGAGCTGATGGGCGTCGACGTCGAGAACACCAAGCAGTTCGCAACCGACGTCGACATCCTCAACATGATCGACGAGCTGCCCTCGCTCGACCCCTTCCTGCTGAAGGAGTCCTTCGGGCTCGCCGGGATCAAGGTGAGTCCGCGCTACTTCGAGATCAATCCGAAGGAAGAGCGCGAGATCCGCGAGCTGATCCAGGACAAGATCCTGCCGATCGTCGGCACCGCGCTCGGCGTCCGCTCTCGCCTCGACCTGATCAACAAGTCGAAGGGCTTCCTAGAGGCGATCTGGGATCCGTCCCTGCCGGAAGCATCCCTGTTCGTGTCCGCCTTCGGCATCTCGACCGGCGACGCGGCGAGCGTCTTCGGCGCATGGAAGGGAGTCACCTATTACCAGTACGCCTTCCAGCGCTATCGCGAGCGCCTGGCCCTGGTCTTCTCATGGATGGGATCGGAGCTGTCGGTACCGGTCGACATCCAGCAGAACCGCGCCTATGCCGAGCAGCAGCGGATGTACAAGCACTCGGTGATCACGCGGATGAAGGAGATGGTGCGCGAGCTCGGCCAGATCTTCCGCGAGTACGAGAGCTGCTATTCGGAGTTCCTGGATCGCGCCAACCCGAAGCCGTTCCGCGAGTTCCTCTTGAGCGCGAGCAAGATCTACTGGCTGTTGGGCTACTGCACGACCGCGATCGCGCATATCTGCACGTGCTTCCGCTCGACCGTGCTGGCGCGCCAGAGCCGCCGGCTCTCGTTCGATCAGACCAACATGCTGCTGTCCAGGCTCGACCTCGCGGTCAACCGCCACCGCAACCGCGACTCGACGATCGCCTAGGATATTGGCGCGTGATCGCTCTCTCCGCCGTCAGGCGGAGAGGCGGCCGTGGCACTGCTTGAACTTCTTGCCCGACCCGCAGGGACAGGCCGCGTTGCGCGAGACCTTGCCCCAGGTCGACGGGTCGTTGGGGTCGATCCCACGGATCTCCTCGCCGTTGCCGCCGGCGACCGCCTCGCCATCCGGGCCGACCAGCACGCCGCGACGGCGCAAAGCCCGGCTCGGCAGCTCATAGTTCTGGGGCGCCTCGGTGTGGAGCTGGACATGTGCCAGGGTCCGGATCACCTGCTCGCGCAGCTTCGAGAGCATTTCCTCGAACAGCACGAAGGCCTCTGACTTGTACTCGTTCAGCGGATCGCGCTGGGCATAGGCCCTGAGCGAGATGCCCTGGCGGAGATGGTCGAGGGTGAAAAGGTGCTCCTTCCAGCAGAAGTCGAGGATCTGCAGGAGCACGCTGCGCTCGACCTGGCGCATGACATCGGGGCCGTAGTTCGCCGCCTTTTCCGCCATCTTGCGGCGGACGGCGTCCTCGATTCGCGCACGGATCTCGTCGTCGGCAATGCCCTCCTCGCCTGCCCAATCGGCGATCGGCAGGTCGAGATTGAAGATCTTGGCGACCTCCTCGTGAAGCCCGGGCACGTTCCACTGCTCGGCGTAGGCGTCGGCGGGTATGTGGCGCGCCACCATCTCGGCGATGATCTGCTCGCGCATATGCTCGACGGTCTCGGTGACGTCGTCGGAATACATGAGCTCGCGACGCTGGTCGTAGATGACCTTGCGCTGGTCGTTCATCACATCGTCGAAGCGCAGCAGCTGCTTGCGGATCTCGAAGTTGCGCGCCTCGACCTTCTCTTGCGCCTTCTCGAGCGCCTTGTTGATCCAGGCATGCACGATCGCCTCGCCTTCCTTGAGGCCGAGCTTCTGCAGCATGCCGTCGATACGGTCGGAGCCGAAGATCCGCATCAGGTCGTCTTCGAGCGACAGGAAGAACTTGGACGCGCCGGGATCGCCCTGGCGGCCGGAGCGGCCGCGGAGCTGGTTGTCGATGCGACGGCTCTCGTGGCGTTCGGTGCCGACCACGTAGAGGCCGCCCGCCTCGACGGCAATCTGCTTCAGGCGAGCGACCTCGTCCCGGATTTCCTTTTCCTTCGCGGTCCGCTCGGCCTCGTCCTCGATGCCGCCGAGCTCCTGGCGCACGCGCATGTCGGCATTGCCGCCGAGCTGGATGTCGGTGCCGCGGCCGGCCATGTTGGTGGCGATGGTCACCGCGCCGGGCCGGCCGGCCTGGGCGATGATGTGCGCTTCCTGCTCGTGGAAACGCGCGTTCAGCACCGCGTGCGGAATCTTCCGCTTCTTCAGGAGCTCGGAGAGCGTCTCCGACTTCTCGATCGAAACGGTGCCGACCAGCATCGGCTGCTGGCGCTTCTGGCACTCCTCGATCAGCGTCAGGATCGCGTCGTATTTCTCGCGCGCGGTCCGATAGACCTCGTCGTCGGCGTCCTTGCGGACCATCGCCCGGTTGGTCGGGATCTCGACCACCTCGAGCTTGTAGATCTCGCTGAACTCGCCGGCCTCGGTCATGGCCGTACCGGTCATGCCGGCCAGCTTCGGGTACATGCGGAAGTAGTTCTGGTAGGTGATCGAGGCGAGCGTCTGGTTCTCGGCCTGGATCTCGAGCCCTTCCTTCGCCTCGATCGCCTGATGCAGGCCTTCCGAGAGGCGGCGGCCTTCCATCATGCGCCCGGTGAACTCGTCGACCAGGACCACCTTGCGGTCCTTGATCAGATAGTCCTTGTCGCGATGGAACAGGGTATGCGCGCGGAGCGCCTGGTTGAGGTGATGGACGACGTGAATATTGTGCACGTCGTAGAGATCGCCCTGGGCAATGACGCCGGCCTCCTTGAGGAGGCCTTCCATCTTCTCGACGCCCTCTTCGGTCAGGTTGACCGTGCGCTGCTTCTCGTCGAGGTCGTAGTCGGACCTGACCAGCTGCGGCATCAGCGCATCGACGGCGCGATAGAGTTCGCTCGAATCGTCGGCTCGTCCCGAGATGATCAGCGGCGTTCGCGCCTCGTCGATCAGGATCGAGTCGACCTCGTCGACGATCGCGTAGAAGAACTCGCGCTGGACCCGCTCCTCGGCCTTGAACTTCATGTTGTCCCGGAGATAGTCGAAGCCCATCTCCGAGTTGGTGCCGTAGGTGATGTCGCAGCGATACGCCTGCTGGCGCTCGACGTCGTCCATCTCGTTAAAGATGACGCCGACGGTAAGGCCGAGGAAGGTGTAGATCTGCCCCATCCACTCGGCGTCGCGCTTGGCCAGGTAGTCGTTGACCGTGACGACGTGGATGCCTTTGCCGGCAAGCGCGTTCAGGTAGACCGGCAGCGTCGAGACCAGCGTCTTGCCTTCGCCGGTCTTCATTTCCGAGATCTTGCCCTCGTGGAGAACGACGCCGCCCATCAGCTGGACGTCGAAGTGACGCTGGCCGAGCGTGCGTTTGGAGGCTTCCCTGACCGTGGCGAACGCATCGACCAGAAGGTCGTCTAGGGTCTCGCCGTCCTCGAGCCGCTTCCTGAACCAGGCCGTTCTGGCCCTAAGCTCTTCATCTGTAAGCTTTTCCAGATCGGGTTCGAGAGCGTTGATCGCCTCGACCGTCGGGCGCATACGCTTGACGATCCGGTCGTTAACGGTGCCGAACAACCGGCGGGCGAGGGCGCCGAACATCCAAGATCCTCAGAGAAGCGCGTGGGGAGGGCCCTGATAAGGGGGCGGGTGACAGATAAGTGGTGCCCTTGGGCGTGTCAACGATGGCTCCCCAAGCGAAGTTGCGGGGGAGTTGCTCGCCCGGGCGATTCGGTGTATTTTAGGTTAATCGTAATTTAGACGATCCGGGCCTCCCCTGCAAAAAGCGGGTTCTGGGCCTGACTATAGACGTGCGGAAGCGCATCCGACCTCAGAAGGAGGGGAACATGCTGCTACCGGTTAGCCAACCGACCGAGCCCGGCGGGTCCGCGGGCATCTCTTCACGCCATCTGGCCGAGCTAATCGTGACCGCGGTGCCACCCGGCACAACCGGCTTGCCCGATCACCGCCTGCACAAGCGACAGGAGGCCGCGGAGGTCGACCGCGTCGTCACCATCGGACCGAGCGTCGGCCCGGGAGCAGCCGAGCCCGATCAGGCATTGTCGCACCGGATGGCGCGATGGGAGCCGGTCGCCCGCGCGCTCGGCCATGCCACCCAGGCGATCGCCGGCTTCCTCAAGAGCGTCGGCGTGCCGCAGGCCCAGGCCGAGGACATGGCCCGGCGTGCGGCCGAGGCAGCGCGCGAGCGGCTGGCGATCGATCGCCAGGCGACGCAGGCCCAGTTCGAGTCCGGCCGCCTCTCGGTCAAGCTCGAGGACGTGCATGTCGGCTTCCCGCGCGGATCCGGCAAGGGCGATGTCTCCATCGGCAAGGCCGAGATCGCGATCGACGTCGACATCCCCGGTGCCCGTCACGAGGAAAGCGGTGCCAGCATCGGCAACGCGGAGGCCGAGATCGGGCTTCGCACCGTCGGCTTCGCCTATCAGGGACCCGGCGCCACTCCGGCCTATGCCGACCGCGGTGCGGCGAGCGTGACGTTTACCGTCGCGGCGCCGCTTCTGCCCTCGGCGCCGAGCACCTCGGTACCGTCCGGACCGGTCGACGTCGCGATCTGAACATTGTCGTGACCATCGGCGGTTGCGCTTGCCGCGGCTTGGGCCTGGAAGGCATGATGATCCTTGAAAGTGCGTGGGACGACCTCATCCGCGCCTGATCCAAGGATTTCCGACATGCATCGCCTTCTCCTGAGCTTCGCGCTCGCGACGCTTGCCGTCGCCTCCGTTCATGCCCAGACGCCGCCGGCAGCCCCCGCCCCGTCCCCTGGATCTGCCGACCCGGTGATCGCCCGCGTCGACGGCCAGTCCATCCTGCGTTCCGAGCTGCAAGGCACCATGCGCGGCCTTCCGCCGCAGGCCCAGGGCATGCCGATGGAAGCGCTCTACCCGATGCTGCTCGAGCGCGTGATCGACCTCCGCCTGATCGGCAATGCCGCGCGCGGTGCCAAGCTCGACGACGATCCGGCGGTGAAGAAGAAGATCCAGGAAGCGACCGACCGCGTGCTGCAGGAGGTGCTGCTGACCCGCTCGATCGAGACCAAGGTGACCGAGGCGGCGCTGCGCGAGAAATACAAGACCTTCGCCTCCACCATTCCCGGACAGGAAGAGGTGAACGCCCGCCACATCCTGACCAAGACCGAGGCCGAGGCGAAGGCGGTGATCGCCGAACTGAAGAAGGGCGGCGACTTCTCCGACCTCGCGAAAAGGCGCTCGATCGATCCGAGCGCGGCCAGCGGCGGCGGCGACCTCGGATACTTCACGCGCGAGCAGATGGTGCCGGAGTTCTCGGAGGCCGCCTTCAACCTGAAGAAGGGCGAGATAACCGAGACGCCGGTCAAGTCGTCCTTCGGCTGGCACGTGATCCGCGTCGAGGACAAGCGCACCTCCGGCCCGCCCCCGTTCGACGAGGTGAAGGCCGAACTGCAGGAGGAGATGTCCCGCGAGGTGATCCAGGACATCCTCAAGGACCTGCGCGGCAAGGCCAAGGTTGAGCGCTTCAATCTGGACGGGACGCCCAAGACCCAGTAACCAAGCGGCTCCCGTCTTCCCAAGCCGCGTCCAGGTCCATGTCCCATCCCGTCTCCCCGCTGGCGCCGGCGGCGCTGCCTTCCCTTCCGGCAGTCGCCGGCGTTCGTCTCGCGACCGGCGCTGCCGGCATCCGCTACAAGGACCGCACCGACGTACTGCTGGTCGAGATGGCCGCAGGCACGGCGGTCGCCGGCGTCTACACCACGTCGCTGACCCGCTCGGCGCCGGTCGACTGGTGCCGGAAGGCCATGGCCGGCGGCAAGGCCCGCGCGCTGGTGGTCAATGCCGGCAATGCCAACGCCTTCACCGGCAAGATCGGCGAGGCGAGCGTCGAGCGGACGGTCAAGGCGACCGCGAAGCTGCTCGGATGCTCGGAAAACGAGGTCTTCGTCGCCTCGACCGGCGTGATCGGCGAGCCGATGGCCGACGACCGCTTGACCGCGGCGCTGCCCGGGCTCCAGTCGAAGCTCAACGACGACTGGACCGCGGCGGCCCGCGCGATCATGACCACCGACACCTACCCGAAGGCGGTCACGCGGACGGCGAAGATCGACGGCGTGGAGGTCAGGCTCCAGGGCATCATCAAGGGTTCCGGCATGATCCAGCCGGACATGGCGACGATGCTGGGCTTCATCTTCACCGACGCGGCGGTCGCGGCACCCGCGCTGCAGGCGCTGCTGACCAAGTACACGCCGCGCACCTTCAACTCGATCACCGTCGATTCCGACACCTCGACCTCCGACACGATCATCCTGTTCGCCACGGCGAAGGCCGCCCATGCGCCGGTCGCGGATGCGGGCGACAAGCGTCTCTCCGGTTTCCGCCGCGCCCTCGAGGCGGTGATGCGCGATCTGGCGCTCCTCGTCGTCAAGGACGGCGAGGGTGTCGAGCGTCTGGTGACGATCGACGTCACGGGCGCCGCCTCCGAGCGCACCGCGCGCAAGATCGGTCTCGCCGTCGCCAATTCGCCCCTGGTAAAAACCGCGATCGCCGCCGGCGACGCCAACTGGGGCCGCATCGTGATGGCGGTCGGCAAGTCCGGCGAGAAGGCCGATCGCGACAAGCTCTCGATCTCGATCGGCGGCGTCGCCGTCGCCAAGGACGGCGCCCGCGTCGAAGGCTACGACGAGGCGCCGATCGCCACCCACATGGCCGGGCGCGATATCCGCATCGCCATCGATGTCGGCGTCGGCCGTGGCAAGGCGACCGTCTGGACCGGCGATCTGACCCACCGCTACATCGACATCAATGGCAGCTACCGGAGCTGATCTCCCGCTCGTTTCCGAGCGCCTGATCCTCCGCCGTCCCGTCCCTGCCGACGCGCCGACGATCGCAGAGGCGGTCGCCGAGCCCGACATCCTCGCGTTCCTGCCGCTCCTGCCGGATCCCTACACGCTGGCCGATGCCGAGCGATGGATCGCCGAGACGGCCGAGAGCTTCGAGCGGATCGGCATTTGCGATCTGGTTGCCTGCCGCGCCAGCGACGGTGTCCTGGTCGGCGCCGTGGGATTCAGGCCGCGCTCCGACGGCACCGCCGAGACCGGCTACTGGATCGCCAAGGATCATCGCGGCCAAGGCTACGCCGCGGAGGCGACGAGGCGGCTCGCAGCATATGCCTTCGAGCGCCATGGTTATCGCCGGATCATCGCCGCGGTGAAGTCCGAGAACCTCGCCTCGCGCAAGGTCATCGCCCGCATCGGCTTCGTGCGCATCGGCGAGGAGACGCGCGACTACCCGAGCCGCGGCTGGCGCCACGAGCTTGAGGTCTATGCCCTCGATGCGCCGGAATGCGGCCGCGATCCGGTGCTTCCGCCGGTGCCGACCGTGCTGGTCTCGGCGGTGGCGCTGGTCGATGCCGACGGGCGCGTGCTGATCGCGCGCCGCCCGCCGGGCAAGTCGATGGCCGGCCTCTGGGAGTTCCCCGGCGGCAAGGTCCATGAGGGCGAGACGCCGGAGACGGCGCTGGTGCGCGAGCTTCGCGAGGAGCTCGGCATCGACACCGCCGGCAGCTGCCTCGCGCCCTTCACCTTCGCATCGCATCGCTACGACCGCTTCCACCTGCTGATGCCGCTCTATCTCTGCCGGCGCTGGGAGGGAACGCCCACGCCGCGCGAGGGCCAGGAGCTGGCCTGGGTCAGGCCCCAGCGCCTCGGCGACTACCCGATGCCGCCCGCCGACGTGCCGCTGGTCGCGATGCTCCGCGACTTCCTCTGACGCCGTCGTGGCGACCTGGTCCGACAAGCCCGAGTCCGACCGCAGCCTGAAGCGCGGCATCAAGGACGGCATGGGCCAGGCGGTGCTGACCGGCGTCGTCGACAATTACATGAACGCCTATGCGGTGCTGATCGGCCTGACCGCCTCGCAGATTGCGATCGTCGCGGCATTCCCCGGATGGGTCGGCTCGTTCATCCAGGTTGCCGGCGCCTGGCTCGCGCGCCGCGGCGTCCGCCGCAAGACGCTGATCGTCGCCGGCTGCGCGATCCAGATCGCGATGCTGCCGACAGTGCTTGTGCTTCCCTGGCTATTCCCGGAGCTGGCCTATCCGATCCTGATCGTTTGCGCCGCGATCTACCACGCCGGCAACCATCTGATGCAGCCGAGCTGGATCAGCCTGATCGGCGATCACCTGCCGGAGAACCTGCGCGGACGCTACTTCGGACGGCGCACAGGCCTCGCCGGCGTCATCGGCTTCACGGTGATGGCGGCGGCCGGCGGCGTGCTGCACTGGTTCGAGCACCAGGACCTGGCGCGCGCCGGCTTCGCCACGATCTTCGCCATCGGCGGGCTCGGCCGGCTCTACTCGCTCTGGCAGCTCGCCGGCGTGACCGATCCGGGCATCACGCCTGACTCCGAGCGCCTGACCTCGGACACCGGCGGGCTGCTCCGGCTCTGGCAGTCGAACTTCTTCCGCTACTCGCTGTCGATCGGGCTGATGTTCGCCGCGGTCTCCTTCGCAGGCCCCTTCTTCCACGTCTACATGCTGCGCGAGCTGCACTTCACCTATCTCGAATTCATGGGGAACATGCTGGCGGCGGCAGTGACCCAGGCGGCGCTGATGCCGTTCTGGGGCCGCGTGCGCGACATGAGCGGCAATCGCGTCGTGATCGTGATCTCGGGCGCGCTGATCCCTCTGGTCCCGGTGGTCTGGGTCTTCACCACGAACTATTGGGCGCTGTTCTTCGCCCAGATGATCGTCGGCGTCGCCTGGTCGGGCTACACGCTGGCCGCGACCACCTTCCTCTACGACACCGTGCCGCCAGCCCGGCGTGCGCTCGCGACCGCGGTCCACGCCGTGCTGAGCATGTCCTTCTGGTCGGCAGGCGCCTTCTTCGCCGCATGGCTCACGACGAGAATGCCGACCGAGATCACGCTGTTCGGCGAGACCTATGTCTGGGGCAGCCAGCTGGTAGCGATGTTCGCGCTGTCGGCCGTGCTTCGCGGCCTGGTCGCGATCCTGACCCTCCCGCGCCTCGCCGAAACCCGGCCGTAATCTTCCTGTGACCGCGGTTGCGGTCCCGAGGCCCGCGCAGGACTATCCCTGAACGTCCGTATAATGGTCGGACGGACCGGGGACTCGTCATGTCTATCAACGCCTTCATCGCTGCATCGCGCTTCGGGCTCGGCGCCCGGCCGGGCGAGCTTGCCGAGATCAAGGACGACCCGCGCGGCTGGCTCCTCTCCCAGCTCGGGAACGGATCGGAGCCCACCGCCGGCGTCGGCCGGACCGGCGATCGCCTGAAGCTGTTCTTCGATGCCCGCAACGCCCGCGGCGACGAAGGCATCATCCAGCTCTATCGCAAGGAATACCGCGAGGGCTTCGTCGCCGATGTCGGCGCCCGCACGCGGCGGGCGGCATCGACCGACCAGCCTTTCCGCGAGCGCCTGGTCCATTTCTGGAGCAATCACTTCACCGTTTCCGCCGTACGCCCGGTCGTCGCCGGCATCGCCGTCGCCTTCGAGGACGAGGCGATCCGTCCCAACGTCACGGGACGCTTCGCCGACCTGCTGCTCGCCGTCGCCCGCCATCCGGCGATGATCCTCTATCTCGATCAGGCCGAGTCGATCGGACCGAGGAGCCGCGCCGGCCAGCGCCGCCAACGCGGCCTCAACGAGAACCTCTCGCGCGAGATCCTGGAGCTGCACACGCTCGGCGTCGCCGGCGGCTACGGCCAGGCGGACGTACGCAGCCTCGCCGAGATGCTGACCGGCTGGACCATCGGCAATCCGCGCCGCGGCGTGATCGGCGAGTTTCTCTATGTCGGCGTGATCCACGAACCCGGGTCGAAGGCCTTCCTCGGCCGGACGATCGCCGAGGGCGGCGAGCGCGAGGCGCGCGAGGCGCTCGAGCTTCTCGCCCGCCATCCTTCGACCGCGCGCCATGTCGCGACCCGGCTCGCGCGCCACTTCATCGCCGACCAGCCGCCCGCCGACGCGGTCGATCGGATCGCCCGCGTCTTCCTCGACACCGACGGAGATCTCAAGCAGGTCACACAGGCGGTGATCGCCGAGGACCGCGCTTGGCGCGATCCGTTGACCAAGGTCCGAAGCCCGGCCGAATTCATCGTCGCAGCGCTGCGCGCGACCGATGTCACGCCCCAGGACCGCGCCCTGATACGAAGCCAGACGGTGCTGGGGCAGACACCGCTGACCGCGCCGTCCCCGGCCGGCTGGCCCGACGATGCGGCGGCCTGGGCGACGCCCGAGTCGATGATGCGCCGGGTCGAGTTCGCGCTCGCCTTCGCCGGGCGCGTGCGCACGCGGCGCGAGCCCGGCGACCTTGCCGAGGCCGTGCTCGGCGACGCGCTCTCCGACGAAACCGGCACCGCGATCCGCCGTGCCGGCAGCCGCACCGAGGCGCTGGCGCTGATGCTGTCCTCGCCCGAGTTCCAGCGGAGGTGATGCCAATGCTCGCTACCCGCCGCCGCCTGCTGATGGGCCTGTCCGCGCTGGCGCTGCCGTTCCCGAACCTGGCGCTCGCAGCGGCGCCGACCGACCGGCGCTTCGTCTTCGTCATCCTGCGCGGCGGCCTCGACGGCATCGGCGCGGTGGCGCCCTTCACCGATCCCGACTATCGCACGCTCCGCGGCGAGATCGCGCTTGCCGAACCGGGCAAGGACGGCGGCGCGATCGATCTCGACGGCCGCTTCGGCCTGCATCCGGCGCTGGCGCCGCTCGAGCGCCTTTGGCGCGAGAAGCAGCTCACGATCGTCCATGCGGTCGCCACCCCCTATCGCCAGCGATCCCACTTCGACGGCCAGGACCTGCTCGAGAACGGCACCGACGATCCGCGCGCCAAGACCGGCGGCTGGCTCAACCGGTCGATCGCGCTGCTCGGCAAACCCAAGGAACGCGACCGCCGTCTCGGCCTCGCGGTCGGCCAGACCGTGCCGCTGACGCTGCGAGGCGAGATCCCCGTCGCGACATGGGCGCCGCCGACCTTGCCCGACGCTTCGTCAGACTTCCTCGCCAAGGTCGCCGCGCTCTATCGCGAAGACCGGACGCTGGGGCCGGCCTTCGCCCAAGGCATCGGTGCGCATGCGATGTCGGCGAAGGCGATGGACAGCCGAGCGGTGGGCGACGTGCCGGCGCGCGGACCCGGCGCCTTCAAGGCCGCGGCCGATGCTGCCGGGAAGCTGCTCGCGTCCGTCGAAGGCCCGCGGGTGGCCGTGCTCGAGCTCAACGGCTTCGACACCCACGCCCAGCAGCGCGGTCGCATCGCCGGCCCGCTCGCCGCCTTCGCCGACGGCATGATCGCGCTCAAGGACGCGCTTGGATCTGCCTGGAGCGAGACCGTCGTGATGGCCGCGAGCGAGTTCGGCCGCACCGCAGCGGTCAACGGTACCCTCGGCACCGACCATGGCACTGCCGGCGCCGCTTTCGTCCTCGGCGGCCGCATCGGTGGCGGGCGCGTGCTCGGCACTTGGCCGGGGCTCGCGGCAGCCAAGCTCTACGAGAGCCGCGATCTCGCGCCGACCACCGACCTCCGCGCGGTCGCCAAGGCGCTGCTCAAAAGCCATCTCGGATTGCCCGACGACGCGCTGGCGAAGGTCGTCTTCCCCGAGAGCCGCACGGTGAAGCCACTTGACGGGCTGATCTCCGCCTAGCGCCCCGCCTTCTCGCCCGCCTTTCGCTCCGTCGTTCCCAGCGCATCGGCCAATCGCTGCGCGGCGCTGCCGGGCTTGAGCGCCTTCGGCTGGTCGGCCGACGGCGCCCAGCCGATCAGGTAGATCACCTGGAAGGTGGCGCGGATGCGATCGCCGGCCTCGGCGAAGCGACGGTGATAGATCGCGGCGGCGGCCGCGAGCGTGTCGCGCCGCGTCGGCGAGCGCCGGCGCACGATCAAGGCGTTGCCCTCGCCCATCGCCTTCAGCTCGCGCATCAGGGTCAGCGCATCGGGGTAGGTCACCGTCAGGCGATCGGCGTCCGCGACCGGCAACGCGAAGCCGGCGCGCTGCAACAGGCCCGCCGCGTCGCGAAGGTCGGCGAAGGGCGAGACGCGCGGGCCGGCGCCGCCCTCGATCTCGCTCTCGGCTTCCAGCCAAGCCTGCCTGAGTTCCGACAGCGTCTCGCCGCCGAACAGGGCGGCCAGGAACAAGCCATCGGGTTTCAAGGCGCGGCGGATTTGGACCAGCGCGCCGGGCAGGTCGTTCACCCAGTGGAGGCTGAGGCAGGAGAGAACGGCATCGAGGCTTCCCTCGGCGAAGGGCAGCAGCTCCTCGTCGCAAGCGACCGCGAGGCCGCCGGCGCTCGCCGCCATTTCCGGTGCGAGGTCCGCCTGGATCAGATGCTCGATACCGCCGCGACCCTTCAGCACGCGGCCAAGCTCGCCGCGATGGCAGCCGAGATCGAGCGCCAACGGAAAGCGGTTGCGGATGTCGTCGAGACGGTCGGCAAGACGATCGGCGATCTCGCGCAGCAGGAAGTCCGCGCCGTCGAGACCGCTCGCGGCCTGCGCGCGATGCAGGCGCACGCGCCGGCGATCGAAGACCCGCGCGCCTTCCGGGACGGTTCCGCTCATGCGCCCTTATGGCACGGCGTTGACAGGCTTAGCGAGGCCTCGCCACCATCGGCCGGGATGACCACGACGATCCTCGGATTCGGCAAGCGGCTGGGAAAGGCGGCGCTCGACGCGCTGCTGCCGCCGCTGTGCCTCTCATGCCAGGCGGTCGTCGACCAGCCGGGCGCGGTCTGCCCTTCGTGCTGGGCCAGGCTTACGTTCCTGGGGTCGCCGATGTGCCGGCGCTGCGGACTTCCCTTCCCGCACGACGTCGGTCCTGCTGCCGAGTGTGCCGCCTGCGTCGCCGACCCGCCGCCCTGGGAACGGGCGCGCGCCGTCTTCGCCTATGACGAGGCCAGCCGCAGTCTGGTGCTGGGGTTCAAGCACTCCGACCGGCTGCATGCCGCTCCGGCCTTCGGGCGCTGGCTCGCACGCGCCGGCGCCGAGCTCGCGGGCGAGGCCGACATCGTGACGCCGGTACCGCTCCACTGGCTGAGGCTCGCACTCCGCCGATACAACCAGGCCGCCCTCCTGGCCCAGGCGCTGGCGGCGACGGCCGGCGTGACCTGCATTCCCGACCTCCTGAAGCGGACCCGCCGGACGCCGAGCCAGGGCAGGCTAGGCCGCGGCGAACGCCTGAAAAACGTCGCCGGCGCCTTCGACATCCGCCCGCGCCATCGCGGCCTAATCGAGGGCAAGCGCGTCCTGCTGGTCGACGACGTGCTGACCACGGGCGCCACGGCGCGTTCCTGCACCAAGGCGCTGCTGGCGGCCGGGGCGTCTGCGGTCGACATCGTCACCCTGGCCCGGGTGGTCCGCGCCGAGTGAGGGGACCTCTTGTGGCGAACGGCCGACGTCGTACATAAGTTTAGGAACAAACTCCGACCCGGGCTCGAAGACTATGGCCAATGTCGAAATCTATGTCAGCGCCTACTGCCCCTACTGCCACCGCGCCAAGGCGCTGCTGGACTCGAAGGGCATCAAGTACAGGGAATACGTGGTCGACGGCGACGACGACCTCCGCAACAAGATGGTCGAGCGCGCCGGCGGCCGCTACACGGTCCCGCAGGTGTTCATCGACAATGTCGGCGTCGGCGGCTCCGACGACATCCACGACCTCGACCGGCGCGGCAAGCTGAATCCCCTGCTCGGTATTTAGGCACGATTTTCCGCTTCGGCTTCCAAGGCCCTCCAAGCTAGGCTGGAACCTTCCAAAGAAGGCCGCACCAGACGGCCGACCAGGGAAGGACGGTCGAAAGGGTGACCACCCGGCACCAGCACGGCGCAAGCGCGGAGCCGTTGCTGTCCATCGAGGATCTGCACGTCCACTTCGTCACCTCGCGCGGCGTGGTGCGCGCGGTCGAGGGCGTCAGCTACCAGGTCCATAAGGGCGAGATCGTCGCCGTGGTCGGCGAATCCGGCTGCGGCAAGTCGGTGACCTCACTGACCGTGATGCGCCTCTTGGCCCAGCCGGCCGGCCGGGTCGTCGGCGGGCGGATCATGTTCGAAGGCCGCGACCTACTCACCCTCGGCGACGAGGAGATGCGCGCGATCCGCGGCCGCGACATCGCGATGATCTTCCAGGAGCCGATGACCTCACTGAACCCGGTCCTCTCGATCGGGCTTCAGATCATGGAGCCGCTGACCATCCATCTCGGCATGAGCGAGGCGCAAGCACGCGCCCGCGCGGTCGAGCTGATGGGCCTGGTCGGCATCACCGATCCAGAGCGCCGGCTCGACCAGTTCCCGCACCAGCTTTCCGGCGGCATGCGCCAGCGCGTGATGATCGCGATCGGGCTCGCCTGCAATCCGAAGCTGATCATCGCCGACGAGCCCACGACCGCGCTCGACGTCACCATCCAGGCGCAGATCCTCGAGCTGATGAAGGATCTGGTGCGCCGGCTCGGCATCGCACTCGTGATCATCACCCACAACCTTGGCATCGTCGCCCGCTATGCCGACCGGGTGAACGTGATGTACGCCGCGCGCACCGTCGAGCAGGGCACCGCCGACGAGGTGTTCCTCACGCCGAAGCATCCCTACGCGATCGGGCTGATGCGATCGGTGCCGCGCCTCGACCGTCCGCGCGGTCAGCGGCTGGAGACCATCGAAGGCCTGCCGCCGAACCTGCTGAAGCCGCCGACCGGCTGCCGCTTCGCGGAGCGCTGTCCCTACCGGATCGAGATCTGCGCGACCGAGCCGCCGCTGGCGCCGGTCGACGGGGATCATCTTTCCGCCTGCCACCGCGCCCGCGAGCTGCCGCTGGCTGCCGCCGCGACATCGGCCGCGGCCGTCGTGCCGGCCGTCGACCTGTCGGCGCAGCCGACCCTTCTCGAGGTCGAGCACCTGGCGAAGCACTTCAAGGTGCCGGCCCGCGGCCTTCTCGGCGGCGACACCAGGACGGTGAAGGCGGTCAACGACGTCTCCTTCACGATCGCGCGCGGCGAGACGCTGGGCCTCGTCGGCGAATCCGGCTGCGGCAAGACCACGATAGGCCGCGTCGTGCTCAGGCTCGACGATCCGACCGCAGGCGAGATCCGCTACGACGGCCAGGACCTCGGGCGCGCCGCCGGCGGGGAGATGCAGAAGCTCCGCCGCCAGATCCAGGTGATCTTCCAGGATCCGTTCTCGTCGCTGAACCCGCGCATGAGCGTCGGCGAGATCATCGGCGAGCCGCTGTCGGTCTATAGGCTCGAGCCCGATTCCAGGCGCGTGAAGGAGCGGGTCGGCGAGCTGCTGACCCAGGTCGGCCTCTTCCCCTACATGGCCGAGCGCTACCCGCACGAGCTCTCCGGCGGCCAGCGCCAGCGCGTCGGCATCGCCCGCGCGCTCGCACTTGAACCTTCGTTCATCGTCTGCGACGAGCCGGTCTCGGCCCTCGACGTTTCGATCCAGGGCCAGATCATCAATCTCCTGGAAGACCTGCAGCGCCGCTACGGGCTGACATTCCTGTTCATCGCCCACGACTTGGCGGTGGTCCGCCACATCTCGCATCGCGTCGCCGTGATGTATCTCGGCCGGATCATGGAGGTCGCCGACCGCGACACGCTCTATGCCGCGCCGCAGCATCCCTATACCCAGGCGCTGCTCGATGCGGCACCGGTGCCGGATCCCCTGATCGAGCGCTCGCGAGCTCCCCGGGCGCTTACGGGCGAGCTACCATCGCCCTTGAATCCGCCGACGGGCTGCGTGTTCCATACCCGCTGCCCCAAGGCCGTCGAGGACTGCCGGCACATCGTGCCGGAGCTTCGTGAAGTTCGACCGAACCAACTCGCCGCCTGCATCAGACTCTGAGGGAGGATGTGATGAAAGCACTTGCCTACATCGGACTCGCGGCCCTGCTGGCATTGCCGGCGACCGCCTCCGCGCAAGCACCGAAGAGGGGCGGCACGCTGGTCTATGCGATCGGCGCCGAAACCCCGACGTACGACTGCTCGGCGACCGACACCTATGCGGGGCTCCACTTCCTCGCGCCATTCTACTCGACGCTGCTCAAGTTCGACCTCGCGGCCTACCCGAAGGTGATGGGCGATCTCGCCGAGAGCTGGACGATCTCGCCCGACAAGAAGACCTACACCTTCAAGCTCCGCAACAACGTCACCTGGCACGACGGCTCGCCGTTCAGCTCGGCCGACATCAAGGCCACCTACGATCGGCTGCGCAACCCTCCGACCGGCGTGGTCTCGACCCGCAAGGCGACCTTCGCCGACATCGAGACGATCGACACGCCGGATCCGACCACCGTGGTGTTCAAGCTGTCGGCGGTGAACCCGGCGATGCTCGAGCACTTCGCCAGCCCCTGGAACTGCGTCTACTCGGCGGCGAAGCTGAAGGACGATCCGGCCTTCCCGACCAAGCAGGTCATGGGAACCGGCGCCTTCAAGTTCACCGAGCACGTCAAGGGCAGCCACGTCGCCGGCGTCAAGAACGACAAGTACTTCCTCCCCGACCGCCCCTATCTCGACGGCTTCAAGGGCGTCTTCATCCTGCAGCCGGCGGCGATGCTGAACGCGCTGCAGGGCGGCCAGGTGATGGGCGAGTTCCGCTCGGTCTCGCCGGCCGAGCGCGACCGCCTCGTCCAGGGCATGGGCGACAAGGTCCGGATCGAGGAGTCGAGCTGGGTGCTCAACATCCTGATCGCCTTCAACACCGAGAAGAAGCCGTTCGACGACGTCCGCGTCCGGCGGGCGCTGTCGCTGGCGCTCGACCGCTGGGGCGGAAGCCAGGGCCTGTCGCGCACCTCGACGCTGCGCGCGGTCGGCGGTCTCCTGCGTCCGGGCTCGCCGATGGCGACGCCCGAGGCCGACCTGGTCAAGTTCCCGGGCTTCGGCAAGGACATCGCCGCCAACCGGGCGGAGGCCAGGAAGCTGCTGGCCGAAGCCGGTGTGCCGAACCTCAAGTTCGAGCTGATCAACCGCACGATCGCGCAGCCCTACACCCCTGCCGGCATCTACGTGGTCGACCAGTGGCGCCAGATCGGCGTCGAAGTCCAGCACAAGCAGATGGAGACCTCGCCCTATCTCGCCGCTCTGAACGCCGGCAACTACGAGGTGGCGATCGACTTCTCCAACCTGTTCATGGACGAGCCGAGCCTGGCGCTGGCCAAGTACGTCTCGTTCGACAAGGCGCCGGAGAACCGCTCGCGGGCGATCGACCGCGAGCTCGACGGCCTCTACGAGAAGCAGAACCGCGCGGCGAGCGACGCCGAGCGGGTCGGCTTCATCCGCCAGTTCGAGGCGCGCATGCTGAATCAGGCCTACCAGGTGCCGCTGCTCTGGTGGCACCGCATTGTGGCGACCAACAAGGCCGTCATGGGCTGGCAGATGTCGCCGAGCCACAATCTCGGCCAGGACCTGGTCAACGTCTGGCTGAACCAATAGGCGGAACCGGAACGCCCTCGCTCCACCCGGGGCGAGGGCGCTTCACCCAAAGATGATCTCCTATCTCGCCAACCGCACGCTGATGATGGTGCCGACGCTGTTCGGCGTCGCGGTGCTGATCTTCTTCCTGCTGCGCGTGGTGCCCGGCGACATCGTCGAGGTGAAGCTGCGCGGCGACGGCGGCACGGTCTCGGCCGAGACGCTGGAGGCCGAGCGCAAGCGCATGGGCCTCGACAAGCCGCTGCCGGCGCAGTTCGCCGACTGGATGAAGGGCATGGCGACCTTCGACTTCGGCAAGTCGATGTGGACCGACCGGCCGGTGACCGAGGAGATCGCCGCGCGGATCGAGCTTTCTATCGAGGTTGCGATCATGGCCTCAATCATCGCCGTCCTGATCGCGATACCGTTGGGCACCTTGTCGGCACTCTTCCGCGACACCTGGATAGACTACGTCATACGACTATTCACGATCGCCGGCCTCGCCGTGCCGTCATTCTGGCTCGGCATGCTGGTGATCCTGTCGCTGCTCAGCTTCTTCAACTGGCTGCCGCCGATCACCTACACGCCCATCTACGTCGATCCGATCGCCAATCTCTCGCAGCTGATCTGGCCGGCGATGGCCGTGGGATATCGCTACGCCGCGGTGGTGGCGCGGATGGTGCGCTCCTCGATCATCGAGGTGATGAAGGAGGACTACATCCGCACCGCCCGCGCCAAGGGCGTCTACGAGCGCCTCGTGGTCTCGCGCCATGCGATGCGGAACGCGCTGCTGCCCGCGATCACCGTGATCGGCCTCGAGTTCGCCTTCCTGATCGGCGGGCTCGTCGTCACCGAGCAGGTGTTCAACCTGAACGGCATCGGCAAGCTGTTCGTGCAGGCGGTCTCGCGCAACGACTTCACGCTGATCCAGACCATGGTGATGCTGATCGCGACGATCTTCATCGCCGTCAATCTGATCGTCGACGTGCTCTACGCGGCACTCGATCCCCGGATCCGCTACTGATGACCGCGGCGCCGCTCATCACCTACGCGCTGCCGAAGCGCCGCCATCCGGTGCTCGCCTTCACCGTCGCGCAGCCGCTGGGTGCCATCGCCTTCGTCGTCATCGTCGTGATGATCGGCGCCGGCCTGTTCGCGCCGTGGGTGGCGCCCTACGACCCGGTCGCGCTCGACTTCGGCGCGATGCTGGCACCGCCCAGTCTCGAGCACTGGTTCGGCACCGACGCCTTCGGCCGCGACATCTTCTCGCGCGTCGTCTACGGCGCGCGCACGGCGCTGGTGATCGGGTTCCTGTCGTCCTTCTTCGGCTGCACGCTGGGGGCGGCGCTCGGCGTCGCCTCGGCCTATTTCGGCGGCAAGATCGACCTGGTGACCCAGGGACTGGTCGACGTCGTGCTGTCCTTCCCGCTGATCGTTCTCGCCCTGGTGGTCGTCGCGATGCTGGGCAAGTTCGTGATCGGCGGGGTCGACGTGAACCTGATCGTCGCGATCGCGATCCCGATCCTGCCCAAGGTCGAGCGCGTAATCCGCGCGGCCGCACTCTCGGTCCGCGAGATGCCCTACGTCGATGCCGCCCGCGCCGCCGGCTACAGCAACAGCCGCATCATCTTCCGGCACATGGCGCCGAACGTCGCCGCCCCATACCTGATCATGCTTACCGCCTACATCGCCCAGGCGATCCTGCTGGAAGCGTCGCTCTCTTTCCTCGGCCTCGGCGTCACCGAGCCGACGCCGGCCTGGGGCCTGATGCTGTCGGGCAACGCCTCGGACTTCTACCGCGAGGCGCCCTGGATGATCCTGTTCCCGGGCCTGGCGATCAGCTTCGCGGTCTTCGCATTCAACCTGTTCGGCGACTCTCTCCGGGACTGGTTCGACCCCAGGTTCAAGGTCTGACGCGTCGGCGTTAAGCGGGAATAAAGCTTCTCGGGTTAAGTCGATAGGGGGTGCCGACTTGCGCCCGGCATGACCCTAAGGAGGGGCCCCGCGCGTTGACCGACGAACTGACGGAAGAACTGGCCGGGATCCGGTACCGGGAAACCACCGAGATCACCGCCGATACCGTCGCCAACCCCCGGATCCACGAACTCCATCGCTATTGGCTGATGAAGCGCGGCTCGGCGGCGCTGCCGGCCAAGCGCGATTTCGATCCCCTCGACCATCTCCAGGCCCTCGGCACGCTGATGATCCTGGAGCGGCTGGACGACGGCGACTATCTCTATCGCCTGTACGGGACCAAGGCGGCGGAGCAATTCGGCCGCGACCTCACCGGCCAGCGGCTGCGCGAAGTCGCCGGCCCGGTTGTCCCGTTCTTCATCGCCAAGTACGACCGCTGCCTGGAGCTCGGCCGGCCGCTCTACACCGTCCACCGGCCGGTTCAGATGCGGACCGTCGCCCTGCTCGAACGCCTGCTGATGCCCTTCGCCGACGATGCCGGCCAGCCGCGCTTCGTGGTCGCCTTCACCACGCCCTACGCGATGACCGGCGAAGTCTCCGAGCAGACCACCTCGCGCATGTCCTGACGGATTGCACCGCCACGCGGCGGCGCTTATGGTCGCGGCCTTTCGAGGCCGAGGAGCATCCCATGAAGGTCGGCAGCGTTCACCGGCGGACGATCTGGCCGAGCGCGGACGGCCAGGCGGTCGAGGTCATCGACCAGACCAGGCTGCCCCATGACTTCGTCACCACGCGGCTCGAGACGCTGGACGAAGCGGCGCACGCGATCCGCGCCATGCTGATCCGCGGCGCGCCGCTGATCGGCGCGACCGCCGCCTATGGCATGGCGCTGGCGCTCAAGGCCGACGCCTCGGACGCCGGCCTAGATCGCGCCTATGACGTGCTGCTGGCGACCCGTCCGACCGCGATCAACCTTCGCTGGGCGCTCGACGATGTTCGCGCGCTCATGGCGCCGTTGCCGCCGAAGGATCGTGCGGCCGCCGCCTGGACGCGCGCCGCGGAGATCTGCGACGAGGATGTGGCGATCAACCGCTCGATCGGGAGCCACGGGCTCGACCTGATCCGCAAGGCCGCGGCACGAAAGCCGGGAAAGACCGTCAACATCCTGACCCATTGCAACGCCGGCTGGCTCGCCACCGTCGACTGGGGCACGGCGACCGCGCCGATCTACCTCGCGCACGAGGCCGGCATCCCGATCCATGTCTGGGTCGACGAGACCAGGCCGCGCAACCAGGGCGCGGGCCTGACCGCCTGGGAGCTGAACAACCACGGCGTGAACCACACCGTGATCGTCGACAACACCGGCGGCCACCTGATGCAGCACGGCCAGGTCGATCTCTGCTTCGTCGGAACCGACCGCACGACCTCGGAAGGCGACGTCTGCAACAAGATCGGGACATACCTGAAGGCGCTGGCGGCCAAGGACAACGGCGTGCCGTTCTATGTCTGCCTGCCCTCGCCGACGATCGACTGGACGCTCAAGAATGGCGTCAAGGAAGTGCCGATCGAGGAGCGCGACGGGGCGGAAGTGTCGAAGGTCACCGGCCGCACCGCCGACGGCGCCATCGCCACGGTTCAGGTGATCCCGGACGGCTCGCCGGTCGTGAACTACGGCTTCGACGTGACCCCCGCCCGCCTGGTGACCGGCCTCGTCACCGAGCGCGGCGTCGCATCCGCCAGCAAGGAAGGCCTGCTCGGCCTGTTCCCGGAGCGGCGCTAGGCCTTCTTCGGGCGCATCGCCGCCCACTGCTCTTCGCTGAGCTGGGACAGGTGGTGGAACATCGAGGCGCCCTGCAGCCAGCGGCCGCCGTCGATCGTGATGCAGTCGCCGTTGATGTAGGCCGCCATGTCGGAGACGAGGTAGCTGGCGAGGTTCGCGAGCTCGATATGCTCGCCGACCCGCTTCATCGGCCCGGCCTTTTCCCACGCGTCGACCATCGACGGCGGCACCAGCCGGTCCCAGGCGCCCTTGGTCGGGAACGGACCGGGTGCGATCGAGACCGTGCGGATGCCCTTCCCGCCCCATTCGACCGCGAGGCTCTGCATCAGCGCCAGGACGCCGGCCTTCGCCATCGCGCTCGGCACCACATACGGCGAGCCGGTCCAGGCATATGTGGCGAGGATCGAGAGCACCGTGCCCTTGTGGCCCGAGGCGATCCAGCGCCTGCCGGCGGCGAGCGTGACGTAGGTGGTTCCGTGGAGCACGATATTGAGAACGGAATCGACCGCGCGGTGCGACAGCGTCTCGGTCTTGGCGATGAAGTTGCCGGCGGCGTTGTTGACCAGCACGTCGATCGGGCCGTCGGCGAAGGCCCAGTCCATCATCTTCTCGACCGCTTCCGCGTCGCGGATGTCGATCGAGTGCGTGCCGACGGCGCGGTTGCCGATCTTGAGCTCGGCCGCGGTCTCCGCCAGCACCTCCTGGCGCCGGCCGCAGATCAGCAACTCGGCGCCGAGCTCGACGAAGCGCCGGCCCATGCTCTTGCCGAGCCCGCTGCCGCCGCCGGTGATGAGGATGCGCTTTCCCTTGAGCAGGTCGGGCTGAAACATCGGGCCTCCAGGCTTGTCGCGGCCGAGAGTGGGCGGTACCGGCGGCTTTGACAAGCGCCGGGAACGAACGCTACCCGGCTGCCGCTCTGACCTCGTCCGGCGGGACGGCGACCAGCCGCGAAGCCGGCAGGCTCACCGTCGCCCGCGTGCCCACCCCGCGCTCGCTTTCGAGCTTCAGGTATCCGCCGTGCAGGTCGACCAGCGCCTTGACGATCGGGAGGCCCAGCCCGGTGCCCTCGTGATTGCGCGTCAGCGCGCTCTCGACCTGCCGGAACGGCGTCAGCGCGACCTGGATCTCCTCGGGCGTCATGCCGATGCCGGTGTCGCTGACGACCAGCGTCGGCCGGCCGCCCGGATCGATCTCGGCCTCGATCCAGACGCGCCCGCCCGCCGGGGTGAACTTGATCGCGTTCGAGAGCAGGTTGAGCGTGATCTGGCGGAGCCTCTGGGCGTCGCCGCGGATCACGACCGGGCGCTGATCGGCCTTCGGAACGATGACGATCCCGCGGTCGGCGGCGCGGCCGGAGGTGAGCTTGATGCCGTCCGTGACGATGTCGGCGAGATCGACGGCGGCCTCGCGCAGCTGCAGCTCGCGCGCCTCGATCTTCGCCATGTCGAGGAGGTCGCTGATCAGGCCCAGCAGGTGGGTCCCGGCATCGTGGATGCTGGCCGCATACCCGCGTTGCTTCGGCTCGAGGATGCCGACATGGCCGTCGCGGAGGACTTCCGAGAACCCGAGGATGGCATTGAGCGGTGTCCTCAGCTCGTGGCTGGTGTTGGCAAGGAAGGCGGACTTGGCGCGGCCGGCGTCTTCCTCGCGGAGCCGTGCGCGGATCGCCTCGTCGCGGGCGGAGGCGAGCGCACCGACCGTCCGCTCCAGCCGACCGGACTGGTCCAGCAGGAAGAAGCCGATCGCCCCAGTGAAAACGAGGATCACCAGCGTGGCGCCGCCGATCACCGTGACCTGGTGCTCCCAACCGGCGAGCGCGGCCTTGAGCGGCATCGTGATCATCACGATGAGCGGATAGCGATCGACGGTCCGCGCTGCCGAGACCACGCGGCGCTGGTCCATCTCGGCCTCGATCGAGACCGGAGATGCCATCGGCGCATTGCCGAGCGGATGACGGGCGATCAGGACCTCGTCGCTCCGCATCAGCGACATCGTGCTCGTGCTGCCGATCGAAAGGTCGCGGTAGAGATCGGAGAAGACGCCGGGATCGAGGCCGGCCGCAACGACACCATGGAAGGTCCCGTCGGCCGACTGCACGCGCCGGCTCAAGACCACGGTCCACTGATCGGAGACGCGGCTCCAGACCGGCGTGCCGATGTAGAGCTCGCGTCCCGGCCGGTCGACGTGATGGATGAAGTAGGGTCGGTCGGAGGCGTCGATCGGACGCGGCGGCACGGCATCCGAGTCGCCACGGCCGACGCCGTTCGGATCCAGGTAGAGGACCGACCGGATATAGGGCTGGGCGGCGATGTGGTCGCGCAGGAGCTGGCGCAGCTCCTCGGCATCCTGACGGATCTCGGGCATGCCGCCGACGATGCGCTCGGCAAGGATGCCGAGGACCAGGTCGACACTGTCGGTGGTGCGGGACGCGTGCTGGGCCAGCACCGTGGCGACGTCGTCGAGGCGGACCCGTTGGTCCGCGATCGCACCCTGGCGAAGCCAGGTGGCGGTGACGATCGCGCCCATCAGGACGCCCAGCACCACGACCAGGCCGAGCACGCCCAGCGACGTCCGCTGCCGGGCGGCCAGGTGTCGGTCGATCCAGTCAACGATTCGCACGAAGCGACGCATTATTCCTCTTACGCTACAAGGCTCTCCGGATGCGGTTAACAAAGGATTAAGCGGGCGAGCGAAGGCGGGTGGCGACAGCCGACGGGCTTCTGTTAGCGTCTCGCCCATGCCCGCCGAACCGAGCTTCACTCTCGGCATCGAGGAAGAGTACCACTTGGTCGAGCGCGCGAGCGGCGTGCTCGCGTTCGAGCCGCCGCCGGCGATGCTGGCGGCCGCCCAGCAGCGCCTCGGCGAGCGGGCGATGCCCGAGTTCCTCAAGTCCCAGATCGAGGTCGCGACCCGCAAGTGCTCGACCCTCGCCGAGGCGCGGCGCGAGCTGGTCGAGCTTCGCCGAACGGTGGCCGAGCTCGCCGGCGAGCACGGGCTCGCGCCGATCGCGGCCTCGACCCATCCTTTCGCCGACTGGGGCGACGTCAAGCACAGCGAGCGCGAACGCTACGTCCAGCTTGCCCGCGATCTCCAGGGCGTCGCCCGGCGCCTCGTGATCTGCGGCATGCATGTCCATGTCGGCATCGAGGACGAGGACCTGCGCATCGACCTGATGAGCCAGGTCGCCTACTTCCTGCCGCACCTGCTGGCACTCTCGACCTCGTCGCCGTTCTGGCGCGGCGAGGACACCGGCCTCAAGTCCTACCGCATCAGCGTCTTCCAGGAGCTGCCGCGCACCGGCCTTCCCGAGGTCTTCGCCAGCTGGAGCGAATACCAGCGCCACGTGCAGATCCTGGTGCAGGCCGGCCTGATCGAGGACGCGAGCAAGTTCTGGTGGGACATAAGGCCCTCCGCCCGCTTCCCGACGCTCGAGATGCGTGTCACCGACGTCTGCACCCGGCTCGACGACGGGCTCGCGATCGCCGCGCTTTATCGCTGCCTGCTCAGGATGCTGTGGCGGCTCCGGAGGTCGAACCAGCGCTGGCGCATCTATGCGCGGATGCTGGTCTACGAGAACCGCTGGCGGGCGCAGCGCTACGGCCACGACGAAGGCATGGTCGATTTCGGCAAGGGCGTGGTCGTGCCCTATCGCGACCTGCTCGAGGAGATCATCGAGCTGGTCGCCCCCGACGCGGCGCATTTCGGCTGCGAGGCGGAGGTCGCCCATGCGCGGGCCATCCTCGATCGCGGCACCTCGGCCGATCGCCAGCGCCAGGTCTATCGGGAGGCGATCGCGTCCGGCGCGAAGCCGGCGGAGGCGCTGAAGCGCGTGGTCGCGTGGCTGATCGAGGAGACGGTCGCCGGGGTCTAGCCGGCAGCCGCCTCGAGCCTGGGCCGGTCGAACTGCAGCGCCGCGAGGCGCGCGTAGAGACCGCCTTGGCTCACCAGCTCGTCGTGGGTCCCGGTGGCGACCGCGCGGCCCTGGTCGATCACGATGATGCGGTCGGCCTTCTGCACGGTGGCAAGCCGGTGCGCGATCACCAGCGTGGTGCGGCCGGCCATCAGCTTGTCGAGCGCATCCTGGACGGCCCGCTCGCTCTCGGCATCCAGCGCGCTGGTCGCCTCGTCGAGCAGCAGCACCGGCGCGTCGCGGAGGATCGCGCGCGCGATCGCGAGGCGCTGGCGCTGGCCGCCGGAAAGCCGCACGCCCTTCTCGCCGAGGAAGGTCTTGAATCCCTCGGGCAACCGGTCGAGGAACTCGGCCGCATGCGCCGCGACCGCGGCGGCGCGGACCTCGGCGTCCGTCGCTTCGGGCCGCCCGTAGCGGATGTTCTCCCAGGCATCGGCCGAGAAGATCACCGGCTCCTGCGGCACCAGGCTGATGCGCCCGCGCACGTCCCTGGGGTCGGCGGCCTCAAGCGGCACGCCGTCGAGACGAACGACGCCGGCATCTGGATCATAGAAACGCAGCAGGAGTTGGAAGACCGTGGTCTTGCCGGCGCCGGACGGGCCGACCAGGGCCACGCGCTCGCCCGATTTCACCTCGAAGGAGAGGCCTTCCAGCGCCGCCCGGTCGGGCCGCGACGGATAGTGGAAGCGAACGCCCTCGAACGCGACGCGGCCTTGCGGCGGCACCGGCAGCGCCACGGGCGACGGTGGAGCCTTCACCACGGGCTCGGTCTGCAGCAGCTCGATGATCCGTTCCATCGCGCCGGCGGCACGCTGCAGGTCGCCGATCACCTCCGAGATCGCGCCGGCCGAGGAGGCGGCGAGGATCGCGTAGAAGACGAAGGACGACAGCGCGCCCGGCGAGATCTTGCCGGCGAGCATGTCGTGGCCGCCGATCCACAGCACGAGGGCCACCGACCCGAAGACCAGCAGAATCACGATCGCGGTCAGGATCGCGCGCATCGAGGTGCGACGGATCGCGACGTCGAAGGCGCCCTCGACCCGCGTGGCGAAGCGGCTGCGGTCGAGATCCTCGTGGGTGAAGGCCTGGACGGTGCGGATCGCGCCCAGGCTCTCGTCGACATAGGCGCCGACATCGGCGACGCGGTCCTGGCTCTCGCGGCTCAAGTGCCGGACGCGGCGGCCGAAGGCCAGGATCGGCACCAGCACCAGCGGGATGATCGCCAGCGCCATCAAGGTCAGCTTGGTGCTGGTGATCGCCATCATCACAGTGGCGCCGATCACGATCAGCGTGTTGCGCAGCGTGACCGAGGCGGAGGATCCGACCACCGTCTGCACCAGTGTGGTGTCGGTGGTCAGCCGCGTGATGATCTCGGCGGTCCGCGTCACTTCGTAGAAGCCGGGGCTGAGCGCCAGTACCCGCGCATACACCGCGCGCCGGAGATCCGCGACGATCCGCTCGCCGATCCAGGTGACGAGATAGAAGCGTCCGAAGGTCGCGAACGCGGCGACCACGACGACGCCGAAGAGCGCGATCACGGTGCGATCGAGCAGCTCGGCGTTGCCGCCGGCAAGGCCGTCGTCGATCAGGTGGCGGAGCGCCCAGCCGAGGCCGAGCACGGTTCCCGCCGCGACCAGCAGGAAGAAGCCGGCACCGACGAGGCGCGGCAGATAGGGGCGGACGAACGGCCAGAGCGGGCGCAGCGCGCCGAAATTCCGGCTCTTCGGGCGATCGATCGGGGCGGCCACTTAAGGAGCGTTCAATCGAGGGTCAGCGTGTCGCCGGTCGCGGCCGTGAGCTCGCCGGCGAGCAGGCCCGCCAGCGTCGTCCCGCCCTTGGTCGGGACCCAGCGGGCGGCCTTGCCCGGCCCCTCGCGGAAGTCGAAGTGCCAGGCGCCCGAGGCCGGCGAGGCCAGCCAGATCTGGCGGGTCGGGCCCTGCCGGTTGATCACGTAGATGCCGCCGGCTTCGAGCCGGATGGTCAGGATGCCGCCCTCGAGGTCGATGTCGAGGTGGTCGCCCAGCGCTTCCTCGATCGCGCCGAGGAGGTATTTCAGCGTCTCGTTGGCGAGGCGCTCGAAGGTGGGTTCGTCGAGGCTCATGGGTCGGGCGTCGTCATACCCCGCCGGCCGGCCCCCGGCAACGAGCGCCGAAACGCCTACCTCCGAGGTAATGGCCGGGATGCTGCGGCGCCGCTACCTTGACCCGTATGACCCCTCGCACCGACACCCATTCCAGCCGGGCGCCGGCCATCGGCGGGCTGATCCAGCGCTGGCGCAAGGGCCGGCGGATGAGCCAGCTCGACCTCGCCCTGGAAAGCGGCATCTCCTCTCGCCACCTGAGCTTCGTCGAGACCGGCCGCACCAGGCCCAGCCGCGACATGGTGCTCCGGCTCTGCGGCGTCCTGGCCGTCCCGCTCCGCGACCGCAACAACCTGCTGTTGGCGGCGGGCTATGCCCCCGTATATCGCGAGACCGCGATGGACGCGCCGGAGATGGCCGAGATCCTCTCGGCCGTCCGCATGATCCTCAGGCGCCACGAGCCCTATCCGGCGGTCGCCTTCGACGCCGGCTGGGACGTCGTGATGGCCAACACCGCCTATGCCGGGATGGTCAATGCGCTGCTGCCCGATGGGCATGCTCCCCTGCCGCCGCTGGTCCTGACGAGCAAGCCCCGCCCCAACATCCTCCGCATGCTCTGCCGGCCCGAGGGCGCCCGGCGGATCGTGATCAACTGGGAGGAGACGACGCGGGCGGTGCTGGCCCGCGCCAGGCGCGAGGTCCTGCGCGACGGCGACGCCGGCCGCCGTGCCCTGCTCGGCGAGGTCATGGGCTATCCGGGGGTGCCCGGCCCCGACCCCCGCGAGCTGGACGGCGCCCAGGTCGGCCTCGTGGTGCCGGTCGAGCTCCGGTCGCCGACGGGGCCTCTGCGGCTGCTCTCGACCATCGCCACGCTGGGTACCGCCGAGGACATCACGCTGCAGGAGCTCCGGATCGAGAGCTTCCATCCCGTCGAGGACGCCGCCGCCTAGCCAACCTCCCCGGAACCGGCTACGTTTCCAAAACGAAATTCTCCGGGGAGCTCGGGTCCATGGACACCATCGAAGGCCAGCGCACGGTCAAGGCCACCTCCTTCCGCGAAGCGACGGCGGAAGACTGGGAATACGTCACCAAGCTCGGCCGGGAGGCGATCCAGAAGAATGCCGGGCGTCCGGTGATCGACCTGCTGCGCTCGCAGAAGGACGTGCCGAACCACGGCTGGCAGATCAACAACTACGAGCACTCGCTGCAGTGCGCCACCCGCGCGCTGAAGAACGGCGAGACCGAGGAGTACATCGTCGCGGCGCTGCTGCACGACCTCTGCCAGGACCTCAATCCGTATAACCACGACAAGCTCGCCGGCGACGCGCTCCGCTACTACGTTTCCGACGAGCTGCACTGGGTGGTCGCCAACCACCAGATCTTCCAGCTGTCGTTCCGCGACCATTCGAAGTTCGACACGAAGGCCTGCGAGAAGTATCGCGGCCATCCGTATTTCGAGGCGGCGATGCGGTTCTGCGAGCACTACGACATGAACTGCTTCGGCAAGTACGACTACCTGCCGCTGGAGCACTTCGAGCCGATGGTGTATCGCTTGTACGAGAAGGGCGTCCAAGCCTTCCACGCCAAGCATCCGTACTGACTTCGGGCGGCTGAGCGGGCGAGGTCGGCCTCAAGAGCGCCTCGCCCCGCCTTCGAGGAAACGCCGCCCAAGATGACCTCTCCGACTCTCGACGTCGCCTTCGTGCGGCGCCAGTTCCCGCAGCTTGCGGACGGAACCGCCTTCTTCGAGAATGCCGGCGGCAGCCTGGTGCCCGAGCCGGTCAGGAAGCGCCTGATCGACTTCGTCAGCCACAGCTTCGCGCAGCCCTCCTACGACTCAGCACCCTCGCGGGTCTCGCGCCAGAAGATCGCCGACGGAAAGCGCCTCGCCGCCGACCTGCTCGGCGTCGAGCCCGAGGAGATCGTGCTCGGTCCCTCGACGACGCTGAACTTCTACGTGCTCTCGCATGCGCTCCGGCCGCTGTTCCAGCCGGGCGACGAGGTGATCGTCACCGACCAGGACCACGAGGCCAATGTCGGGGCCTGGAGAAGGCTTTCGGAGTTCGGCCTCGTGATCCGCGAGTGGCAGATCGACCGGAAGACCGGCGAGCTTCGTCTGGCCGATCTCGACAAGCTGCTGTCCGCGAAGACCAAGCTCGTCTGCGTGACCCATTGCTCCAACGTCGTCGGCTCCGTCAACGACGTGGCCGCCGTGGCACAACGCGCGAAGAAGGTCGGCGCGCTCACCATCGTCGACGGCGTCGGCTATGCGCCGCACCACCTCATCGACGTTCGCGCGCTCGGCGTGGATGCCTATGCCTGCTCGGCCTACAAGATCTTCGGGACCCATCTCGGCATCCTCTGGGTCCACCCGGACCTGGCGAAGCGCGCCAGGCCGCAGGCGCACGACTTCCTCACCACTGTGCCGCAGACGCTCAATCCCGGCGGCCTCACCTACGAGCTGGTGGCCGGCCTCGGCGGCACCGGCGACTATCTCGACCTGCTCTACAAGCATCACTTCGGCTCCGGCGACAATTCGCCCCGCACCCGCTACGCGCGCGTCTTCAAGCTGATCGAGGATCATGAGAGGAAGCTGGGCGCCCGCATCGTCGATTTCCTGAAGAGCCGGAAGAGCGTGCGGCTGATCGGCGAGGACGGCGCCCGCGCGCCGATCATCTGTTTCACGGTCGCGGGCAAGACCTCGACCGAAGTCGCCAAGGCGCTTTTCGACCGCAAGATCGCGGTCGGCCACGGCCACTTCTATGCGAAGCGCTGCGTCGATGCGCTCGGTGTCGAGGGCGTGATCCGCATCAGCTTCGCCCACTACAACGACGACGCCGAGGTCGATCGCCTGATCCAGGCGCTGTCGGAGATACTCCCCAGCTAAAGGACGACGCCATGCCCGCGACCGACTCCACCGCGATGACCGTCGCCGAGATGGTCGCCGCTTTTCGAGCCAAGACCCTGTCGCCGGTCGAGGCGCTGGAAGCCTCGTGCAAGCGCCTCGACGAGGTGCAGCCGCGCCTCAACCCGTTCTGCCTGATCGACAAGGAGACGGGCAGGAAGATGGCGCGCGAGTCCGAAGCCCGCTGGCAGAAGGGAACCCCGAAAGGCTCCTTCGACGGCGTACCGATCCCGCTGAAAGACACCAATGCGGTGATCGGTTGGCCCTTCCGCGTCGGCAGCATGACGACCCCGAGCACGCCGGTCGATTTCGACGGACCGATGACCGCCAGGCTGCGCGAGGCCGGCGGCGTCTTCTTCGGCAAGACGACGACGCCGGAGTTCGGCTGGAAGGGCATGACCGACAGCCCGCTGTCGGGCATCACGCGCAACCCGTGGGACGAGAGCAAGGGCTCGGGCGGCTCCTCCGGCGGTGCGGCGGTCTCGGTCTCGACCGGCATCGGGCCGATCGCGACCGGCGGCGACGGCGGCGGCTCGATCCGCATGCCTTGCGCCTTCTCCGGCGTCTTCGGCATCAAGCCGAGCTATGGCCGCGTCTCGACCCCGGCGGCGGCCGGCGTCGGCGACATGTCGGTGCACGGACCCTTGGGGCGCACGGTTGCCTGCACTGCGGCGATGCTGAACGTGATCGCCAAGCCGGACGAGCGTGATCCCTTCGCGATCCCGCCGCAGGACATCGACTACGTCGCCGAGCTCAAGAAGGGCGTGAAGGGCCTCAAGATCGGCTTCAGCCCGAACCTCGGCTACATCAAGGTCGTCGATCCGCGGATCGCCGACGCGATCGCCAAGTCGGTGACAGTTCTCTCGGATGCCGGCGCGATCGTCGAGGCGGCCGATCCGGGTTTCCCCGACCCGGCCTGGGCGATCGACATCATCTGGCGCGCCTCCAACGCCAAGCGGCTGACCAGGATGTCGCCGGAACAGATCAAGCTGATGGAGCCGGCGCTGCTCGAGTGCAGCGTCTCGGGCCTGGGCATTCCGGCAACCGATTTCATCGCCGCGCAGGACGTGCGCCTCGACATGGCGCGGACGATGAAGCTGTTCCACAACAAGTACGATCTGCTGGTGACACCGACCATGCCGATCACGGCATTCGATGCCGGCATCGTGACACCGGACAAGGCGAGGTTCCCGACCTGGCTGCACTGGTCGCCGTTCACCTGGCCGTTCAACATGACGCGTCAGCCGGCTGCGTCCTGCCCGGCAGGGTTCGTCGATGGGCTTCCCATCGGCCTCCACATCGTCGGCCCGATGTTCCGGGAAGACCTGATCCTCAGGGCATCCGCCGCCTTCGAGGCGGCGCGGCCGTTCAAGATGGTGCGGGGCTGATCCTCTAGATCGCCTGCCCGGCGTAGACGCCGGTGCAGCGCTCATTGTCGACGGCGACCTGGCCGTTGACGATGACGTAGGGGATGCCAATCGGGAACTGACGCGGGTTCTCGTAGGTCGAGGTGTCATTGATCGTCGCCGCGTCGAAGACGGCGATATCCGCAAAGGCGCCCTTCTCGATCCTGCCGCGGCCCTTGAGGCCGAAGCGCTCGGCCGGGCGGCCAGTCATCCGGTGCACCATCTCCTCAAGCGAGAGGCCGCCGATATCGCGGCGGAGCCTGCCCAGGAAGCGCGGGAAGGCCCCATAGCTGCGCGGATGCGGGAAGCGGCCTGCCGGCGTGATGTCGCTGCAGACCATGTAGTCGGGCCGCGCCACCAGCTGCATGAAGTCCCGGTCCATCTGCTGGCGGGTTGCCTGGCTCTCCGGCGGCGCGCCGACATGGCCGACCTTGAGGTTCTGTTCGATCAGCACCTCGCAGAGCGCCTCGCCGGGCGTGCGGCCGCGCCTGGCCGCGAGGTCGGTCAGCCTCGTCCCCTCCATCTCGGGCGCCATCGGCATGTATCCCAGGATGATCGTCGCGAGCATCTGCTTCTCGTCATGGTCGAGAAACTGAACGATCTTCTTCCGCTCGGACGGATCGTGGAGCCGCTTGAGGATCGCCTTTGGCCCATCCTCCTGGGCGAAGGCCGGCAGCAGGCTGACCGCGATCGAGCTTCCCGACGGATAGGGATAGATGTCGAAAGTGACGTCGGACTGCGCGGTGCGCACGCCGTCGATCGGGTCCATGATCGCCGGGATGTTGCCGGCGCTTTCCGGCTGGGTGCGGTAATGCGCGAAATGCAGCTTGGCGCCGGTGCGCCGCGCCACCTCCATGCCTTCGAGCACACCGCCGCCGCCATGGGCACGGGCGACGACGTTCTTGCGCGGTTCGCACATGTAGACCTTGCCGGCCTCGCGCACGAGCTTCACCAGCTCGACGATCTCCTCGGTGTCGCCCCACGGGCCGGGGTAGTACTTGCCGCCGGTGGTGAAGCCGATCGCGCCCTGCTCCAGCCCCTCGCGGGTCAGCTTCTTCGCGGTCTCGAGCGCCTCGCCGGTCAGCGGCTTGTCGTGGAACCCCAGCGCCTGCAGACGCACCGTCGCGTGCGGCACGAAGTAGGCGGTGTTGATCGCGACCCTCTTGTGATAGTGGCGCTTGAAAGCGGCGACGCTGTGCATGTCGAGGTCTTCCGGCGGGTCGCCGAGAAGCCCGCCGAGCCAGTGCCGGTAGGTCTTGAAGTTGTAGGCGGACAGTGGCGCATATGACATGCCGTCGATGCCGAGGAACTCGGTGGTGATGCCCTGGCGGATGCCGTTGGCATGCTGCGGGTCGACCAGCAGCGCGCCTTCGGAATGCGTGTGGGTGTCGATGAAGCCGGGCGACACGGTGTGGCCGGTCGCGTCGATCCGGCGCTTGGTCTCGGCTTTGGAGAGATCGCCGATCGCGGCGATGGTCTCGCCGGTGATGCCGACATCTCCCTTGTAGCCATCCTTGCCGGTGCCGTCGACAATCGTGCCGTTGGCGATGACCAGATCGAACATCCAAACCTCCCGAGAAGAAGCGGCGGCTCCCGAGGGAGCCGCCGTAACCACGATCAGCTCTTGGTGATGTTCCAGAGCAGCAGCACTGGCGAGGAGATCACGCCGGTCACGTTCTTTCGGAACGCGACGACGGTGGCGCGCTGACCCAGCGGCACCATCATCACGTTGTCGGCGATCTGGGTGTGCAGCTGGTCGAGAATGGCCTTCTGCTTCGCCGGGTCGGCCTCCTTGGCCCAGGCGAGACGCAGCCGCTCGACCTCGGGATTGCAGGGCCAGCCGACCCAGGCCTTCTCGCAGGCGCCGTTGATCACCGGGTAGTCGATCGGGTTGATCAGGGTGCCTTCCCAGTAGGACGCGATCAGGCTCCAGCCGCCCTGGCCCGGCACCGCCTTGCTCTCGCGGCGCTGGGAATGGGTGCCTGGATCCATCGTGTCGAGCGTGACGTTGAGCCCGATCTTCTTCAGGTTCTGCGCCATCAGCTGGGCCGCCGGCGAGTACACCGTGTCGGCCGGGTTCAGCATGATGATCGGCTCGCCCTTGTAGCCGGCCTCCTCGAACAACCTTTTCGCCTTGTCGAGGTCGGGTTTGGTGTTCGCCTTAACGCGACCTGCCGTGGAGTAGCTGGGCGTGCCGCAGAACATGAAGGAGTCGCAGGTGCGATAGAGCTCCGGATCCCCGCCGACCGCCTGCATGAATTCGGTCTGGTCGGTCAGCGCCACCAGCGCCTCGCGCGCCTTCGGATTGTTGAACGGCGGATGCAGGTGGTTCGGGCGAATGATGTACATCGAGCCCAGCGGATCGTTGACCTTGACCACCAGGTCCGGGTTCCGGCGCATGACCGGCAGCAGGTCCGCCTTCGGCTGGTCGATGAAGTCGACCTCGCCTCGGGCGAGCGCCGCGGTCGCGACCGCCGGGTCGGGCAGCACGATCCACTCGACCGTGTCGACCTTGGCAAGGCGCGCGCCAGCCGCCATGTCGGACGGCTCTGAGCGCGGCACGTAGCCGGTGAACTTCTTGTAGACCGCCTTCACGCCGGGCACCCACTGCGCCTTGTCGAACATGTAGGCGCCGGAGCCGGTAGGATCGTCGATCTGCGTCGTTGCCGGCGTCGAGGCGATGCGCTCTGGCATCATGTAGGCCGAGTACGATGCGATCTTGGCCAGGCTCGCCGGAAGCTGGCCGAAAGGCTCCTTCAGCTTCCAGGTGAAGGTCGTGGCGTTGTCGGCGGTGACGGAGGCGGTGAATCCCGCCACCAGCACGCCGCGGCTGTCCTTGCTCATCCACCGCTTGACCGAGGCCACACAGTCGGCGGCCGTCACCGGCGAACCGTCGTGCCATTTCAGGCCGGGTCGGAGAGTGAAAGTGTAGGTGAGCCCGTCGGCGCTCACCTTGTAGTCCTCGACCATCTGGGGTTTCGGCTCGAGCTTCGCATTCAGCGCGAACAGGGTGTCGTAGACCATGTTCGCGTGGTTCAACGTGATCGAGGTCGAGGTCCAGATCGGGTCGATGATCTTGAGGTCGGCGATCGGCACGACCCGGAGCACATTCGTTTGTGCGACGGCAGCATTCGGTGAAAGCCAGGGCGCAGCAATAACGGCCGCGCCGGCCAGGAGGTGAAGCAGTCTTGCTTTCATGGCGGGCCCCGCGTTGCAGATGTGGACGGAAAGGCTTGAGCGCGAAAACGCTAGCACGCCCGCCGCGCCTGACTAGCGCGAACGCGACTGCCGCGGTCTTTCCATCAAAAAGCGAGGCCCGGCCGGGTGCGCACTACCGCCTAGAACCCCAATGCCTTCGTCAACGGGCGAAGGTATTCGTGGCCTTTCTTCGCGTAGGTCAGCGGATGGGCCTTGGCCGGATCCTGCTCGGCCTCGACCACGAACCAGCCTGAATAGTTCGCGGGCTTCAGCGCCGCGAGCACGGCCGGGTAGTCGATCGAGCCGTCGCCGGGCACAGTGAAGACACCGGCGAGCACCGAGTCGAGAAAGCTGGAATCGTTGGCCTTCGACTGCTTGAGGACCGCCGGGCGGATGTCCTTGCAGTGGACGTGATTGATGCGGTCGGCGTGGCGCTTCGCCACCGCGATCGCATCGCCGCCGGCATAGGTCAGATGCCCGGTGTCGAGCAGCAGCCCGACTTCCTTGGCCGTTTCGGCCACCAGCCGGTCGATCTCGGCCTCGGTCTCGATCACCGTTCCCATGTGATGGTGATAGGCGATCGGGCAGCCCTCGCCGGCGAGATACTTGCCGACCTCAGTCATGCGCTGGGTCAGCGTCTTCCACTGATCCTCGCTCAGCTTCGGGCGGCGTGTGACCGGCGTCTTGCGGTCGCCATGCACGCAGCCGGTGACCTCGGCGAAGACCATCGCCGGCGCCTTGAGCGCCTTCAGCAGCTTCAAATGCCCCTGCACCGCGGCGATCTCGTCTTTGGCCGAGCGCTCCAGCAGCTTCGCGGAGTACCAGCCGGACGCGAGGCCGAGCCCGTGCTTGGCGAGGATCGGCTTCAGCACATTGGGATCGCGCGGGAACTTGTTGCCGAGCTCCATGCCGTCGTAGCCCGCCTGTTTCGCCTCATTGAGACAGGTCTCGAGCGGCGTCTCGGCGCCGAGCTCGGGCATGTCGTCGTTGGTCCAGGTGAGCGGGTTGATGCCGATCCTTGCCATGATGCTTTCCTCTAAGCTCCCAGCTTCTGGCGCTTCCGCGCCTTCTCGTAATTCTTCAATACGTCCTTGCGGGTCGTGTCGCGCGGCGCGTCGTGGACGGCGACGTCCCACCAGGCGCCGCCTTCGGCGGTGGTCTTCCAGGGATCGGTATCGATCACGATCACCTGGGTCTTCTTCTTCGAGGCCGCCGCGTCGAGCGCGAAGTCGAGCTCGGCGATCGAGCGCACCTTGACCGCATCGGCGCCGAGCGCGCGCGCATGCGCGGCGAAGTCGACCCAGGGCGCCGACGCCGGGAACAGGTTGTTGTGCGGCGCCCCGCCGGTCGCCTTCTGCAGGCGCGCGATGCAGCCGAAGCCCTTGTTGTCGAGCACGACGACCGTCAGCTTCGCACCGAGCTGCACCGAGGTCGCAATCTCGGAGTTCATCATCAGGTAGCTGCCGTCGCCGACCATGACGAAGACCTCGCGCTCCGGCTTCGCCAGCTTGGCGCCGAGACCGCCGGCAATCTCGTAGCCCATGCAGGAATAGCCGTATTCGAGGTGGTATTCGGTCGAGTCCGCCGCGCGCCAGAGCTTGTGCAGCTCGCCCGGCAGGCCGCCCGCGGCGCAGACCATGATGCTCTTCTTGCGCTTCGCCGCGCGGTCGACCGCGCCCAGAACCTCGGCGTCGCTGGCCTTCCCCTTGCGCGGCGCGGTCGCGGACTCGGTCGTCTTGATCCACTGCTTGGCGAGCTTCTTCGTGCGCGCGGTCCAGGCGGACGATGCCGACCAGGACCTGAGCGCGCGGTCGAGCGCGGCGAGACCCTTTCCGGCATCTGCGACCAATGGCAAGGCGCCATGCTTCGCCGCGTCGAAGGCACCGACGTTGAGCTGGATCAGCCCGGCCTGCGGGAACAGCGCGCGGCTGCCGGTCGGGAAGTCGGCGAGACGCGAGCCGACGGCGATCACGAGGTCCGCGTCACGGGCGAGGTCGTTCGCCGCCTCGGTGCCGGTGACGCCGATGGCGCCGGCATTCAGCGGATGGTCGTAGGCGAGGCTGCCCTTGCCGGCCTGGGTCTCGGTCACGGGCACGCCATGGATCTCGGCGAAACGCGCGAGGGCCTTCTCCGCCAGCGCGTATTTCACGCCGCCGCCGGCGAGGATCAGCGGCCGCTTCGATTTGGCGATCGCGGCCGCTGCCTCCGCCAGCTCCTCGGCATCGGGTTCGGCCGCGCGTCCGCGCCAGGTGCGCGGGCGGAAGAACTCGACCGGGTAGTCGAAGCTTTCGGTCTGCACGTCCTGCGGCAGCGCCAGCGTCACCGGCCCGCACTCGGCCGGATCGGTCAGCACGCGCATCGCCTGCGGCAACGCCACCAGGATCTGCTCGGGCCTGACGATGCGATCGAACAGGCGCGAGACCGGGCGGAAGCAATCGTTGGCCGAGACGGTGAGATCGGAGAAGTCTTCGACCTGCTGCAGCACCGGGTCGGGCCGGCGGCTGACGAAGACGTCGCCGGGAAGGAACAGCACTGGCAGGCGGTTCACATGCGCCACCGCCGCGGCCGTGATCATGTTGGTGGCACCCGGCCCGATCGAGGTGGTGCAGGCCATCATCCGGCGGCGCGCATGGGTCTTGGCATAGGCGATCGCCGACAAAGCCATCGCCTGCTCGTTATGCGCGCGGAGCGTCGGCAGGCGCTTCTTCTCGGCTTCGAGCGCGTGGCCGATTCCGGCGACGTTGCCGTGGCCGAAGATCGCGAAGACGCCGCCGAAGATCGGCTGGCTCTTGCCGCTGATCTCGACCGACTGATTGATCAGGAAGCGCACCAGCGCCTCCGCCATCGTCAGCCTGACCGTCGCCATGCGCCCTCCCCGAGATTTTGACAGTTATGTGACAGAGAAAGCCGATGCCCACAATGGGCGGGCTCGAGCCTACCGCAAAAGAAAAACCCTCCCCCAGGACTGGAGGAGGGTTGGAGGGGACTACGACAGGTTTCGAACGGCTAGTCGGCCGCCTGGCTCGTCACCGTCTCCGGTCGCCAGCGAAGGATCGGCTTGCGGGCAGCACCGGTCTCGTCGAGGCGGCGGCGTGGGGTCAGCTTCGGTGCGTCGGCGAAGGACTGGGCGTCGACCTTCGACTTCTCGGCCAGCGCCCGGAGCGTCGCGATGAACGCGTCGAGCGCGTCCTTGCTCTCGGTCTCGGTCGGCTCGATCAACATCGCGCCGTGGACGATGAGCGGGAAGTAGACCGTCATCGGGTGGTAGCCGGCATCGATCAGCGCCTTGGCGAAGTCGAGCGTGGTGACACCGGTGTCCTTGAGGAAGCGATCGTCGAACAGCGCCTCGTGCATGCAATAGCCGGGGAAGGCCGGTGTCATCAGGTCCTTGCAGCGGGCGAGGATGTAGTTTGCATTGAGCACCGCGTCCTCGGCCACCTGCGCGAGGCCGTCCGAGCCGTGGCTCATCATGTAGGCGACGGCGCGGACGAACATGCCCATCTGGCCGTGGAAGACCTTGAGACGGCCGAACGCCTGCGATCCCTCGCCCGATGCCGGCTTCGTCTCCACCAGCCTGAAGCCGTCCTTGCCGTGCACGACGAAGGGCACGGGCGCGAACGGCGCCAGCGCCTTCGACAGCACGACCGGGCCGGAGCCCGGGCCGCCGCCGCCATGCGGGGTCGAGAAAGTCTTGTGCAGGTTGATGTGCATCGCATCGACGCCGAGATCGCCGGGCCGCACGCGGCCGACGATCGCGTTGAAGTTGGCGCCGTCGCAGTAGAGATATCCGCCGGCCGCATGCACCGCGTCCGCCAGCGCCGAGATCTCCGTCTCGAACAGCCCGCAGGTATTCGGGTTGGTGATCATGATCGCGGCGACGTCGGAGCCAAGCTTGGCCTTGAACGCCTCGACGTCGACCTTGCCGTCGGCCTTGGCCGGCACCGCCTCGACGGTGAAGCCGATCGAAGCCGCCGTCGCCGGGTTGGTGCCGTGTGCCGACTCAGGCACCAGCACGCGGTTGCGCGCCTCGCCCTTGGCCTCGAGCGCCGCCTTGATGCAGAGCATGCCGCAGAGCTCGCCATGCGCGCCGGCCGCCGGCGACAGCGCCACGGCCGGCATGTTGGTCAGCGTCTTCAGCCAGTGCGCCAGGGTGTCGAGCAGCTCGAGCGCGCCCTGCACCGCGGACTCGGGCGCCAGCGGGTGCAGGTCGCCGAAGCCCGGCAGGCGGGCCATCTTCTCGTTGAGCCGCGGGTTGTGCTTCATCGTGCACGAGCCCAGCGGGTAGAGCCCGGCGTCGATCGCATAGTTCTTCTGCGAGAGCCGCGTGAAGTGGCGCACCACCTGCGGCTCCGAGAGGCCGGGAAGCCCGATGTCGCCCTTGCGGCCGTGGCCGCCGAGGCGGTCCTTGACCTTGGCCGGTGCCGGCAGGTCGACGCCGGTGCGGCCGGGTGCGTCCTGCTCGAAGCTCAGCGACTCTTCCATCTGCAGGCCGCGGCTGCCGGTGGGTCCGGTGCCGTCGGCCTTGAAGCCGGCGCTGACGGCCTTGCTCCAGTCGCTCATCGCAGATCCTCCCGGAGCGCACCCGCAAGCGCGTCCATGTCTTGATCGGTATTGGTCTCGGTCGCGGCGACCAGCAGCAGGTTGGCGACAGACGCATCGCCCGGCAGCAGGCGCGATACCGGCACGCCGGCAAGGATGCGCTTCGCCGCGAGGCGATCGACGACGCCGGAAGCCGGCTTCGGCAGCTTCACCGTGAACTCGTTGAAGAACGACTGGTTGATCACCGTGACGCCGAGAACCCCGGCGAGCTTGTCGGCGAGCTGCACCGCCTTGGCGTGGTTGATCGCCGCCAGCTGCTTCAGGCCCACCTCGCCCAGGAGCGTCATGTGGATGCAGAAGGCGAGCGCGCAGAGGCCGGCATTGGTGCAGATGTTCGAGGTCGCCTTCTCACGGCGGATATGCTGTTCGCGGGTCGAGAGCGTCAGGACGAAGCCCCGCTTGCCTTCCGCGTCCACCGTCTCGCCGCACAACCGCCCCGGCATC
>JAEULB010000200.1 GCA_016792585.1 Rhodospirillaceae bacterium
AAGGTTACAAGAGCGACCCGCAGGCGCTGACCCGGCTCATCAACCAGTTCCTGACGCCGATGACCGACCGGATCCTCGCCAGCCGCGGCACCATCGACAAGTACATGGGCGACTGCATCATGGCGTTCTGGAATGCGCCGATCGACGATGCAGAGCATTCGGTCAACGCCTGCCGCGCGGCGCTCGCGATGCGGAGCGAGCTCGTCCAGCTCAACGAACGCCTGAAGGCGGAGGCGGAGAAAGAGGGGCGGCGCTTCATGCCGCTGGCGATCGGCATCGGCCTCAATTCCGGCGTCGCCGTGGTCGGCAACATGGGCTCCGACCAGCGCTTCGATTATTCCGTCCTGGGCGATGCGGTCAACCTGGCCTCACGCCTCGAGGGCCAGTCGAAGACCTACGGCGTCGACATCGTCGTCGGCGAGGCGACGATGGCGGCTGCCCGCGGCTTCGCCTTCCTCGAGCTCGACCTGATCGCGGTCAAGGGCAAGGCCGAGGCCGTCCGCATCTACGCGCTTCGCGCCGCGGCGCCGGACGAGACGCATCGCGCGCTGGAGGCGGCGCAGGCCGAGATGCTGGCGGCGTACCGGACCGGGCGCTGGGACGAGGCGTCGGCCGCGCTCGACCGGGCATGCGCTATGGCGCCGGACCTGGCGACGCTGTGGGACCTCTATGCCGAGCGCATCGGGGAGTACCGGCGACTGCCTCCGGAAGAGGGTTGGGACGGCGTCTACGTCGCGCGTACCAAGTAGGGTCTCCGGCGACCGGCGAAGAGAGCCGCGATCGCCAGACCCTGGATCGCGGCGGCGAGCATGAACAGGACCGGCGACGGCAAGAGCTCGCGGACGAGGCCGAAGGCCGCCGGCGCGAAGGCGTAGGTGCCCTGGCCGATGGCGACGATCAGCGCCACGACGCGGCCCACGTCCTCCCTTGCGAACTCGACTTGGGCGATCAGCGGCGGCAGCGAAGTCGCGTTACCGATGCCGGCGCCGAAGAGGACGACGCCGAGGATCAGCAGAGCGACGTTGTCGCCGGCGGCGACGAGAAGGGCGATCGAGCCGGCGATCTGCACCGTATAGCTCGCCGAGGCCACGAGCCTGCGGTCGGCGCCTGCCGGCATCAGCCACCCGACCAGGGTACGTCCACCGATCGCTGCGGCCGTCGCGACCCCGGTCGCGATTCCCGCCGCCTGTGCACCCAGCGCCGGCACCAGCAGCGAGAAGAGGTGCGCGATCAGCCCGATCTGGGCGAAGAGGCCGAGTGCCATGCCGAGGGCGAGCGTGACGAACCGAGGGTCGCGCCAAAGCGCGCGGCCGGGCAGGGGCCTCACCGACGACAAGGTGACGGGGGCGGCAGCGACGCCGGAGGCGTCTCCGTCGGATGACTGTCCCATTTGCTCGGGCGTTCGCGAGAACACGCGACCGGCGAGCAGCCAGATCGCGACCGCCATCGCGGTGCAGATCGCCGCCGCGGCGACCGGGAAGCCGAGGGCGTCGATGGCAACGACCCAGAGCGGCGAGAAGATCACGCCGCCGATGCTGGCGCCATTGTAGGCGGTCGCTAGCGCCGCCGGGCGGTTCCGGACGAACCAGGGCGAGACGATCGCGTTGACGGCCGCGGCGCCCATCGCGACCCAGCCGGCGCCGCTCAACAAGGTCGCGGCGAAGAGCTGCCACGGCGTCGCCGCCGCGGCCCAGCCAAGGACGCCGAGGCCGAGTGACAGCGCGCCTGCCTTGGTGACGGCCGGCAGGCCGAAGCGCCGGTAGAGCGCCGGCAGGTTGGCGACCACCACGGCGCCGACGAGGAAGTGCACGGTGACGGCGGCGGAGACCAGCGATACCGGCCAGCCGTGCGCCTCGCGGACGGCGTGCAGATAGACCGGCGGCCCGTAGAAACCGATGCCCCAGCCGAAGACGGCGAGAACGAAGGCTCCGGCGACGACCCGCCAGCCGTAGAAGGGGGGATGGGACATGCGCCGAGCGTGCGCGCGAAGCGGCCCGCGATGTTACGGTGGCGACCGAAGCGTGAGGCGAGGCGCCGCCCCTAGCCTGGGCCGGGACTCGCACGAGGATCATCGCGATGGCCACAAACGCCGCTTTCGCCGAAGTCGCGACGCTCGCCGGAGATCCGGCCCGGGCGGTCATGCTGCATGCGCTGATGGACGGCCGCGCGCTGACCGCATCCGAGCTGGCGCGCGCTGCGGGCGTTACCCCGCAGACCGCGAGCGGTCACCTCGCACGGCTCGCCGAGGCTGGCCTGATCGCGGTCGCGGTGCAGGGTAGGCACCGCTATCACCGCCTCGCCACGCCGGCCGTTGCGCGCATGATGGAGAGCATCATGCAGGTCGCCTCCGAGGCAGCCTCGAGCCGGAAGCCGATCGTCGTCGGGCCTAGGGACGCGGCGCTGCGGGCGGCACGGACCTGCTACGACCATCTCGCCGGCCGCCTCGGCGTCGACCTCGCCGACGCGATGGTCGCCGGCGGCCATATCGTGCTCGCCAGCGACGCCGGCGTGATGACCGACTCTGGCATGGCGTTGCTCGGCAAGCTCGGCATCGATATCGAGGCTCTGGTCCCACGTCCCGACAAGCGCGGCGTCCGGCTTCTCTGCCGGCCGTGCCTCGACTGGAGCGAGCGCCGCCCGCACCTCGCTGGCGCGCTCGGCGCGGCGCTCTGCGCCCACTGCTTCGACAGGGGCTGGATCCGCCGCAGCGAGGGCACGCGCGCGGTGAGCGTCACGCCGAAAGGCCAGCAGGCCTTCCGCGAGATCTTCGGGCTCAGCGCAGCTCGGTCTTGATCGGCACGCCGCCCTTGATCGCCAGCGTCACCGGCGTGCGCTCGGCGATGTCGGCGAACCGCACCTTCTGCTCGTCCGTGAGCGGCCCCTTCAGCGTCAGGAAACGCTCGATCCGCGCCGCGTCCCCGGTCTTGAGGTAGCGGAGGTCGACATCGACCGCCTCCAGCGGCCACTCCTTCCGCTTCGCGTACATCCGGAGCGTGATCGCGGTGCAGGCGCCGAGGCCGGAGAGCAGGAGGGCGAAGGGAGCCGGACCGGCATCCTTGCCGCCGAGCGCCGCGTGCTCGTCGGCGACCAGCGCATGGTGGCCAGCCTGGATCGAGACCGCGTAGTCGGTGGTGCCGATCGAGGCCTTCGTCTTGGCGACGAGGGTCGAGGCTTCGGCCATCTCACTTCCCCTGGATGAAGGCGGAGAAGCCGGCGAGGAACTTCCTCAGGCGCTCTCGGGTGGCGTCGTCGGTGAGCTTGCCCTCGGCGTCGAAGGCCTTGCCCGCCTGCGGCACCATCAGCCGGCCGCCGTTCCAGAGATCGGTCCCGAGCGTGCGCAGCACCGGCAGCCACGCGCTCTGCGAGAGAACGGTGCCGAAGTTGCCGGGCGAGGTACCCATCAGCGCGACGGGCTTGCTGCCGAACACCTTGGCAATGTCGGCCGTGGGGCGCGACGCCCAGTCGATCGCGTTCTTGAACACGCCCGGGATGCCGTTGTTGTACTCGGGCGTCGAGAGCAGGAGCCCGTCGGCCGAGGCGATCGCATTCTTCAGCGTCGTCACGGCCTCGGGGATGCCGTCGACGGCCTCGGCATCGCCGTCGTAGAGGGGGATGCCCCGGATCGTCGCGATCTCGAGCGTGACGCCGGAGGGCAGCACGTCCTTGGCCGCGGCCAGCAGCCCGGAATTGTACGAGCCTCGACGCAGGCTCCCCGATACGCCGACGATCCTCGTCATGATCCTCTCCTAGAGCAGGTGCAGGTAGTCGCGGAGCGACTCCCGCCGGTTGCCGTCGCGTCCGACCATCGGGTCGGCGGCCAGCATCGCCTCGATCACCGCTTCCTCGGTCGCCTCGACCGCGGCGCGGAAGGCGATATCGATCCGAGGTTCGGCCAGCGCCTGCCATGAAATCATGGCTTTTCGCTCGTTGTGGTCGATCCGGTTGGCGGTGGTGAAGGCGATGCAGAGGTCGCCCGAGCCGTGCCCGAGATGCGAGCCGGTGCGGCCGAGGCCGATCGAGGTGCGCCGGGCGATCCTGAGGAGCTGGCGCTCGCTGGCGGGCAGGTCGGTCGCCAGCACGATGATGATCGAGCCCTGGTCGGGCGCGCCCTTGGCCTTCTTAGCCTCCGCGATCCGCTTGCCGATCGGCCGGCCGCCGATAGTCAGATCGTCCGGCTTGCCGAAGTTGGCGAGGACCAGGACCCCCAGATGACAGGTCGTCCCGTCTAGCCTCATCTGTCGCGAGGCGGAGCCGATGCCGCCCTTGAGGCCGTAGGCGGTCATGCCGGTCCCGCCCCCGACGGCACCTTGCGCGAAGTCCGCCGACGCCGCCGCGATCGCTTCATCTACATGTGAAGACTTAACGTGTAATCCACGAATATCATTCAAAAAACTGTCATTGCATTCGCCGACGACCGGATTGACCGTGCCGGTCGTTGTGCCGATCTCGGGGTTGCGGCGGAGCTTGTATCGCACCAGCGCCTCGGCGGCAGTGCCGACGCTGAGCGTATTGGTCAGCAGGATCGGCGTCTCGATCGCGCCGAGTTCGTCGACCTGGACGAGGCCGGTCGTCTTGCCGAAGCCGTTGAAGACCACCGAGGTCGCCATCACCTTGTCGCGGAAGACATTTCCGCCATGCGGAAGGATCGCGGTGACGCCGGTGTTGATGTCGCCACCCTTCAGGGTGGCATGACCGACCGCGACGCCGGGCACGTCGCTGATCGCGTTGCGCGCGCCCGGCTGGAGGTTCCCGAGCACGATCCCGAGGTCTCGAAGTCTGCGGGCAAGGGGCGTGGCCACGGGTTACTCTCGGCTGTTGCGAAGGACGTAGTTCCCGCACTTCACCCTGCAAGCCGTTGAATGTCCAACGGAAAGGTGCGAGACTGGGGAGATGGCCGGGTCTCCGGCCTCGGGGGGACGTCTCATGGTCAGGTGTGCGATCGTGGGGCTGGGGCGCTGGGGACAGACCCTGGTCAACTCGGTCCAGGGCAAGAGCGACAAGATTCGCTTCGTGCGCGGTGTCACGCGGACGCCTCGGAGTGCGGCGACCTTCGCTGCCGATCATGGCTTCCCGCTCGATTCCGACTACGAGGCGGCGCTGGCCGATCCCAAGGTCGATGCCGTCGTGCTGGCTACCCCGCATTCCGTTCATGCGGCGCAGATCATGGCGGCCGCCAAGGCCAAGAAGCACATCTTCGTCGACAAGCCCGTGACGATCACCCGCGACAGCGCGGTCAAGGCGGTGGCGGCGGCGAAGAAGGCGGGTGTCGTCCTCGCTGCCGGGCATAACCGGCGCTTCCTGCCATCGCTTCACGAGATGAAGCGCCTGATCGATGACGGCGCGCTCGGAACCATCCTGCACCTGGAAGGAAATACCTCCGGGCCGGGCGGCTTCCGCTATCGCAAGGGCATGTGGCGCGCCGATCCGACCGAGAGTCCTGCCGGCGGCATGGGCGGCAGCGGCATCCACACGGTCGACATGATGATCTATCTGGTCGGGCCGATCGCCACGATCCAGGTATCGAGCTTCCGCCTGGTCCTCGACGTGCCGCTCGACGACACCACCAGCATGCTCTTCCGCTTCAAGAACAAGATGTCCGGATACCTCGCCTGCCTGCAGGCGACCGCGCCGGCGCAGCGGCTCACCGTCTACGGCTCGAAGGGCTGGGCCGAGCTCAAGGGTGAGACCGAGCTCACTGTCTGCCTGGTCGACGGCCAGCCGAAGACGCGGAACTTCCCGTCCGTGAACAAGGAACGCGCCGAGCTCGAAGCCTTCGCCGCCGCGGTCAACCGCGGCGTTCCCTATCCGGTGCCGCTCGACGACGTGGTCCACGGCGTCGGCTGCTTCGAGGCCATCGGCAAGTCGGCGAAGAGCGGCGACCTGATCAAGGTGAAGTAGCGCGATGACCGCGCCCGCTGCATCGCTCCGCAGCCGTGAAGTCCAGATCCCCGTCATCCTGGTGAGCCTCGGCCACGGCGCCACCCACTGGATCGCCGCGACCTTCTATCTCGTCCTGCCGTTCATCACCCGCGACCTCGGCCTCAGCTACACCGAGGCAGGCCTGCTGGTGACCTGCTTCTACGTCGCGTCCGCGCTCGCCAACGTGCCGAGCGGCAGTGTCGTCGACCTGACCGGCCGTCGCATCCTGATCCAGGCGATCGCCCTGGTCGGCGGTGCGGCGGGGCTGTTCTTCGTCGGATTCACCTCGAGCTATCTGGCGATCGCGGCGGCGGTGACGCTGATCGGCGCGACCAACATGCTCTGGCATCCGGCGGCGATCGCCTATCTCTCCGGCCATCTGCCGAAGAACCGCGGCTACGCGCTGTCGATCCACGCGCTCGGTGCCAATGTCGGCGACGCGGTGGCGCCGCTCTTCGCCGGCTGGCTGATGCTGACGATGACCTGGCACGCGACCGCCGAGCTCAATGCGATCACCGGCGTGGTCGTCGCGGCGCTGCTGCTGATCGTGCTGAACGGCGGCGACACCGTGGCCAAGGCGGAGGCCAAGAAGACCGACTTCCGCACCTATATCGGCAATACCATCGCCGCCTTCCGCAAGCGCGAGGTCTGGTCGCTCTGCCTGATGGCCGGCATGCGCTCGATGATGCAGGGCGGCCTTCTGGTCTTCCTGCCGCTCTTCCTCGCCGACGAGCTGAAGCTGAACCCCTTCTGGATGGGCATGGCGCTGATGCTGCTGCAGATCGGCGGCATCATCGCGGCGCCTATTGCCGGTGTGCTCTCGGATCGTATCGGCCGGCGGCCGATCGTGCTCGCCGGCATGAGCAGCACGACGGTCCTGGTGCTCGGCCTCACCTTCATCTCGGACGCGACGGTCTTCGTCGCCGCGATCTCGATCCTGGGCTTCTGCATGTACGCGATGCGCCCGGTGATCCACAGCTGGCTGATGGACCGCACGCCGCCGGCGCTGGCGGCGACCATGACCAGCGCCATGTTCGGGACCCAGTCGACGCTGACCGCGATCACGCCGCCGATCGGCGGTCTGATCGCGGATGCCTATGGTCTTCATGCCGTCTTCTACTTCCTCGGCGCCTGCGTGCTCGTGGCGAACGCGCTGGCGCTTGCCGTGCCGCGTTCCGAAACCGGCGACTGATACCGATCCAATCTGGGGGTGGTGATGACCGACATGGTGATCGAGCGGAATCTGCTGATTCCGATGTCCGATGGCGTGCGCCTGGCAGCCGACCTGTACCGGCCGAAGAACGGCGGCCCGTTCCCGGCACTGATCAACTACGGGCCGTATCACAAGGATGGCCGCGGCGGCCGCACCACGGTCGACGCCTTCAATCGTCACATGGTCGCAAAGGGCTATGCCTGCCTGTCGATGGACATCCGCGGCCTCGGAAGCTCGGAAGGCATCGCCGCCGAGCCGATGGCGGCCCAGGAGGCGAAGGACGGGCACGAGGCGGTCGAGTGGATCGCCAGGCAAAGCTGGTGCACCGGCAAGGTCGGCATGTGGGGCGTCAGCTATCCGGGCATCACCTCGCTGTCGGTCGCGGCGACCAGGCCGAAGTCGCTGGCGGCGATCGTCCCGATCCACGCGACCGCCGACATCAGGCGGGGCTTCCTGCAGATCCGCGACGTGCGCACCGGCTTCTGGTGCGACGCCGACTGGGGTCCGCGCATGATCGGCTGGAACCTGATGCCGCCGCTGCACCAGGACAAGGAGGGACGCTGGGCCGAGATCTGGCGTGAGCGCTTGAAGAACAATCCGCCCTGGATCATGGACTGGTGGGAACACACGGGACGCGGCAAGTACTGGGACTCGCGTGCCGCCGACATGACGAAGATCAAGGCACCGACCTTCAACATCTGCGGCTGGCGCGACCTCTACGCCGAGGACACGATCACCGACTACCTGGCGATCAAGGCGCCGAAACGGCTGATGATGGGACCGTGGAAGCACGCCTTCCCCGATCTGGCGCTCGACGGCCCGTGCGCGGCCTTGCGCGAGATGGAGCGCTGGTTCGACCGCTGGCTCAAGGGCACCAAGAACGGCGTCGAGGACGAGCCGCCGGTCTTCCTCCATGTCCAGGGCCACGAGGCCGAGTGGCGTCACGAGGACGGCTGGCCGCTCGCGCGGGCGAAGAGCACCACGCTCAAGGTCTCCGACGACCTGACGCTCGGCAAGTCTTCGGGCAAGGGCAAGACGACTTACGACGCGGACCCGACCGTCGGTGCGGAGTCCATCGCCTGGGATCCGTGGTCGAGCGGGCTCGCGCAATCTCGGCCCTGGGACCAGAGCCGCGACGATGCGCAGTCGCTGGCGATCACCGGCGAGCGGCTCGACGGAGCGCTCGACGTTCTCGGTGCTGCCACGGCGACGCTCGACCTGGATGCGACCGCGCCGGCGACGGTCTCGGTCAAGCTGGCCGACGTCGCGCCGAACGGCCGCTCGACCATGATCACGATGGGATGGAAGGAGATCGACGCCGGGAGGTCCGCGATCGACATCGTGCTCAGGCCGACAGCCTATCGCCTGGCGCCCGGGCATCGGCTCCGGCTGTCGGTCGCGCTCGCGGATTTCCCGCGGATCTGGCCGAACGAGAACTCTTCGATCACGCTGCGACATGCCGGAACGAAGCTGGTCGTCCCGACGGCCAGGCCGGCGAAGCCGCGCGTGCCGAACTGGGGGCCGATCCAGGCGGATATGCTGAAAGGTCCCGGCGATCTCGGCGGTTGGCAGCGCTGGTCGATCGACCGCGACCTCTCCAACGACGTGGTCACGTTGGTCGGCGACCGCGAGGAGACGCAGAAGCTCGATGCCGAGACGACGATGATCAACCATCACGTCTATCGCGTGTCGGTGCAGAAGACCCGGCCCGGCCTCGCCCGGTCGGTCGCCAAGCAGACGGCGACGATTCAGCGGCCGGTCTCCAAGACCGTGACGGAAACCACGGTGATCGCGACCACGCAGGAACTCTCGATCCAGACGGACATCAGGATCGACGGCGAGCTGTTCTTCACCAGGCGCTGGGCGAAGACCCGGAAGCCCAAGGACAGGGCGAAGAAGAAGTGAGGACGGTCCAGCTTCCCTGCGGCGAGAAGGTGCCGGCGCTCGGGCTCGGCACCTGGAAGATGGGCGAGCGCGGCGGCGACAAGTCCAAGGAGATCACCGCGGTCCGCACCGCGATCGATCTCGGCATGACCTTGATCGACACCGCCGAGATGTATGCCGAGGGCGGCTCGGAGAAGATGATCGGCGAGGCGATCGCCGGCCGCCGGAACGAAGTGTTCCTCGTCTCCAAGATCTATCCGCACAACGCCGGCAAGGCCAACACACCGGTCGCCTGCGAGCGCAGCCTCAAGCGGCTCGGCACCGACCGCATCGATCTCTACCTGCTGCATTGGCGCGACCGGAAGCCTCTCGCCGAGACGATGGAGGCGTTCCAGAAGCTGAAGGCCGAGGGCAAGATCCGCCACTACGGCGTCAGCAACCTCGACACCGACGACATGGAAGAGCTGTGGGGCGTCGCCGGCGGCCCGCTGACCCAGGTCAATCAGGTCTATTACAACCCGGCCGCCCGCGGCATCGAGTTCGACCTGCTGCCGTGGCAGCGGAAGCACCGGGTGCCGATCATGGCCTATTCGCCGGTCGACCAGGCGAGGCTCGCCGGCGACAAGACGCTGGCCGCGATCGGCAAGCGCCACGACGCGACCGCCGCCCAGGTCGCGCTCGCCTGGGGACTGCGCCAGCCGGACTCGATCGTGATCCCGAAGGCGGTGAGGCCCGAGCATCTGAAGCAGAACGTCGCGGCCCTGGACATCAAGCTGACGGCGGAGGACCTGGCGGAGATCGACAAGGCCTTCCCGCCGCCGAGAGCCAAGAAGCGCCTGGAGATGACCTGATGGCCGACGTTTTCGACCGGCTGCTCGCCCTTCTCGAGGAGAATAAGGCCGACTTCCGCGTGATCGAGCACGAGCCCGAGGGGCGGAGCGAGCAGATCAGCAAGATCCGCGGCAACCTGCCGTCGCAGGCGGCGAAGGCGATGGTGGTCGCGGTCAAGACCGCCGGCGGCCGGAAGTTCGTGCTCGCCGTCCTGCCCGGCGACCGCCGCGTCGACTTCGCCGGCATCGCCAGGGCCGTCGGCGGCAAGAAGGCGGCGCTGGCTGCGCCTGAGGAAGCGAACCGCCTGACCGGCTGCGTGATGGGGGCGGTGCCGCCGTTCTCGTTCTCGGACGAGCTGACCTTGGTCGTGGATCCCGATCTCCTGACCCACGACAAGCTCGCCTTCAACGCCGGCCGCCTCGACCGCTCGATGTTCCTGGCGACGAAGTCCTATCTCGACGTGGCGAAGCCGACGGTGGCGCCGATCGCGGGCTGATCAGCGCCGGCCGACCACGCAGGAGATCCAGCTCTCTTCGTCCGAAGCCTTCTCGGTCCGGCGGAAGACGCCGGTGCCCCGGCCCTTGTCGTCGGAGGTCTCCCACAGCACGTGGATGTCCTTGAATCCGGCTTCCGCGAAGATGTCCTTGAGTTCCGGCAGCGTCCACATCCGCCAGTCGTAGGTGAAGGCGTTCCTGAGCTTCTTGCCGTTCGGGAACTCGAAGTGGATGCGGCAGTCGGCGTGGAACGAGATCGGGTCGAAGGAGCGCTGCTCCCAGACATAGGTATAGCCGCCGGGGATGCGCCGGCGATCCGTGTGTTCGGTCTGTGACTCGCTGCCGCCCCAGATGTCCATGAACAGCATGCCGTCGCGGTTGAGCGAGCGATGCGCGTTCTTCACATAGGCCAGCATCAGCGCCCGCGTCTTGAAGACGCAATAGGAGAAGTTCAGCGCCGCGAGGACGTCGACCTTCGGCCTGGCGATCTCAAGGACGTTGGCGCGGACGAGTTCGATCCGCGCGCGCTGGTCGTCGGAGAGCTGCGAGAGATTGTGCGTCCGGCCCCACTTCAGCGTCGGCGCGTCGAGATCGACGCCGAGTGCGCGGCGATCCTTGCCCAGCTTCACCCACTCGCAGGACAGAAGGGCGGTGCCGCAGAAGTCCTCGCGGAACGTGCGGGCCGGGCGACCGAACAGCTTCTTGTAGTGACGGTCGATCAGCCGGATGTCGCCCTCGGGCGACTGGACGGCTTCCTGGTAGAGGATGTGCGGATCGGTCTTCGGCGAGAATCTGGGCTTGGGCATCGCTGCGCTGTGCGTGGCTCGGAATCGTGAAGCGACGCACATACGGGAAAAACCTCGGACGACCAAGTAGGCATTTCGCTGAGCGGGCCGATCCGCGACAATGCCTAATCCCTAGGCGGAGGAGATCATGGACACGGCGGCGAGGCTCCAGGCGCCCGAGTCCCTGCCGGCAAGCTGGTATGGCGATCCCGCGCTCTGGCAGAGGGAGCGCCGCGCCATCTACGGCGCATCGTGGAACCTGATCGCCAGGGCCGACCAGCTCGCCGAGCCCGGGTCCTATGTGGCGCACGATGTCGCCGGCTGGCCGGTCTTCGTGCTCAGGGGACGAGACGGCGCTCTTCGTGCCTTTCACAACGTCTGCCGCCACCGTGCAGCGGCGATGGTGCCGGACGGCGAGGGGCGTTGCGACGTGCTCCGCTGCCGCTATCACGGCTGGCTCTACGACCATGAGGGGCGGCTGCGGAAGACGCCGGACTTCGGCGCCGAGATCGACCTCGACGCCTTCGGCCTGATCCCGGTCCGGGTCGAGACCTGGCGCGGCTTCGCCTTCGTCTGCCTCGACGATGCGACACCGCCGCTGGCGACGTGGCTCGGCAGCATCGACGAGCGCGCGAAGCGCTATCCGCTGGAGCGGATGAAGTTCCACCAGGCGCTGACCATCGACCTCGGCGTCAACTGGAAGACCTACGGCGACAACTACGCCGAGGGCTACCACGTGCCGACGATCCACCCGGACCTCAACCGCGCGATCCGGATGGCCACATACGAGGTCGAGTGCGCGGTCGAGGAGGGGGTGCAGGTCCACCGCGCGGCGGCAGCCGGAGGAGGGACGAGCGGCCTCTGGCTCTGGAAGTTCCCGGGCCTGTTCTTCAACATCTACGACTGGGGCATGAGCCTCGTGCGTCTTGAGCCGCTCGACCAGGGGCGCTCGCAGCTCGTCTATTGGTACCTGTTCACCGACGACAGTCCCGAGACCCGGAGCCGGCGCGACGAGATGATGCGCTGGTCGCTGACCATCGTGGACGAGGACAAGCAGATCTGCCGCGAGGTCCAGCGCAACCTGGACGCCGGCGTCTACGCGACCGGGCGTCTTTCGCCGGTGATGGAGACCGGGGTCATCCAGTTCCAGGACTGGGTCCGCGCGAAGCTCGCCTGATCCGGCCTTAGCCCATGGTCCGGCTTTGCTTTTCCGGTCAAATCGGCTTCACTAGGCGGTGAAGGCCGGCGCGCCATGAACCCCGGAACGGCCCCGGGCAGCCCAATTCCAAGGGAGAAACGCTGATGCTTACCCGTCGCGACATGATGCTTTCCACGCTCGCAGGCTCGACCGCGCTCGCCGCGGGCTTCGGCCCGGCGCTGGCCCAGGCCATCGACACGCTGCAGATCTTCGTGCCGGCCGCGCCCGGCGGCGGCTGGGACCAGACCGGCCGCACGATCGAGGCAGTGCTGAAGGCGAACAAGCAGATCGGCAACGCCCAGGTGACCAACGTGCCGGGCGCGGGCGGCGCCGTCGGCCTGCCGCAGTTCGTCAACCAGTGGAAGGGCCGCCAGAACAGCGTGATGGTCGCCGGCATGGTGATGGTCGGCGCGCTGATCGCCAACAAGAGCCCGGTCAACCTGACCCAGACCGTGCCGCTCGCGCGTCTCACCGGCGAGTTCGAGGTGATCGTGGTTCCGGGATCCTCGCCGCACAAGGACATGAAGTCCCTGGTCGAGCAGCTGAAGAAGGACGTGGGCTCGGTCTCCTGGGCCGGCGGCTCGGCCGGCGGCACCGACCACATCCTGGTCGGCATGATCGCCAAGGCAAACGGCCTCGACCCGAAGAAGGCCGCCTATGTCGCGTTCTCGGGCGGCGGGCCTGCCCAGGCGGCGCTGCTCGGCAACCAGGTCACCTGCGGCGTCTCCGGCTGGGGCGAGTTCTCCGAGCAGGTGAAGGCGGGCAAGCTCCGCGCGCTCGCGATCTCCTCCGACAAGCGGGTCGCCGGCCTCGACATCCCGACGCTGAAGGAGCAGGGGATCGACGTCGAACTGTTCAACTGGCGCGGCCTGTTCGCGCCTCCGGGCATCGCCGACGCCGAGCGCGCCAAGCTCACCAAGATGATCGAGGACATGGCCGCGAGCCAGGCCTGGAAGGACGAGCTCACCAAGCGCGACTGGATGGGCATCCTTCAGACCGGCAAGGCCTACGAGGACTACATCAAGTCCGAGAACACCCGCATCGAGGCGATCCTGAAGGACCTCGGGCTGGCGTAAAGCAAAGCGTCTTACCCCCTCTCCCGGCGATGCCGGGGGAGGGGCTTCAACAACAATCGTCGAGGGGGAAACGCGTGCAGGAACGTTCGGCCGGCGCGATCGCCGTCGCTCTCGGCGTCGTCGTCCTCGGTATTGCCGTCGGCTACGAGACCAGCCAGATCCCGATGTCGCCGGCCTATGCGAAGGTCGGGCCGAAGGCATTCCCCACCATGGTCGCGGCGGGGCTGATCCTCCTCGGGCTCGCGCTTTTCCTCCAGGCCTGGACGGGCGAATGGAAGGCTGAGGAAGAGGAGAACTCGGGTCCTCCTGACTGGCGTGCGCTCGGCTGGGTCGGCTTCGGGCTCGCCGTCAACGTCGCGCTGATCGGCGTTCTGGGCTTCATCCTTTCCTCGACCGTACTGTTCGCCTCGATCGCGCGGGGCTTCGGCAGCCGCAAGCCGCTCCGCGACCTAGGCATCGCCTTTGTCTTCTCCGCGGTCTGCTATCTCGGTTTCGCCAAGGTTCTCGGCATCAACATGGGCTCCGGCATCCTCGAGAGGTTCCTCTGATGGATACGCTGGCCCAGCTCGCCAACGGCTTCGGCGTCGCGCTGACGCCGATGAACCTGGTGTGGTCCTTCACCGGCGTCGCCCTCGGCACCGCGATCGGCGTGCTGCCGGGCCTGGGCCCAGCGCTGACGATCGCGCTGCTGCTGCCGATCACCTACAAGGTCGACGCGACCGGCGCCTTCATCCTGTTCGCCGGCATCTACTACGGTGCCATGTATGGCGGCTCCACCACCTCGATCCTGCTGAACACGCCGGGCGAGAGCGCCACGATCATCACCTCGCTCGAAGGCAACAAGATGGCGAGGCGGGGCCGCGGCGGGGCGGCGCTTGCGACCGCGGCGATCGGCTCCTTCGTCGCCGGCACCATCGGCACGATGGGCCTCACTTTCCTCGCTCCCATCGTCGTCGATTTCGCGCTCAAGTTCGGACCGGCCGAGTACTTCTCGCTGATGATCCTCGCCTTCGTCACCGTCTCGGCGGTGTTGGGCAACTCGGCGATCCGCGGTCTGACCGCGCTGTTCTTCGGCATCTGGCTGGGCCTGATCGGCGTCGACCTGCAGACGGGCCAAGCGCGCTTCACCTTCGGCGTGCTCGAGCTGCTCGACGGCGTCAACGTGATCGTCGTCGCGGTCGGCCTCTTCGCCGTTGGCGAGACGATCCATCTCGCCGCGCGCCATCGCTACGGTCAGGATGAGATCCTGCCGGTCAAGGACTCGCTCTGGATGACGCGCGAGGACTGGGGCCGCTCGTGGAAGGCCTGGCTTCGCGGTTCGGCGGTCGGCTTCCCGATCGGCGCGCTGCCGGCAGGCGGCGCCGAGGTTCCGACCTTCCTCTCCTACTACATGGAGAAGAAGCTCTCGAAGAAGCCGGAGGAGTTCGGCCACGGCGCGATCGAGGGCGTCGCCGGGCCCGAGGCCGCGAACAACGCGTCGGCTGCCGGCGTGCTGGTGCCGATGCTGACGCTGGGACTCCCGACATCGGCGACTGCCGCGATCATGCTGTCGGCGTTCCAGAGCTACGGCATCAATCCCGGCCCGCAGCTCCTGATGACCCAGTCGAACCTGGTCTGGGGCCTGATCGCCAGCCTCTACATCGGCAACGTGATGCTGCTGATCCTCAACCTGCCGCTGATCGGGCTCTGGGTGAAGATCCTGGCGATCCCCGCACCGCTGCTCTATGGCGGCATCCTGGTCTTCGCGACGATCGGCACCTATGGCATCAGCCAGTCGCCGATCGACCTCGTCCTGCTCTACGTGATCGGCGGCATCGGCTTCCTGATGCGGAAGTACGACTTCCCGACCGCGCCGGTGATCATCGGCTTGATCCTGGGTCCGCTCGCCGAGCAGGAGTTCCGCCGGGCGATGACCATCGCGCAGGGCGACCTGACCGTGCTGGTCACGCGTCCGCTGTCACTGACACTTCTGATCCTCGCCGCCCTGGCGCTGGTCGGGCCTCACGCCTATCGCTGGTGGGCGAAGGCGCGCTAGCCGTCACTCCGCCGGGTGGGGCCGGCGGGGATACTCGGTCTCGCCGGCAGCCGCACGCCGTTCGGATTCGTCGACCATGCCGACGTGATGGCGGAACACCAGCTCGCCGCCCTTCCAGCCGCTGAACAGCAGCAGGAAGAACACCAGGGTCGAAAGCAGCAACCCCCAGGGCATCACGCCCGCGACCGCACCGTAGCGCCAGCGCAGGTAGAAGCTGACGATCGACAGGACGGTCACGGTGCCGTTGGCGAGCATGTGCAGCCACGCATCGCGCAAGGCGCGGATGCGTTCGCTTCCGAAGAAGTCGACGAAGCCGACCACGGCGGCGAGCGCCGCGGTCGCGATGCCGGCGCCGAGCAGCCACATGGCCGCGACTGCCCAGCCTTCGCCCAGGGTTCGCCAGAAGACGAGGTCGCAGATGAAGGTCGCGACCAGGAAAGCGATAGGTAGGGGCACCAGCATCGGATGGATGGGGTGCCCGCCGATCGCAGCGGTGCTGCGCGGGCGATCAGTCATGGCTTGCTCCTCGGCCCCCGACCGAGGAACAGCCAAGTCACGGAAAGGTTCCGGCTGCTGAGGGGCTCAGGCCCGCTCGTCGACGTGCTCGACCGGCGGCTGGTCGCCCGGCTGGCCCTTGGCGACGCCGACCATGGCCGGGCGCAGCAGGCGGTCGTGCAGCACGTAGCCCGGCTGCATCACCTGGACCACGGTGCCCGGCGGCTTGCCGGTGTTCTCGGCCTCGAACATCGCCTGGTGCAGGTTGTAGTCGAAGCGCTCGCCCAAGGGCATGACCTTCTTGATGCCGTTCTTCTCGAAGGCGGCAAGCACCTCGCGTTCGGTCGCCTCCAGGCCGACCATCAGCGCGTCCAGCACCTCGCTTGCCTTCCTGGCATCTGCCGGCACCAGCTCGAGCGCTCGGCGGAGATTGTCGGAGATCTGCAGCACGTCGCGGGCAAAGGCGGCGGCGCCGTAGCGGCGCGCCTCGTCGCGCTCGCGCTCGGCCCGGCGGCGGCCGTTCTCGGCCTCCGCGACCGCGCGAAGCAGCTGGTCCTTGACCTTCTTCAGCTCGGCCTCGAGCTCGGCCTCGCGGCTCGGCGGCATGTCGTTGGCCGGCTTCGGCTCGGTCTCGTTGTTCTCGTCGCTCATCAATCCAAATCCTCGTGCTTAACTCTTCTTCAGCCCAGGAGCCGGCCCACCAGCTTCGCGGTGTAGTCGACCATCGGGATGATGCGCGCATAGTTCATCCGCATCGGCCCGACGACGCCGATCGCGCCGACCACGCGTTCGCGGCCGTTGGAGAATGGGGCGACGATCATCGCGCAGCCTGCCACCTGAAATAGCTCGTTCTCGGCGCCGATAAAGATCTGGACGCCGTCGGCGATCGAGGTCGCGTCGATCAGCCGCAGCAGCGACTGCTTGGTCTCCAGCGCGTCGAACAGCGAGCGGATGCGCTCGAGGTCGCCGACGGCACTGACGTCGTCCAGCAGGTGGGCGCGGCCACGGACGATCAGATGGCCGCCGTCGCTGCCGCTCCACGTCGCGACCCCGGCCTCGACCACGCGCTTGGTCAGCTCGTCGATCTGGGCGCGCTGCTGCTGGATCTCGGAAGTCACCTGGGTCCGGGCCTCGTCCAGCGTGCGGCCGGCGACGCGGGCGCTGAGGAAGTTGCTGGCCTCGGTCAGCATCGAGGGCGTGATGCCGGGCGGCAGCTCCAGCACCCGGTTCTCGACCAGGCCGCCTTCGCTGACGATCACCACCAGCGCGCGGCCAGGGCCTAAGGGCACGAACTCGATGTGCTTGAGCGCCTTCTCGATCTTCGGCGAGTAGACCAG
>JAEULB010000072.1 GCA_016792585.1 Rhodospirillaceae bacterium
GGATCGCGGAGCAGCGCCCGGGCGTAGCGGCGGAGCCCGGGGATATGCGACAGGAGCTCGGCCCGGCTCATCATGCCGATGCCATCCGCCTGTTCGCGGTTCCCCACTCGACCGACATCCGGCGCCCCCGCCTCGATGCACACCTCGGGGCGGCGAGCCGCCCCTTCACTCCCGTCAACGAGGCATCCCGCCGTCTATTCCGACCCGATCGGATTTTTTTGGCCGCGCCCATCGGCCGGACGTGTATATGCTCCCGGAAGTTTCCAACTAGAAAGTCGCGTTTAAGGGAGTCGCCCATATGAATCTCAAGGATCTCAACGGCTGGTCGGTCGACCATCAGATGAAGGGCGTGCCCGGCAACCTGAAGCCGACACGGCTCGCCCGCACCGGCGACAAGCGCTGGAACATCCTGAAAGAAGACCTGCCGTTGCCGGCCGCCGTCCTGCTGGATTCGGCGCTCACCCAGAACAGCGCCTGGATGCGACGCTTCCTCGAGGCGACCGGCGCCTACCTCGCGCCCCACGGCAAGACGACGATGAGCCCGCAGCTGTTCAAGCGCCAGCTCGACGACGGTGCCTGGGGCATCACGGTCGCCAACACCCATCAGCTCCAGGTCGCCCGCGACCATGGCGTGAAGCGCGTGATCATGGCCAACCAGCTCGTCGGCAAGCAGGCCATCCGCTACGTGATGAACGAGATCCGGAGCGATCGCAGCTTCGACTTCTACTGCCTCGTCGACTCGGTCGAGGGCGTGAAGCTGCTGGCCGACGCGGCGAAGAAGGAAAAGCCGGGCCGCCCCGTGCAGGTGCTGCTCGAAGGCGGCATTTCTGGCGGACGCACGGGTGTGCGCGACTTCAAGACCGCGATGAAGGTCGCCAAGGCGATCGCCGCGGCTTCCCCTCACCTCGCGCTTCGCGGCATCGAGGGTTTCGAAGGGCTGATCCGCGAGAAGACCCCGAAGGAGACACAGAAGAAGGTCGACGCCTTCCTCGACTTCCTCGCCGACATCGCAGTCGAGGTCGGCAAGGCCGGTCTCTACGCCAAGGGCGAGGTGCTGCTCTCGGCCGGCGGCTCGTCGTTCTACGACCGAGTCGTCGAGCGCTTCCGGAAGGCGAAGCTCGACCGCAAGGTCCGCATCGTCATCCGCTCGGGCTGCTACCTGACCCACGACGAGGCCTCCTACGCCAAGGCGTTCGCCGACGTGCTGAAGCGCTCCAAGGTCGCGCGCAGCCTCGGCGATGGCCTGAAGCCTGCGCTCGAGGTCTGGGCGTACGTGCAGTCGCGCCCCGAGCCGACCCGCGTCCTGGTCACCATGGGCCGGCGCGACGCCGGCGCCGACTCCGGCTGGCCGACGCCGATCAAGTGGTTCCGCCCCGGCAAGCATTCGAAGCCGGCGGCGATGCCGGAGGGCCATGTCTGCGTCAACATGAACGACCAGCATGGCTATCTCGACGTTCCGGCGAACTCGCCGCTCAAGGTCGGCGACCTGGTGGGCTTCGGCATCAACCATCCGTGCACGACCTTCGACAAGTGGCAGGTGATCCACGTCGTCGACGACAAGTACAAGGTGATCGAGAGCCTGAGGACGTTCTTCTAGGAACGAGAAGACGGGCCGTCAGGCGAGACCCTGGCGGCCCATCTCCAGGAACTTGTCGCGCCGCTTGGCACGCAGACTGCCGCCGTCGAGCGGCGTGAGCTTGCGGAGCGCCGCCTCGATGCGGTCGCCGAGCGCGTCGAGGGCCTCGACCGGCTGGCGATGCGCGCCGCCGAGCGGCTCCTGCACCACCTCGTCGACGACGCCGAGTTTGTGGAGATCCTGCGCGGTCAGCTTCATCGCCTCGGCCGCGTCCTGGGCCTGCTCGGCCGAGCGCCAGAGGATCGAGGCGCAGCCCTCCGGCGAGATCACCGAATAGACCGCGTGCTCGAACATGATCACGTGGTTGCCGGATGCGATCGCGATCGCGCCGCCGGATCCGCCCTCGCCGATCACGCAGGCGATCATGGGCACGCGAAGGCGAAGGCAGGTCTCGATCGAGCGCGCGATCGCCTCGGCCTGGCCGCGGGCCTCGGCGTCGATGCCGGGATAGGCGCCGGCAGTGTCGACGAAGGTCACGACCGGCAATCCGAAGCGGTCGGCGAGCTCCATCAGGCGGCGTGCCTTGCGATAACCCTCGGGCTTGGCCATGCCGAAGTTGTGGCGGACCCGCGCCTCGGTGGTGGCGCCCTTCTCGGTGCCGAGAACCACGGCCGAGAATCCGCGGAAGCGGCCGATGCCGCCGATGACCGCCTTGTCCTCGGCGAAGACGCGGTCGCCGGCGAGCGGCGTGAAGTCCTCGACCAGGCGCCGGATCGCGTCGGACGCGTGCGGCCGGTCGGGATGGCGGGCGACCTGCACCTTCTGCCAGGGCGTGAGCTTCTGGTAGGTCTGGCGGAGCTGGCGCTCGATCTTCGCCTGGAGCTTCGCGACCTCCTCGGCGATGTTGACGCCGCCGCCGTCGCTGAGGTGGCGAAGCTCCTCGATCTTGCCTTCAAGCTCGGCGATCGGTTTCTCGAATTCGAGGGGCTGCTTCATCCATGGATCCCTGGGGCCGGGCCCGGATACGGGCAAAGGCCGGCAAAGTCAAATCAACGCCGGCGCCGGGAGAGCGGATGCCGCTCGGAAACCAGCCGTCCGAGCCGATCCTGGGCGACATGAGTATAGATCTGGGTGGTGGCGATGTCGGCATGGCCCAGCATCTGCTGAACGCTGCGGAGGTCCGCACCATGGTCGATCAGGTGCGTGGCGAAAGCATGCCTGAGCACGTGGGGCGAGAGCCGCCTGGGATCGATGCCGACCTCGGCCGCCAGCTCCTTCAGCGACTGGGCGAAGCGCTGGCGGGTCAGGTGGCCTGAATCCCCCCGCGACGGGAACAGCCAGGGAGAGGTCTTGAGCTTCGCCTGCCGGTCGCGCTCGGCACGATATGCAGCGACCGCGTCAATCGCCGCCTTGGTCAGCGGCACCAGCCGCTCCTTGTCGCCCTTGCCGCGGACCAGCAGCACCGGCGCATCGCGCTTGAGGGCCGAGAGCGGCAGCCCCACCAGCTCGGAAACCCGAAGCCCGGTGCCGTAGATGAGCTCGAGCAATGCCACAAGGCGCGTTCCCTCGAACCCGCCGCGCGCCGCCGCCGCATCGATCAGCCGCTTCACCTCGTCCTCGGCGAGGACCTTGGGCAGCGGCCGGCCGAGTTTCGGGGAGTCGAGGATCGCGGTCGGATCGTCAGCGCGGATCCCTTCGTCCAGGAGGAAGCGATGGAACTGGCGGAGCGCCGAGAGACGGCGTGCCTGTGTTCGGGCCGACAAGCCCGACGCATCGAGCCCGGCAAGATAGGCGCGGAGATCCTCGGTCGACGCGGACGACGCGGTCCGGCCGCGGTTGCGCGCGTGCGCGGTGAAGTCCTCGAGGTCGCGCCGATATGCCGCGAGGGTGTTGACGGCGGCGCCGCGCTCGGCCGCCATCATTTCGAGGAACGATCCGATGTGGCGGTCTCGGCTCACAAGCCGGAAGCGACTGCCGCTTCGACCGCAAGCGCACGTGCTTCGGCGGTCAGGCCAAGCTGGGAGAGACCGGAGACGACCGGACCCAGCACCGGCGGTGGCAGGTCGGCAAGACGGGTCTCGCCGAGCGCCAGGGCGGCGAAAGCGATGCCTTCGCCGATCCGCCCCTTGGACGCGGCCTCGAACAGCGATGGCAGCAAAGCCGGCGACGGCATCGCCACCGGACGGCGGTCGCCGTCGGCGACGAGGTCGCGCCAGAGCCGGCCGTCGATCGGCTCGCCGGTCGCGTCCATCAGCGCCAAGAGTCGCGCGACCCGCGTCGCCTCTTCGGGCTGCGCCTTGGCGCGGTTGACCCAGGCCTCGAGCCGTCCCTCGCGCCAAGGCTCGAGCGAGTCGCCGCCGGCAAGTCTGGCCAGCGCCCACAGGCGATCGGCGGCGGCACGGCCGGCGTCGTCGCGCGGTGCCTCGATGACCTGCATCCATCCGCGCGCGCCCTCGAGCCGGCCGGTGACGACCAGCGCGCGGGCAGCCGCCGGCGCGAACCAGTTGAGGTCGACCGACGGCGCGATCGCCTCGATCGCCTGGGCGTAGAGGCGGGCCTCGCCGGCATAGACGTTGTTCTTGGCACCGAGCGCCAGCGCCTTGTCGATCACCTGGGCGCGCGCCAGCGGCGTCTGCTGGCGATCGAGCGCCCGCCGAAGAATCGCCCGGCCGCGCGCGCTCGAATCCGCCTCGGCACGGGTCAGCGGATTGTCGAGAAGCTCGGCCGGAAGGTCGGTCTCCTGGATGACCTTGGTCCGCTGCGCGACCGTCCAGAGGCCGGATGCCTCGAGACGTTCGGCGAGCGCAAGGCGCATGCCGGATTCCGTCGACGGCGAGTCGGCAAGCGGCCACCAGACCGCCGGGACCCTCACCGTCGCCGCATCCGCCGGCGCCGGCTGCTTCGCCGCGCGCAGCAAGGCCAGGTCCATCGGCCGGAGATCCTTAGCGCCGGCGAGCCTGGGCTTGGTGCCGTGGATCAGCGCTTCCATCAGCGCATCGTAGGTCGGGTCGGGCTTGAAGCCCTGCTCCGAGAGCAGACGCAATGACAGCTCGGCCTTGCCGCCGTCGCCGGCAAGCGCCTGGCAGAAGGCCTGCCCGCGCTGCGCGCCCTCGCTCTGGCCGGTGCCGAGCTCGCGGCGGATCTCGGCGCAGGCGCCGTTGGAATCGAAAAGAAGATAGGCGGCGTCGAGCCTGAGCCGCGCCAGGCGCTCGTCGGTGAGCCGGGGCGGCGCCGACTTGAGCAGCCGGTCGACGGCCGAGAGCTCGCCCATCGCCGCCAGCTTCTCGGCGCGGAGGACCAGCAGCTTCGGCTCCGCCGGCGGCCCGTCCGGCAGCAGTGCCGGCGAAAGCAGCAGCCGCCGCGCGAGCTCGCGTGTCGTCCGCGATTCCGGCAGCGCCGGCAGCAACCCGATCAGCCGCTCGGCGAGCGGCCGCGGGGTTCCCTGCCACAGCGTCGTCGGCAGGGCGCCTTCGGCGGCGGTCAGCACGCCCATCGCATCGGCATCGATCGCCTGCAGCGTGTCGACCTGGATCCCGGGTTGTGTCGGCGCGGGTGTCGTGGTGACGACGCCGGGTGACGCCGGTGTGACGTCCGTCTCCACCGGCTTCGCCTCTTTCGGCTCTTCGGCCGGCTTCACCTCGGTCGCGGGCGGTGCCGGGCGTATCGGGACCAGACGGATCGGGCCCGAGGGCTGGGCGAGCGCGCCGGAGGCGCAGAGGCCCGCGAGCAGCCCCGCAGCAAGGGCGAGCCTAACGGCCGAACTTGTCATTCGGGATCACCCGCTCGACCGTCGTCGACGGCGCCGGGATATTCCAGGTTGCGAGGAATGCTAACAGGCCTGCCAGAGCGATCACGACGCCAAGGCCGACCACGAGACCGATACGCGACTTCACCGCCTTGCCTTCCGCCATCCGAGGTCCGTTCCCCGCTTCCAACGCCAGCCGCGGCCGCGGCTGGTCACCGCTTCCTTGATAGCCTATACCTCGCCCGGACGACAGGCCGAGACGGGCATGTTACATTTTAATCATGGCGACTCTGCGGCACCGGTGGTGCGCGACCCACTGACTCCCGCGGGCGCCGGCTTCCGGCCGAGCCGCTCGGTGGTCCTGGTCGGCCTGATGGGCGCCGGCAAGACCTCGATCGGCCGCCGCCTGGCGCAGCGCCTCGGCCTCGCCTTCGTCGATTCCGACCACGAGATCGAGACCGCCGCCGGTTGCGCGGTCGAGACGATCTTCGAAATGTACGGCGAGAAGGCTTTCCGGGACTGCGAGCGCCGCGTGATCGGACGCCTCCTCGACGAGCCGCTCCAGGTCATCGCCACCGGCGGCGGCGCCTTCATGGATGCCGAGACCCGGGCCACGGTGAAGGCCCGCGGCCTCTCGGTCTGGCTTCGCGCCGACCTCGACCTCCTGCTCCACCGCGTCGCCCGCCGCGCCAACCGGCCGCTGCTGAAGCGCGGCGACCCGCGCGAGATCCTGGCCGGGCTGATGGCCCAGCGCTATCCGGTCTATGCCGAAGCCGACGCGACCGTGGACACGCGGGATGCGCCGCCCGACGTCACCGTCGACGCGGTGCTTGCCGCCCTCCAGAATCTTTCCTCGGCCGAGCCGGTGACGGCGCCATGAACGGCGACGGCCACAGTACGGCCGAGCAGGTCGACGTCGCGCTCGGCGATCGCAGCTACCTGATCCTCGTCGGCCCGGGATTGCTCGACGATGCCGGCGCGCGCATGCGGCCCGTGCTGTCGCAGCGCCGCGTCGTCGTCGTCACCGACGCGACCGTCGCCAAGCTGCACCTCGCACGCCTTTCCGCATCTCTCGACCGCGCCGAGATCGCGCATGACAGCATCGTCATGCCGCCGGGCGAGGGCACCAAGGACTTCGTCCATCTGCAGCAGCTCGCCGACGCTCTTCTCGACCGGCGGATCGAGCGCCGCACGATGCTGGTGGCACTCGGCGGCGGCGTCATCGGCGATCTCACCGGGGTCGCGGCGGCGCTAGTGCTGCGAGGCATCGATTTCGTGCAGATCCCGACCACGCTGCTCTCCCAGGTCGACAGCTCGGTCGGCGGCAAGACCGGGATCAACACCCGCCACGGCAAGAACCTGATCGGCGCCTTTCATCAGCCGAAGCTGGTGCTGGCCGACACCTCGGTGCTCGACACCCTGCCCAGGCGCGAGTTGCTGGCCGGATATGCCGAGGTCGTGAAGTACGGGCTCCTCGGCGACCGCGACTTCTTCGAGTGGCTGGAGAAGAACGCCGCATCCGTCATCGAGCGCGACGGGGCCGAGCGGCGCCATGCGGTGGCACACTCCTGCCGGATGAAGGCCAGGATCGTCGCCGCCGACGAGCGCGAGACAGGAGATCGCGCGCTGCTCAATCTCGGCCACACCTTCGGCCATTCGTTCGAGGCCGAGCTGGGTTATGGTCCCGAGATGCTGCATGGCGAGGCGGTCGCGATCGGCATGCGGCTGGCGTTCGATCTTTCGGCCCGCCTCGGCCTCTGTCCGCCGGAAGACGCGGCGCGCGTACGGCATCATCTGACGCGCATCGGCCTGCCGGCCGGGCTCGCCGGCCGAAACTGGCCACCCCAGCGCCTGCTCGACCACATGGGCCGGGACAAGAAGGTGGTCGACGGCAAGCTCACCTTCATCCTGGTTCGCGGCATCGGCCAGGCTTTCATCAGCCGCGAGGTCAAGGCCGACGACGTGAAAGCGGTGCTCGCCGCCGCGCTCGCCGCCTAGGGCCGCGACGTGCCGTTCTTCTCGGGCCTGTCCGAGCTGTGGGCGACCGTGATCGTGATCGCGGTCCTGCTGATCATCTCGGCCTTTTTCTCGATGGCCGAGACGGCGATGACGGCGGCCTCGCGACCGAGGCTCCATGCGCTCGCCCGCCAGGGCTCGCGCCGCGCGCGCCTCGTCAACGAGATCCGCGCCCAGTCGGAGCGCCTGATCGGCACCGTTCTGGTCGGCAACAACCTCGTCAACATCCTGGCGTCGGCGCTGGCGACCAGCGCCCTGATCGCGGTCTTCGGCGAGGTCGGCGTGGCCTACGCCACCGCGGCGATGACCGTGCTGGTGCTGGTGTTCGCCGAGATCCTGCCGAAGACCTACGCACTCAACAATCCGGACCGGGTCGCGGTCATCCTGGCGCCGGCGCTACGCCCGCTGATCGCGCTGCTGAACCCGGTCACCCGCGCCTTCTCCGCCGTGGTCCGTACGACGCTTCGCATCTTCGGCATCCATGTGAAAGCCGAGCTGGGGTCGGCCGAGAGCGAGCAGGAGCTGCGCGGCGCGATCGAGCTGCACAAGGGGCCCGAACCCGAAATCAAGGAAGAGCGGAAGATGCTTCGCTCGATCCTCGATCTCGACGACGTCGAGGTCGGCCAGATCATGATCCACCGGAAGAACGTGATCATGCTCGACGTCGACCGGCCAGCGAACGAGATCGAGGCCCAGGTGCTGGCGAGCCCCTACACGCGCCTTCCGCTCTACCGCGACGAGCCGGACAACGTCGTCGGCGTGCTGCATGCGAAGGCGATGCTCAGAGCGCTGCAGGCGGTCGGCGGCGACGTGTCCAAGGTCGACATCCTGGCGATCGCGGCGAAGCCCTGGTTCATCCCCGACACCACGTCGCTGCTGGAGCAGCTGCGCACCTTCCGCGAACGCCGCGAGCATTTCGCCCTCGTTGTCGACGAGTACGGCACGCTGATGGGCATCGTCACGCTCGAAGACATCCTGGAAGAGATTGTCGGCGACATTTTCGACGAGCATCAGGCGGCCGTCGTCGGCGTCCGCGCCCAGCCGGACGGCTCCTACCTGATCGACGGATCGGTCCCGATCCGCGACCTCAACCGCGAGTTCGACTGGGAGCTGCCCGACAGCGAGGCGGCGACGATCGCCGGCCTGGTCCTGAACGAGGCCCGACGCATCCCGGAGGTGGGCCAGGAGTTCACCTTCCACCGCTTCCGCTTCTCGGTGCTACGCCGCCAGCGCAACCAGATCACGCTGCTTCGCGTGCAGCCGCCGAAACGCGCGGCCGCCGACCGGGCGGCGTGAAATTCGTGCCGCTTAACCGGCGCTTACCGAATGTCGTAGGTAAATCACTGGCGTAGCCGCCCCCTTGCCAGCCAGATTTCAGGCTGGCCACAATACTCCAACGGCTGGCGCTTCCGACCGGCCGGGCAAGGCTAGGGAGGCAATCGATGGCGAGCACCCAAAGTCCCAGATGCGCTGTGCTGGTCGGCCCGTATCTCTCGGGCAAGACCACGCTCCTCGAATCCTTGCTGCACGCTTCCGGCTCGATCCCGAAGAAGGGATCGGTCAAGGACGGCACCAGCGTCGGCGACGCGTCGCCCGATGCGCGCGCGCGCCACATGAGCATCGAGATGTCC
>JAEULB010000091.1 GCA_016792585.1 Rhodospirillaceae bacterium
TGCCGGTGCGGCGGGTCGGCCGACGCATAACCCGGCGGGGGCGGCGGCCTACCCGCGACTCCCAATTATCTATTGGTCCAATTAGGCAATTTGCCCGCCACCCGACACAACCAAAAGCATTTTACTAAAATAGATTGTGCGGTACCATTCTACCCCTAACTGCATTTGGCCTGGGGGACGAGTGGGACCCATCTGGTCAAAAGCGATCGGTTTCGTCGCTTTCGCGCTTCTGACACCGGCCTTTGGCGCGTCCCTCTACTCCGAGGCGCCCGAGCTTGCCGCTCGTGTCCGTCGCGGCGATCTGCAGGCGATCGAGGGACGACTTCCACGCAATCCCCTGTTAGTAGAGCCAGTCGAACGCTTAGGCGAATACGGCGGACGCTGGCGCATGGCCATCATCGGTGATGGGAGTGCGGGCGCGCTCATGTATCGCTCGATCGGCTACGAGCCGTTAGTTCGATGGGACCCAGGATGGAAGCGGGTCGTCCCAAATGTCGCGCAAGCGATCACCGTAAACTCTGAGGCCACAGAGTATACCGTCCAGCTCCGTGAAGGGATGAGATGGTCGGATGGTCACCCATTCACGACCGACGACATCATGTTCTGGGCCGAGCGCATTCTCCCGGATCCGGCCCTGACGTCACCCAGCATTCGCGAGGTCTTTTCTATCGACGGAGCGCTTGGACAGTTCGAGCGTCGGGGGCCATTCGTTTTCCGAGTGACGTTTCCCGTCCCGAATGGGCTCTTTCTACAAAAGCTCGCGTCGGGTACGCCGACGGCATCCATAACTGACTATCCGCGCCATCGCCTAGCTCCGCTGTTCCGAGATGGCGATCCCAAGGCTATTGCCCAGGCGATCGCAGAGACCGGTGCTAAGGACTGGCGCGCCATGTTTGAGGTCAAGTCCCGACGGTTCAATACGCGGGCAGACCCTGCACTCGTGTTCCGGACGGGGATTGAAGGGCGACAGGTCGCGCTCGCAAACGACTATAAGCCATGGCCGACATTGGATGCCTGGGTTCCGGTTGCAATGGAAGATGGAGACCCGCCGCGTATCATCGCCAAGCGCAATCCCTACTACTGGAAAATTGATCCAGCCGGACGTCAGCTTCCCTACATCGATAGCGTGGCGTTTCACCTTGTTCCGGGAAGCCCGGACGCGAAGTCGTGGGAGATGATGGATCGTCTCATCCTGACCGATGAGATCGACATGCAGCTCGAGAGGATCTGGCACGCTGCGAAATCGATGCCGCCTAAGGAACCGACGCCAAACCTGCGTCTCATTCCGGCGATGGATGCGGGCGGCAACGCTCTTCCTTTAGCTCTGAACCTCACACATCCAGACTTGGTCAAGAGACGACTGTTCCAGGATCTTGGGTTCCGGATCGCCCTTTCCCAGGCCATCGACAGGCGACGGATCATGACTGAGATCCTGCAGAACAATTCGCAGGTCTACGAACGACCCTATCAGATGGCGCCCCGGCCGGAGTCGCGCTTCTTCCACGAGCGCCTGGCCTTTCAGCATTTGGCGTTCGATCCCGCCAAATCAAACAGGCTGCTCGACGAGCTCGGCCTTATCCGACGGGACGACCAAGGATTCCGCCGGGACGAGACTGGTCGCCGTCTGACGATCGAGGTCCTTGTGAGATCCGAGAAGACGGGGCAGAGAGCCATGCTCGCTCGCATTGTCGAGGACTGGAAGGCCGTGGGAATTGAGGTAGTGGTTAAGCCGATCCCACGGCGAGAGCTCTCTGACGTCGCTATTCCGGGCGCGGCCTACGACGCCGTTGTCACCTTCGATGATGGTGGCATGGAGGCGATGATGGAGCCGGCCAACTACGTCCCAACACGCGAAAGGTCCTGGTTCGCGCCGGCTTGGAAAACCTGGTTCATTGATCGAAACGACCCTCGCGCCGAAGAGCCACCGCAGGGTGTTCGCGACCAAATGGCGCTCTATGCGACACTCCAAAAGACCGTGGATCCGGAAGCTCAGGACGAGCTTATGCGCCGCATCCTCGATATCGCGGCCGACCAGTTCTACATGATGGGCATTGCCCTAGCCGGGGCGGAGCCTGGAATCGCCAAGAAGACTATGCGCAACTTGCCGCCATACTTCGTGGAGGCATTCATCTACCCGACACCAGCGCCGACAAATCCGAGCCAATACTTCTTCGAAGCACCGCGCTGAGAAGGCACTCTTGCCGCTAGGTTGGCGGCCCAAAGGATCCCAGAGCCAGTGGCCCGGCAACGAGAAGCGCCACGAGCTCTGACTGCCGCTCGGTGTGCGTCTTCTGGAACACGCGCTTCAGATGCGTGACGGCCGTATTCCGGGAGATCCCGAGGTCCAAAGTGATCTCATCGAGGCGCTCTCCGGCCGCTAGCCTCTGTGCCAAGCGTGCCTCGGCAAGGGTTAGCCCATAGAGCCGAGAGATTGCCGTCGGCTCTAGCGGCGCTCGCCGCTCTGGATCGCTGAGCAGAATGAGAGCGGCGGGACCACCGGACGACGAGACGTCGGCCCCACTTCCCCGAAGAGAAATACCAAGCGCTAAAAGTGGACGGGCCCCCGAGAGCCGGGGGATGCTGGCGACCTGATCTGCCTCGGCGCCCTCTGCCGCACTCGGATCTATGACACTACGGACGAGACCATCTAAGCGACTGGCATGTTGGGGAAGGGCTGTGGCCAGGCGCCCATGCCGCATCAGTACGGCATCCTTCTGGTGAGCGATGTCCTGCGCCGCTCGATTGGCGAACATGACGTTTCGGTCATCGCCAAGAAGGACAATCCCGACCGAAAGACGATTGAGCGCCTCAGTGCCGGCTGCGAAGGATTGGCGTCGTGCGTTCTCGAGCAACTCGTCGAAGTGTTGTCGGGCTCGCCGGCGATCATGCTCATCGGCCGCCCGAATCTGCGCAACCTGGCGAAGTCTCGCCTCAATGGTCGCGTGCATAATCTCAAAATCGACGGGCTTCGTGAGATAGTCATCGGCACCGAGCTTCTTGCCAGCAATTACGTCCTTTCTGTCGGCAAATGCCGAAAGAAACACAAAGGGCACATCCACCAACTCAGGATGGTTAGATCGAAGGCTTGAAAGGACGTCGTATCCGTCCGCGCCTGGCATGGCGATGTCGCAGAGAACAAGATCCGGTCGGCGCTCTGAAGCTATCCTGAGACCGGAAGCGCCGTCGGCGGCCTCGCAGACTTCGTAGCCGGCGTCTCGTAGCTCAGCCGCAATGAGGCGCCTTAGGACTTCCTCGTCCTCAATGCAAAGAATGAGCCCTCGGGGACTCATTTCTGCTCGCTCGTCGGCGTGAGTGGCAGGCAAAGACTAAAGCAACTCCCCTCTCCAACTTGGCTCTCGACTTCCAGCCGGCCGCCATGAAGCGCTGCTAGCCGGTGAGCCAGATTGAGGCCAATGCCTGTGCCGGCGATGCCGCTTGCCGTTCGAGCCCGATTGAACCGCTGAAATATCCGCTCTTGGTCTTCCTTGGGAATTCCGACGCCAAAGTCTCGTACTGAGATGATCGCGTCGGAGTCCTGTCGTGAGCCGATTACCTCAACGAGGGGCCGACTGCCGGCAAACTTCACCGCGTTGGATAGAAGGTTTGCGAAGATCTGCTCGATCAGTAGAGGATCGCAGAACAGCACTGATGGCAGTTCACTGAGATCACTCCGGATCTCCACAGAAGGGGCGATTTCCTGGTGGCGCCGGCAGATCTCTTGAATTAGGGGCCCAATCAGCACCGGTCGTGGTGCGTACTCCACATCACCTGAGTCCAGCCGTGCCGAGTTGAGGAGGCTATTGATAAGCGCGGTCATCTTTGACGCGGCTGTCCGAACGATCGACGCGTGCTCAGGTATACCTTTTTGAAGGTCACTAGCTTTTATGCGGGCAATCCGCTGCGCGGCCGCGTCAATAATGGCGAGTGGTGTGCGAAACTGATGCGACGCCATGGAGACAAAGTCTCTATGGAGACGTGCAATCTCCCGCTCCTTGTCGACACTCACCTGAAGGGCGTCGGAGGCATCCTTATAGACGGTGATGTCGGCGAGCCTGGCGACGACGCTTCCATCGGGGGTCCGGCTGGCGGACAGCTGTAACCACCTTCCTGAGGGGAGGTGGAGTTCGGCGGTGTAAGACGCCTCCTCACGAAAGAGCCCAAGATGTCGATCTACCCAAGTGGCCGGCAGCCCAAATGAGGCTGCGGCCTGACTTAGGACATCGGGAAGGTCAGCGCCGACGATCAGGACGTGGGCTAGCTCAGGCAACACTTCGGCCACCCGGTCATTCACGACGACGATCCGCCCACTGGGTTCGACGACGGTAAGGCCATCCGGGGCGGTGTCGATCGCCGTGACAAGCCGCCGCTCTGCCTCCCGCAACTCCCGTGTTCTTTGCTGAACCTCTACCTCCAGGTCGTCACGCTGACGCGCGAGGCGTTCCTGAGCTTCGCGGCGTTCTGTTACGTCAGTCTGTGAGCCTGCGACCCGTACTGCTTGACCACTCTGATCTCTGAAGGCGAGGCCGCGGAGGTGCATCCAACGTGTCTCACCGCCATGCGCGGCCAGGGTTACCTGATATTCACATTCAAAAGTTGCTTGATCTTTGTTGAGGTGAGCTTCGAGCTCTTTCTCGATCAGTGAAGCAGCTGAGGGCGGAAGGATAGTGAGCCAATCCGGCAGAGAAGAAATGGACACGCCCTGGTGAAGCGCCATCATGCTCTTCCAGCGGTCTGAGACGTAAAGCCGGCCAGTGATGAGATCTAAGTCCCATAATCCGTCATTGGCGCCGGCCGCAGCGAGGGCATATCGCTCCTCACTCGTTTTGAGGGCGCGCGTGCGGCTGGCGAGGTCAAAAGCCATTTCATTGAAGCCGGATTGCAGAGCCTCGACTTCGGAGCTGCCGGGCGCTCCAACGATGCGCGCGTCAAAGTCTCCTGCGCCGATGCGACGGAAGAAGCGCATAAGATGCCGGAGTTTTCGGCTGATGAGCGTGTGAACGACGACGCTTACAAGGCATACAGAGAGCGAAACGGCGAGACCGGCGCCGCCAAAAGCCGCCCACGCGATGCGTTGCTTGTCAGACTCGGCCTGAGCAGAGCTTGCCTTTACGTAGACAAAGATCGCGGGACTCGCCGCGAATATCGACAGAACCGGGGTCACGCTCGCGATCGTTTGCGGGACGGCGTCTGCATCTCGAATGACGAGGGACTGCGCGTTGCTTTGCTTTAGCCAGCCAAGGTCAAAGTTGGTTACCGAGGGGGCTGTGCGGCCGACGTCAGACGGTCTTGATGATTGGAAGACATTTCCGTCAGCGCCAATGATCATCGCTTCGATGACCTCTCCAGAAACAAGAGAAGCCATGGTGCCAGGCGTCGCGACTGCGCTCATGCTGAGGAGGCCGCTCGCGATCATTGTGCCAGGTCGAGTGATACTGGCGACGAGGTCTCCATCAACCTCTTTCCAGTAAGCTCGAACGTAGTAAGCGGTGAAGGCGAAGAGAAAGAGCGATTCTACGAGCAGGACCAGTATCCCGACCCTGAACAAGAGGCTGCGTGCGATGGAGCGGTGCCTAGCCTCCATCTCGCCAAGTCGCTGCTCGTGCTCGCGCGCCATTTGAGCCGGCTCAAGAGCAGGTGAGACGGTTATCGCAGAACTGTCGCCTGCATTGCCCATAGCGGGGTCGCGCTTTCTCTCAGGCTTGTAGCCATAGTGAAGGCGTGCGGCCGAAGGACCGGCAAACGTGCAGAAGTAGGATAGTCCCTTTGTAAGGGACCTTAGGCCGGCAGGCGTTCCGCGGTCAAACCTGCCGCTACCGCCCCTCGTAAGGTAAGATCCCAGGTCTCCAAATGGGGGCCGGATCGATCCCTCGGGGATGGATAACTGACAGCTCATGTGACGTTCCAGGGCTGTTTTGGAACGCTAACGCCTGCCCGGCGCCGTTACGTGTTCGAAGCATTCAAAAGAAGGCAGGCCAATGCGTCACCCGAATGGGTGATGCCGCTTGAGCCATAAGGGATTGAGTGTCAGGCCTGCGATGAAGCACATCCTCGCTGCCGCCTGCATTGATCCGGCGCCCGTCTTTGAGGGAGCCTTTGACCTTGCCGAGGAATTCGGTGCGCATGTCGTCGGGCTTGGCGGCTCCTGGCCTCGGCAGAACATCCTGAGTTGGAATGAGAACGCTGGCTCCGTCTTCGTGGAAGGCGCGCACTTGCTTGAGCATGAGGAAGAAGTGCGAAACAGAGGAGCCCGGAAGTCATTTCTAGCCATCGCGAGCGAGCGCGGAATCCCGTTTCGCCCACTTCGCGGTCAGGCGGGTCCGTCGGCCGAGTGGCGATCTGTAGAGGTGCCGGACGAAGGCAGCATCGGCTCGTTCGGGAGGGCCTTTGATCTTGTCATTGTCGAACGACCGAGCGACATCGCGTCCTTTGCCCAGGCACGGCTCGACGGCGCGATCCTAAGATCTGGCCGGCCGGTTCTGATGATCCCTTACGAGCCGAAGAGACGCATTGGCACCCGCGTCGTCATTGTTTGGCGTGGCTCGATTTCTTGCTCGAGATCCGTGGCGATGGCCATGCCACTTCTTACCAAGGCCGACGTGATTCAGGTGTTCTCCACGAAGGCGCGAGCTCTAGGGACATGTGTCGAGTTGGAACGCACTTTGGCGGCGCACGCATCTTCGATCACCGTAAGGTATCTGAGCGAGCCAGATGAGTTGAATGGCCCGGCGGTCATGGCCGAAGCTAGGGCTATCGATGCAGACCTAATAGTTGCCGGGGCCTATTGCCGAGGGCAAATTCTCGATCTGTTTGGCCGAAGCCCGACGCGGTCGTTGATGCGGTCCGCTGAGATCCCGATCTTGTTCGCACACTGATTGCCACGAGACGTTGCCATTTACCGCGAAGGATAGTAGTCACGCCGACGTTTGAAAGGATCCGCCGATGCCGAATAACCCCCTCGTTGGAAGCTGGAAGCTTCAGTCCTGTATGCGCGAGGTAGACGGAACCGGCGAGAAGTTTGCGCCGCTCGGACAGCGTCCCTATGGCCGGCTTGTCTATACCGAGACCGGGCAGGTCATTGGGATCCTGGCGCATGAAAAGCGGCCCAGGCCAGATGAGCTCATTGCGACGGACCGTGACGCCGTCGAGCTCTTCCGCACGTTCGTCTCCTACACTGGTCGGTATGAGGTCGCAGGCGATCGCGTGGTCCACCACGTCGATATCTCGTGGAATGGCACGTGGACAGGGACTGACCTGATCCGACGCGTCGAGCTCAATGGAGATACGCTGACCCTTTGTACACTCCCTGGCCCTGGCTCAACGGACAGCCGTCGAGGCGTTAGTGTGCTCGTGTGGAAACGAGAGGCGTGACACTGCACAAGGACCAGAGCCGCTAATCAGCTCGGTGTATCCGTCTTCTCCGATTAGAAGGCTCGGAATGTGAAGACCGAACCGTCGCCAGGCTGGCTGGCGCTGGTCTATTCCTTGACGGGGGCCGGTAGGCCCAGCCAGCTCTTTCCTTAGAGCCGAAACTGAGCCTTTTAGCGCATCGGATCCCACCTAGAGGGGCACCACATGTTCGGAATCACAACGTCCATCACGACGCTGTCGTAGTGCTTTGCGGCCCAGGCCAGGAACTGCACGACGCTGTCGACCTGATCATCGTGGCGACCACTGGGGAAGGCCAAGAGCTCGTGCGTCAGATCGGCTAGCCACGGTGCTTCCTTCGGAAACAGCACCCGACCGCTCTCGAAGACCACCGTCTGCTGGATGGCCCGCATCTTCTTGTCGCCTTCCGGCTTGAAGGCAACGAAGTTGAAGTGCGGGTGCTGCCTAACAGATTGAAGCAGGTTCTTCCCGCAGCCGACATCTTCAATGATGATCGCGTGCGGCCGATACTCCTGCGCAGCAGTGAGAACCTGAGCGCAGAGAGTAGGGTACTCCCATCTGCCTCTGAGGACGTTGAGCAGATGCTTGTTGCCCTTGTTGCAGATGGCCCATGTCGTACAAACCGAATAGTCCGACGTGCTGTTCTCGGTCATGGCCGGATCCCAGCTCTGAACGATCTGCACAATCTCATTCGGGGCCGGTGGCCGGTCGTAGGTCTTCAGTGACGAGGCCTTGAAGAAGTTCCCCTCAGCTGGAACTGGCTTCTGTTGGTACTGAGCGGCAAATAGGTGGCTTCCGAGATTGCGCCTGATCTCTTCTAGAGTTTCCCGGCTCTCCCGCTCTTCGCACAGAACATCGCCCGGCTGCCTGGTGAAGACGGTATCGGGGCCGGTGGGGATCGAGCAGGCTTCAGTTGCGATCGCCGGTATCATCAAGTGGTCGAAGCCACCCCGTTCGAGGAGATACCCGGTCAGATCATGTTCGTGCAGGCGTTGCATCCCCACGAGGATGGCACCGGTCTTCTTATTATCGAGGCGACTGAAAAGAGTAGAACTGAACCACTCGTTAGTTTTGTTTCGCTCCAGGTCAGACCCAACCTCTCCCGCCTTGATTGGGTCGTCGATGATGATCAGATCGGCACCACGGCCTGTAAGGGCGCCACCGATCGAGGTCGTGTAGCGGAAGCCCTTGGCGGTCGTGGTTACCTCCGTTTCCGTGTTCTTGCGCGGATTGACGCGCGTCCTTGGGAAGACCCGCTGGTACCAGGGGGAACCAAAGACCTGTCGGAAGTCATTTGCATGCTTTCTGGAAAGCTCATCGCCATAGCTGACACAGATCATCCTCCGGCTCGGATCGTGTCCAAGGATCCACGCAGGCAGCGCCACCGACATGCAGATCGACTTGAGGTGGCGTGGTGGCAAGTTGGCGATGAGGCGTGTTAGTTCGCCCCGTGCTACTCGGGTTAGTGCGTAGGTCAGTGCCTGGATATGTGGCGCCTCGATGAAGGTTCCATTCGGATCCAATTCGCTCTGGACCTTGGCGACGAAACTCAAAAAGTCGCGTCGCAGGATCGCATCAACCGCCTTTTGCCTATTTGACATTGCTCTTCCTCCCGCCTGCCTGTTTCCTCGATCCACGCGCTAGGAAACGCTCAAGGATGGCGTCGTCCTCGGCTGACGTGGGGACGGGATCGCGTGGATCAGAGGCGTGCTGGGCTTGTTCATCCACCCTCGCGATCGCGTGGATTGCCTTTGGGTCACCCCTCAGGCCCCCTTCGACCAGTCGTTTGGCGATCACCCGGCGTTTGGTCAGCCGCCGGGTGTTTTTGCCCTCATGAACGAGAATGGTCTCGTCCAACTCCTCCCGAAGTTCGGTAAGGAACCCTTTCGCGCCCTTTGGCCGCCCCTTCGGATTGCCGGATTGGCCCTTTTTGAAGCGAGTTTCGACGGGCGGGCTTTTGTAGCCGACCCTGCCGCTTGGCCTCTTCGCCGCCTTGGTCATGAGCGTGCCCTCCCTTTCTCCAGGGCTGCGCATCGCTGCTCGAAGACCTTCTCGAATGTCTGTCCTGTCGAGGTCAGGGTTGCCTGGCCGCCCGTGCGGTCCTGCCAGCGCCTGATGGCGACGTCGACGTAGATGGGATCGATCTCGATAAGCCGGGCTCGCCGACCCGTCCGTTCTGCGGCCAAAATGGTCGTGCCACTACCGCCAAAGGGATCCAGGATGAGGCCATCTCGCCGGGAGCAGTCGCGGATCGCATCGGCCACCAGGGCCGTCGGCTTGACGGTCGGATGCATCTCCAGCTCCTGCCGTCGTCGGGGATCGGCGGAATTCACGCCCGGGTATTGCCAGACGTTGGTCCGATAACGGCCCTTGTCGCCGAGTCCAAAGTTGTTGATGTGGGTAGCCGCGCCGTTCTTGAAGACGAATACCAGCTCGTGTTGGGAGCGGTAGAAGCTACCCATCCCTGCATTGGTCTTGGCCCAAACGCATATGTTTTTGAACTCGTGGTAGACGCCTTGGCTGGCCTCGAGCATCTCGCCGACATGTCTCCAATCCATGCAGATGAAATGAATGGATCCGTCGACGCTGGTGGAGATCAGGAGTCGGAAGGCCTTCCCTAAGAACCGAACGAAGGCTGCCGGGGACATCTCGCCGGATGCCATCGCGAACTCCCGGTGCGCGATCCGTTTGGAGCTGCTTACATGGCCTCGGATTTTCACGTTGAACGGCGGGTCCGTGAACACCATCTGCGCCAGCTCGCCGGGAAGCACCGCGTCGTAGGTGGCGCGGTCGAGGGCGTCACCGCAAATGATCCGGTGAGGTCCGAGAGACCAGACATCACCCACTCGACTAACTGCTTGAACCTTTGGGAGAGGTGTCACATCGTCGGGATCGGATGCCTCACTCTTGGAGGAGTCATCCAGCAATAGGTCGATTTCTGCGGTGCTAAAGCCCGTCAGCTCTACCTCGAAGCCCAACGCCTGAAGCTCTTCGAGTTCAAGCGAAAGCAGGGACCGATCCCAGTCCGCCTGCTCCGCGATCCGATTATCAGCGATGACGTAGGCTCGTTTCTGAGCCGCCGTCATGTGGCCGATAAGAAGGGTTGGGACTTCTTTGAGGCCCAGCTTTCTGGCGGCCTCAGCCCGACCATTGCCGGCGAGGATTCTGCTCGCCTCGTCGATCAGGATCGGATTGACGAAGCCGAACTCCCGGATGCTCGCGGCGATCTGTTCGACCTGCTTGGCCGAGTGAGTCCGAGGGTTACGGTGTGGTGGCGACAGGGTATCGAGGCGGCGCCATTCGATCCTTTTGTCGGTGCGACCGTCAGATTTTCGTAGGCTGAATCCGCTCATGGCTCTCTCCTCTTTGTGGGCGCGAACCGGGCGTTCGGTCGCGCATGCGGGAGAGCATGAAGCGGGCGACTTTTAACTAACCCTCGACTCGCTCCAGTCGAAGGAAGAATTTGTGAGTGGCGCTTATGTCCTTCAAATATCGAAGGAAAAATCCCGATTCCCTCCGGTAGGAGAGTCGCGAGAGGGTGACGATGTCGTTTGAGGCGGGGCAATGGAGGCTCCTGTTCTTCGGAGCCTTCTCAGATAAAACACGACCTATTTGGTAAACCATCCTTTTCTGATGGGCCGAGTTCAGCGGCCGACCCGCGGACGCCGGACAGCACCTTCTACGATGACGTCATTCGACGAGGCCTTCGGTCTCGTGCGCGCCTGTGTGATGGCGGCTCGAATGTCCCTTGCGGTCACGCCGAGCTTCTCCAGCTTCTCGCGGACTTTGTCGGCTTTAGTGGGACTTCGGCGATTCTTCACGGGTTCAGGCCAATCGAGCTGTGGGGATTTGTTCCCACTCTACGCGGAGGCTCATCAGGCGCAAACTTGATGCACTCACTAGCGGGAGTAGCCCATGAGCTCAAGTCAAAGCTTAGGTGGCCCTTCTCAGCGCATGCGAGCCGCCCAGTACCTCCGTATGTCGACCGATATGCAAATCTACTCGCTGGAGAACCAGGCAGCGATGATCGCTGTCTATGCTGCGGCCCGAGATATCGAGGTCGTTCGGACCTATCGGGACGAGGGAAAGAGCGGCCTGACGATCAGTGGTCGTCACGGTCTCGAAGGGCTCCTCGCCGATATTGAATCCGGGACGCCGGGATTCTCGGTGATCCTCGTGTACGACGTGAGTAGGTGGGGGCGCTTTCAGGACGTCGATGAAAGCGCCTACTACGAGTTCCTCTGTAAGAAGGCGGGGATCACAGTCGTCTACTGCGCCGAGCAGTTCGAGAACGACGGCACCGCCGCATCGACCATCATGAAGACGCTGAAGCGCGTGATGGCAGGCGAGTACAGCCGAGAGCTATCGGTGAAGATCAAGAACGGGTCAATGCGGATAGCTTCCAAGGGCTTCAAGGTCGGGGGGACGGCAGGTTTTGGGCTGGGCCGGCAGCTGGTTGCGCCGGATGGGCGACCGAAGGCGCTTCTTCGTCCGGGTCAGCGCAAAAGCTTCCAGGGGGACAGAGTCCGCTTAGTCCTCGGACCCAAACGAGAGGTGGAAGCCGTTCGGTTCATGTTTCGTATGGTGGTCGAGAAGCGGCTCGCGCTATCCGAGATCGCGACCCTGCTGAACACGGACGGACCTCCTCGTCGATCTGGCAAGCCTTGGGATGGTGCCGCGGTGCGAGGGATCGTGTCTCACCCCAAGTACGCAGGCATGTACCGCTACAATCGTGTTTCCAGCCGCCTTACGCCCAAGCGGACTGTGAACCCACGCGAAGAGTGGATGCTCATTCCGGACGCCACGCCTGCGATGGTGACGCGCGAGGTCTTTGAGCTGGCCCAACGGCTAAGGCGGCAGAACCGCCCTCGCATTCGCGAGGATGTAGTCGTGGAGAAGCTGAAGGCGCTGTACCGAGAACGAGGGAAGATTTCCGAGAAGATCATTCGTGAAGCGAGGGCGTTCCCGTCGCTCTCGACCGTGATGACTCACTTTGGCGGCATGCTGGGCGTCTACGAGGTCGTGGGACACGTGCCGGCGCGCGGACTGGAGTTCCTCCGCGTGCGTTCCGAGATGCGGCTGCTGAAGATTCGACGGCTCGAGGAGATTGCGGCGGAGCTTCGGGAGAGGGGCTTCCAGGTCCGGCACCTTGGTGACCGGAATCTGCTGCTGCTCGTAGATGAGCGGATTTATCTCGCGCTTACCTTGTCGCGGCGGCGAGAGGGGAAGACCGGTGACCCGAAGTGGAAAGTCGGCTTTTGGGCAACCCGGCGCCCCGACCTAACGCTCGTCGAAACGCTGACAGCCGACCTACGATACGTCGTGACCCGCTACCTCTTCGCCGAGACACCGACCCACTTCCAGCTGACGATCGGCTCGCGAAACCGGCACCTGTTTGAGCGTTACCGCGTCCCCACGATGGAGGCGGTGTACGGGCGCCTATCCCAGTACCGGGCGGCATTTCGAGGCCAAGAGGCAGCTGCCGCCGAGAGACCAGGATAACCCGGGAGGGGCGCCTCCTGGTGGAAGCGGCAAATCGCTGATTTTTTCCGGAGCAGGGAAATGAAAATCCCTGTTCCGAGAGCCGTTGAGTGGAGGTCGACCCTTCGGAAAGGCCCGCACTACGGACGTTTTCCCGGCTTGGGCCGCTTAACGGGGGGCGGTTGGGCCCGATTTACCCTGTTTTTTGCCGGGTATCAGGGAATTTGGCTTTGGAGCAGGACTCGATGAAGACTGCATCCACCGCCAGCCTGCCGCTTGCCGACCCCGAGCGGCCCTCCCTTTCGTAATTTTTTTGTCCGACTGTGAGCGCGCTCACGAATTGCTAACCATCGTCCGGCGATAGTGCTGCGGCGGAGGTTGGTGACGATGCGGCAGCAGAATATCCTGAGTTCTCTCCTTGTTGTCGTGGCACGGAAGGCGACCCGTCTTCATCGGCGCTTCCGCCAGGCCTTCGCGTCGGCCTCGTACCGGCCGGAACTCCACTACATGCGCGGGCCCGGGCCGAAGTGCATCGAGAAGCTGCGGGCCGTCGACATGCTGGCTGCCGACTGACCCGACAGACGCCCTCCGACACTTTCCGCTATTGGCTCGATCGGCAGCCGTGCTTGACTCCCGCGCAACAAGACGACGTTGCGATCGGGGTGGGGCTTGCTGGCGCTTTCAGGGATCGTCAAATCGTTCGGAAATCTGAGGGCGGTCGACGGCGTCGACCTCGCGATTGCGCCTGGCCGGATCACCGGGGTGATCGGGCCGAACGGCGCCGGCAAGACGACCCTGTTCAACCTGATCGCCGGGTCGCTGGCGCCGGACGCCGGCGAGATCGTCTTCGATGGTGCGCGGCTCGACGGCCTCACGCCCGACCGGATCTTCCGCCGCGGCCTGGCGCGCACCTTCCAGATCCCGCGGCCGTTCCCGCGCATGACCGTGCTCGAGAACACCATGCTGGTGCCGATGAACCAGACCGGCGAGCGGTTCTGGGCCAACTGGGTGCAGCCCGGCCAGGTCGCCGCTGAGGAGAAGGCGAGCCGTGAGCGCGCCGTCGAGGTCCTGACCTTCTGCGGGCTCGGCGACAAGCTTGCCAGCATGGCCGGCACGCTTTCCGGCGGTCAGCAGAAGCTGCTCGAGCTCGCGCGCGTGCTGATGATCGACCCGAAGATGATCCTGCTCGACGAGCCTGCCGCCGGCGTCAATCCGACGCTGATGGAAACCCTGATCGAGAAGATCCTGGCGCTGCATGCGCGCGGCGTCACCTTCCTGATCATCGAGCACAACATGGACCTGGTGATGCGGATCTGCCGGCCGATCGTCGTGATGGCGCAGGGCAAGGTGATCCTTCAGGGTGAACCGGACGAGATCAGGCGCCACCCGGAGGTCATCGACGCCTATCTCGGGCAGTCCGCAGCATGATGCCCGTCCTCGTCGCCCGCGACGTCGTGGCCGGATACGTGCCGGGCCTGCCGATCGTGCACGGGGTCTCGGCCGAGATCGCGCCGGGTGAGATCCTGACCATCGTCGGCCCGAACGGCGCCGGCAAGTCGACCTTCGTGAGGGCGCTCGTGGGATTGCTCCATGTCGAAGCCGGACGGATCGAGCTTGCCGGCCGCGACATCACCGGGGCAGCGGCTTACGAGCTGGTGGCTTCCGGCATCGCCTTCGTGCCGCAGACCCAGAACATCTTCGCCTCGCTGACCATCCACGAGAACCTGGTCGTTGGCGCGCATACGGTGCGCGGCGCGCTCAGGCCGCGCCTGGAGAGCGCCTATGCGATGTTCCCGGAGCTGGCGGCGAAGCGTGGCCAGCGTGCCCAGGTACTCTCTGGCGGCCAGCGCCAGATGCTGGCGATCGCGCGCGCGCTGATGACCGAGCCCAAGGTGATCGTGCTCGACGAGCCGACGGCGGGCCTGGCACCGAAGGTCGTCGGCGAGGTGTTCCGCGATCTCCGACGCCTCGCGTCAAGCGGCGTCGCGGTGCTGATGGTTGAGCAGAACGCGCGTGCGGCGCTGGCTATCTCCGACCGCGGTTGCGTGCTCGCTGAAGGGCGGAACCGCGCCGGCGGCCGCGCCGCCGACCTGCTGGCCGACGCCGAGCTCGCCGAAGCATTCCTCGGCATCAGACGGGTGCACTGATGCTCCGTCAGGTTCTCGCCGACGGCATCCTAACCGGGGCGATCATCGCGCTCGGTGCGATCGGCGTGTCCTTCAGCCTGCAGATCCTGAAATTCGCCAACTTCGCCCATTCGGAGCTGCTGACCTGGGGCGCCTACCTCGCCCTCGTCTTCGTCGCCTTCGCCGGGCCGGGCACGCCGACGGCCGAGCTCTCCTTCGGCTGGGAGCTGATCGCGGCAATGATCTTCGCCGCGGCACTGACCGGCGGCCTCGCCTGGGCTGTCGACCTGCTGGTGTTCAGGCGCATGCGCCGGTCCGGTGCCCATCCGCTGTCGCTCGTCTTCGCGGCCTTCGGCGCGGCGCTGGTGATGCGCCACATCATCGTCCTGATCTGGGGCCACGGCACGCATTTCTATACCCGCGAGCTGCAGATCGCGCTCGAGGTCTTCCCCGGCGTGCGCATGCTGCCCGACCAGATCTTCATCCTGGGCCTCACGCTGGTGATCGTGGTGGCGCTCCACCTCTACCTGACCTATTCGCGCACCGGGATCGCAATGCGGGCTATGGCCGAGAATCCGTCGCTGGCGCGCGCCTGCGGCATCGAGGTCGAGAGCGTAATCCGCTGGACCTGGATCCTCTCCGGCGGCCTCGCGGCGATGGCCGGCGTCTTTCTCGGCCTTACGCCCCAGCTTCACCCCGAGATGGGGTTCAGCCTGCTGCTGGCGCTGTTCGCCGCGGCGATCCTCGGCGGCACCGGGTCGCTCGCCGGTGCCGTAGTCGGCGGCTTGCTGGTCGGTCTCGCCGAGAACCTGTCGGTCATGGTGATCAGCTCCGGCTACAAGACGGCGATGCCGTTCCTGCTGCTTCTGCTCGTCCTCTTCTTCAGGCCTCAGGGCCTTTTCGGGGACAAGTCGTGATCGGCGTCTTCTCCTATCTCGTGTTCTTCCTCTGCGTCGTGCTGATCCTCGGCGTCGTGGCGCTCGGCCTCAATCTGCAATGGGGCTACACCGGCCTCTTCAATGCCGGCGTCGTCGGCTTTTACGCGATCGGTGCCTACACGCATGCGATCCTGGTCACATCGCCGCAGCCGCAGATGCTTGGCAATCTCGGCCTTCCCTGGATCGTCGGCATTCTCGGCGCGATGGTCGCCAGTGCGCTCGCCGCCTGGGTTGTGGGGCTGGCGACCATCCGGCTGCGCGGCGACTACCTCGCGATCGCCACCTTCGGCATCGCGACCACGATCCAGCTGGTGACGCTGAACTGGGACAGCCTGACCGGCGGCGCCCAGGGCCTCTCGCCGATACCGCGGCCGCTGGCGTGGTGGTTCGGAAGCCCGCTCGGCTTCAACCTCTTCTATCTGGGCGTCCTGATCGCGGTGGTCGCGGCGGTGTATTGGGCATTGGAGACGATCCTCCGCTCCCCCTGGGGCCGCGTGCTGAAGGCGATCCGCGAGGATGAGACCGCGGCGATCGCTCTCGGCAAGAGCGCCCGCAGCTTCCGGCTCCAGGCCTTCGTCCTGGGCTCGACCCTGATGGGCCTCGCCGGCGCGCTCTATGTCAGCTTCATCGGCTTCGTCAGCCCCTTCGACTTCCTGCCGATCCTCACCTTCCAGATCTGGGCTATGGTGATCGTCGGCGGCAGCGGCAACAACAAGGGGGCGCTGCTGGGCGCGTTGACCGTCTGGGCGATCTGGGCGGTCTCGGGCGTGCTGATCGCCAAGCTGGTGCCGCCGACCTATGCAGCCCAGGGCGGTGCCGTCCAGGTGATCCTGATCGGCCTGCTTCTGGTCGCCTCGTTGCTGTTCCGGCCGCGCGGCCTGATCGGCGAGGTTCCGGTGGTCTCGCGCCACGCCGACGACTAAGCTTTCCCCATAAACAAGGCGTCGTCTCGAAACAGGGAGACTGATCGATGCACAAATGGATCGCTATTCCCGCCGCGCTCGCTGCCGCGCTTCTGCTGGCGCCGGCCGATGCGGCCGCTCAGGCAAGCTGCCCGGTCAAGATCGGCGGCGTGCTGCCGCTGACCGGCTCGATGGGCCCGATCACCAAGAAGATCGCGGAGTCGGCTCAGCTCGCGGTCGAGCACATCAACGCCGGCGGCGGGGTCAAGGGCTGCCCGGTGCAGTTCATCCTCCGCGACGACCAGGGCCAGCCGACGGTCGGCGTGGATGCGGCCAAGTACCTGGTCGAGGTCGAGCGCGTGCCGGCCTTCACCGGAACGATCTCCTCGGGCGTCACCGGCCCGATCATCTCCTCGATCACCGCGCCGTCGAAGGTCGTGCAGATCAGCTGCTGCTCGACCGCGACGCCGTTCACGCTGGATGGCCGCAGCCAGGGCTACTTCTTCCGTACGCTGCCGACCAGCAAGACCCAGGCGGTCGCGACCGCGGCGGAGATGACTCGCCGCGGGCTCAAGAAGACGGCGATCATCTACGTCAACACCGACTTCGGCCAGGACATGCTCCGCTTCGTCAAGATCGCCCTGCCGAAGCTCGGCGGCGACGTCGTGGCCGAGGTGCCCTACACCGACAACCAGCCGAGCTACCGCGCCGAGGTGACCAAGGCGCTGGCCGAGAAGCCGGAGTCGCTCCTGCTGATCGGCTTCCCGAAGGACGCGGTCACCATCGTCCGCGAGTGGCTCTCTCTCGGCGGCACGCAGAAGATCGCGCTCAACAACTCGATGCGGGTGAAGGACTTCGTCGACGGCGTCGGTGGCCGCTTCCTGAACGAGTCCTTCGGCATGGATAACGCCCAGGTCGAGGGGCCGACGGTCGACGCCTTCAACAAGGCGTTCGAGGCCAAGTACAAGTACGACAGCAAAGGCCCCGGCGTTCACACCCAGTACGACGCGATGATGGTGCTGGGCCTCGCGATGAACATCGCCAAGGACCTGACCGGCCCGTCGATCAAGGACGCGGTGCGCCAAGTCCATGCCGCCGGCGGCGCTACCGTCGGCACCGGGCCGGACGAGTACAAGAAGGCCCTCGACCTGATCAAGGCCGGCAGGCCGATCAAGTATCACGGCGCCACCGGCCCGATCGAGTTCGATGCCAATGGCGACGTCACCGGGCCGGCACTGGTCTGGAAGATCGTGAACGGCGAGATCGTCACCGATCACGTCATCTCTATCGACCAGATGCAGGCGCTGTTCAAGAAGATCGACGGCTGAGACGTCTTGAGGGCCGGCGGGTAGCACCTGCCGGCCCGCACTTACCCTGGGGGTTCCGGTGACCGACGACCGCTTCGAGCTCTATGACCTCAAGGTCGAGGTCGTGGCGCCGCCGGACGCGCGCGTCTATTGCGGCGCCAAGGTCGGCGACTACTTCGAGCTGAAGGGCGAGATGCTGCACCTGCCGCCGGGCCAGGGCTTCTCGATCTACTCGCTGGCGGCGCTCCTGCCGCTGCTGCCGGCGAAGCAGCGGTCGACCCATCCGAACGACTGGATGTCGACCGACGCCGAGGTCGCCTGTCCGGATCCGAACTGCCCGACGCGCTTTCGCATCACGCGCATGGGGAAGCGTGGTTTCTCGCATGCCGAAACCACGGCGGTTCCTCTGGACAAGAAGAGCTGAGCATGGCGGTCGAACGTCACGCCCTGGCGCCGGGCTACGAGATCTCGCGCCTGCTTCGGGGCGGCTGGCAGCTTGCCGGCGGCCATGGCCCGGTCGACCGTGCGCGGGCGGTCGAGGACATGTCGAAGTTCGTCGAGCAGGGTGTCACCACCTTCGACTGCGCCGACATCTATACCGGCGCCGAGGAGATGATCGGCGAGTTCCGCCAGCGCTTCGAGCGCGAGCGCGGACGCGACGCGCTGAAGGCGCTCAAGGTCCATACCAAGTTCGTGCCCGACTGGGACAAGCTCGGCAGCGTCGAGCGCGGCTATGTCGAAGGCATCATCGATCGGTCGCTCAGCCGCCTGAAGACGGAACGGCTCGACCTCGTCCAGTTCCACTGGTGGAACTATGCCGCACCGGGCGCGGCCGAGACCGCGTTGATCCTCCGCGACCTGCAGAAGACCGGGAAGATCGACAGGATCGGCGCCACCAACTTCGACACGCCGAACACCAAGGCGCTGATCGAGGCCGGCGTGCCGCTGACCTCGATGCAGATCCAGTATTCGCTGCTCGATCCCAGGGCCGAGAACGGCATGGTGCAGCTCGCGCGCGAGAAGGGCTTCGGCATCCTCTGCTACGGCACCCTCGCCGGCGGCTTCCTGACCGACGCCTGGCTCAACCAGCCGGAGCCTGCCGAGGGCACGCTGACCAACCGCTCGCTGATCAAGTACAAGCTGATCATCGACGACTTCGGCGGCTGGGCCCTGTTCCAGGAGCTTCTCGCCGTGCTGGATGCCGTCGCGCGTCGGCATGGCGTCAATATCGCCGCAGTCGCCGGCCGCTGGATGCTCGACCGGCCACAGGTTGCTGGAATCATCGTCGGCGCCCGCTATGCCGACCACCTCGCCGCCGACCTCGAGATCTTCGACGTCCGGCTCGACGCCGCCGACCGCACCGCCATCGAGCAGGTGCTGGCGCGCCGCCAGGGGCCACGCGGCGATACCTTCGAGCTTGAGCGCGACCGCAACGGTCGCCACGGCCGCATCATGAAATACAACCTGAACGCGGCCTGAGGATGAACACGCCCGACCGCACTACGCTCGCCCCCGGCCTCGAGATCAGCCGCATCGTCACCGGCCTCTGGCAGGTCGCCGACCAGGAGCGCGACGGCAGGACGCTCGATCCGGCGGCTGCCGCGAAGTCGATGGCCGAGTACGCGGCAGCCGGCTTCGACACCTTCGACATGGCCGATCACTACGGCAGCGCCGAGGTGATCACCGGCCACTACCTCAAGGGCGCGCCGAAGTCGTCGCGCGCCTTCACCAAATGGTGTCCGACGCCGGGGCCCATGACCCCCGAGATCGTCCGCGCCGGTGTCGAGCGCTCGCTGAAGCGGATGCAGACGGACGCCATCGACCTGCTGCAGTTCCACTGGTGGACCTTTAACCATCTCAACTACCTCGAAGCGCTGGAGGAACTGGCCGCGCTGAAGCGGGCCGGCAAGATCCGCGCCCTCGGCCTTACCAATTTCGACACCGACCACCTGCGGGTCGCGGTCAAGCACGGTGTCCCGATCGCCAGCAACCAGGTCTCGTTCTCGCTGCTGGATCGCCGCGCCGCCGGCGAGATGACTGCTTTCTGCCTGGAGAACGGCGTGCGTCTGCTGGCGTACGGCACGCTCGGCGGCGGCTTTCTTGCGGATGCGTGGCTCGGAAAGCCGGAGCCGACCAGTATCCCTGACTGGAGCAAGTCCAAGTATAAGCGCTTTATCGACGTGATCGGCGGCTGGCCGGTGCTGCAGAAGCTGCTGCAGATGCTGTCGACGATCGCGGAGAAATACGGCGTCTCGATCTCGAACGTCGCCACCCGCTGGGTCCTGCAGCAGCCGGCAGTCGCCGCGATCATCGTCGGCGCGCGTCTGGGCGAGCGCGAGCATCGCGCGGACAATCTCCGTCTCTTCTCCTTCGCGCTCGACGCGGACGACTTGAAGCGGATCGACGAGACGCTCGCCGGCGCGGCGCCGATCCCCGGCGACTGCGGCGACGAGTACCGGAAGCCGCCTTTCCTGACCGCCTCCGGTGATCTCAGCCATCACCTCAGCAGTGTGCCCAAGATCTACACGGCGACGCCGGTGCCCGGCCGGCCGGACCGGATGCGCGTCTCCTCCGGCAGCAAATGGGAGGCGATCGCCGGCCATTGCCGGGCCGTCCGGGTCGGCAAGCGAATCTTGGTCAGCGGCACCACCGCGACGGCCGGCGCCGGCAAGATGGTCTGCCCGGGCGACGTCGCCGGCCAGACCGTCTTCATCCTCGACAAGATCGCCGCCAGCCTGGCCGCGCTCGGCGGCACCCTCGACGACGTTGTGCGGACCCGCGTGTTCATGGCGGACGCCGACCAGTGGGAACCGGCGTCGCGTGTGCACGGGCGCTACTTCCATAATATCTGGCCCGCGAACACGCTGTTCGAGATCGGCCGCCTGGTCGGCGACTACCTGGTCGAGATCGAGGCCGAGGCGATCGTCGACTAGCGCTTCCGGTACCAGCGCGGCGTATAGACCCAGGACGAGCCATCGGCTCGCGGGACGGCGCGCGTGGTCGACGAACCGACCAGGATCACCGTCCGCATGTCGACCATCTCGGGTGTGAACTCGCCCAAGGGGAGTTGCCGCACGGTCTCGTCCGGGCGGCCGACGTCGCGGCCGAGCACGACCGGCGTCGTCGGCGAGCGGTGCTTGCGGACGATCTCGATGGCGCGGCCGAGCTGCGTCGGCCGGGCGCGCGAGATCGGGTTGTAGAGCGCGAGAACCAAGTCGGCCGACGCAGCAAGATCGAGCCGCCGCTCGATGGTCTCCCAGGGCTTGAGATTGTCCGAGAGCGAGATCACGCAGAAGTCGTGCCCGAGCGGGGCGCCGCTGCGAGCGGCAGCGGCCTGTGCAGCCGAGACGCCGGGCAGCACGCAAAGCTCGACGCCGTGCCACGCCGTCTCGTCGGCGCCGTCCAGCGCCTCCATCACCGCCGCCGCCATGGCGAAGACGCCGGGATCACCGGACGAGACGACGGCGACCCGGCGACCGTTCGCGGCAAGCGAGAAAGCATGGCGTGCCCGATCCAGCTCCTCCCTGTTGTCGGAGGCATGGATCGCCTGCTCCGGTGGGAACGGGCCGGCCATGTCGACATAAGTCTGGTAGCCGACGATGTCGTCCGCCTCAGCCAGTGCGCGGCTCGCTTCCGGCGTTCTCGTGTCTCGGGATCCCGGTCCGAGCCCGACGACGGTCAGCCAGCCGCGGGCGCGGCCGATGGCGTCTACATCCAGAGGCGATGCAGCGACCGCGATCGCGACGGCCTCGTCGCCCGTTTGCTCGATTGCATCGGGCACCGCTGCGCGCGCGAGTTCCGACACCGGCCCGTCCGGCAGCAGCCGCAACGGACGAGACAGCGCAGCGGCGGCGGCGTGGATCTCAGGCCGCCCGACGTCGCGCTCCAGGGCGACCAACGCGGCGACCGACTGCCGGGCGATGTTCGCCTTGGCCAGGCTCTCGATAATGCGGTTCGTGAGATCGCTGCCATCGGCGCCGACGGCGACGACGACGGAGCGTGGGTGGAACACCAGCTCCCGCTCGCCGGGCGCCATGTCGCGTACCGTGACGGTGATCGCGAGCCGGCCGGCGGGATCGAAGGGGAGGCGCGTGCTCGTCAGCCACGGGGCCTCGCCGGATAGCCTGATCCTCTCGCCGGCGAGCACGTCCGACATGAAGCGCTTGCCGGCGCCGGGATTGCGTATCACGTAGCCGGCGGGCGGATGCTCCAGCGTCGCGCCGAAGCGGACCTCGCCGGTCGTGGTGATAGCAGGCGCGGTGCCGAGTGCCTCGCCGATGCGCCGCGCGAGGTCGTTGACGCCGCGCAGTCCGCCGAGCAACGGCACCACGGCGCTGCCATCCTCGGCGCAGGCGACGACCGGCGGCTCGGCACGCTTGTCCTGGAGGAGAGGGGCGAGGGCGCGGATCACGATCCCGGCAGCGCAGAAGGCGACGATCGGTACGTCGTCCCGGAAGAGCGTTCGTATCGTCTCGCCGAACTCGGCGAAGGTGTGATCTGCGCCCGTCGTGCGTCCGGCGAGGCCGTGGATCGCCGCACCCTCGATCCCGCCGCGGACACGCCGCGCGGCTTCCAGGCTGCCGTCGCCGAGAACGAGGAGCGCCGGCGCCCGGCTCACGCCTGCCACTTCTTCCCCGGAAGGAGAATCATCGAGAAGTACGGGACGGTCTCGGGTGCGACCTCTGCCAGCGGCAGCGAACGCTGGTTCTCCATAGTCGCCCGCTCGATGTAGAGCGCGCGGTCGGCGAGCCCGAGCCTGGTGACGACGCGCCGTACCTTCTCGAAGTTGCGGCCGAGCTTCATCACCGCGGCGGCGTCGGCCTGGGCGAGGCGCTTGGCCAGCTCGTCTTCCGGCAGCACGCCGGAGAGCACCGAAAGGCTCTGGTTGCGGTAAGTCAGCGGGGCACCGAGCGCCGAGGCGCAGGCCACGATCGAGCAGACGCCGGGCACGACCTCGGTCTGATAGCGACTGGCGAGGCGGTCGTGCAGGTACATGAAGGAGCCGTAGAAGAACGGGTCGCCCTCGCAGATCACCGCGACGTCGCGGCCCTGATCCAGGTGAGTGGCGAGGGCTGCCGCGGCCCCGTCGTAGAACGCGGCGATGATCGCATCGTAGCTCTGCGTCGGCGGCAGGAACTCGGTGGTCACAGGATACGTCAGCGCCACGATCGTCTGCTCGGGCTTCAGGTGCGCCTCGATGATCGAGTAGGCATTGCCCTTCTTGCCCTTGGCGACCAGGTAGGCGACCACCGGCGCCTCGCCCAGCAGGCGAAGCGCCTTCACCGTGATCAACTCGGGATCGCCCGGACCGACGCCGAGACCGAAAAGACGTCCCGCTGCCATCTACTCGATCTCCGTCGCCAGTGCGTTCACCGCCGCCGCGGCCATCGCGCTGCCTCCTCGGCGGCCCCGCACGATCACGAACGGCACCCCTCGGCTGTCGGCGGCGAGAGCGCCCTTCGATTCCGCCGCGCCGACGAAGCCGACCGGAAATCCCAGGACCAGCGCCGGCTTTGGAGCGCCCTTATCCAGCATCTCGAGCAGGCGGAAGAGAGCGGTCGGTGCATTGCCGATCGCGACCACCGATCCGGCGAGATGCGGCAGCCAGAGATCGAGCGCCGCCGCCGAGCGGGTGTTGCCGAGCTTCTTCGCCATTCCCGGCACCAACGGGTCGTCGAGCGTGCAGATCACGCGGTTCTCCGCCGGCAGCCGCGAGCGGGTGACGCCGTCGGCGACCATCTTCGCATCGCAGAGGATCGGCGTGCCCGACGCCAGCGCCTTCCGTCCGCTCATCCCGGCACCCGGAGAGAAGGCGAGGTCGCCGATCACATCCACCATGCCGGACGCATGCGCGACGCGGACCGCAAGCTTCTCAAGATCGGCCGGGATGCCGGAGAGGTCGGCTTCGGCACGGATGATCGAGAAGGAGCGGCGATAGATCTCCTGGCCGTCGCGGATGTAGTCGCTCATCGCGCCTGCCTCATGCGCTGGCGGGCCTGATCGACGGAGAGGCCTTCGGCGACGCGGCGGCCGAACCGGTGCGTCGCGCTCGCGTCCTTGACGAACATGTCGTAGGTGCCGGGGGACACGGCCAGCAGGGTCGCATCGGCGACACCGGCCGAAGCGCAGGAACGCTCGCACCCGCTCAAGTGAAGCCATCCGGTCTCGTGCGCGTCCACCAGCAACAGCGCATCGGTCTTGGTGTCGCCTCGGCCCCTCATGCATCCGGCGGACCCCGCGCAGGCAATTGTCGTCGCCAGCGGATGCGTGGGCGTGCAGATGAAGCTCAGATTTTCCAGTGCTTCGACCACCTGTCCGGCCTTCTCCCGCCGGACATCCGGCACCATCACGCTCTGCCACGGCGTCAGCCTAAGCCCGCCACCATGCTCGGCCGCGATCTCGCCGAGGCAGGTCAGATCTGCCGGCGAGAGGCGTCCCAGCGGCGGGACCGACCCGACACTCACAAACCCCGTCTGCCGCTGGTCGCGGATCCCGATATGCCCCATCGCGACCGGCGCCGGCCGTCGCCAGCGGCGCGCTTTGTCGCCGAGATTCGCGGTCAGGCCAAGCCGTTTCGACAGGCGATCGAGGAAGCTACTCCACGATGCGCGCGGCTGCAGATGGCGGACGCGCGTGACCTCGGGATCTCCTGCCGCCAGATCGATGAACAGCGCCAGTGCGACGACGACGGCCCAGGCTGCGTCGGCGGCCGCGACCGAGATGAACGGTGTCGTCTCCTCCGGAACCACCGGCGGGCATCCGGCGACGCCGAAGGCGAATGTCTCGCCGTCGATCGCGGCGAGCCAGAGATCGTGCGGATGGTCGAGGACGGCGACATCCTCGCCGCCATCGACCAGCACCGAGAACTTCGGCGACAGCTTCCGGCAATCGGCATCGGTCTCGAGGTGGCGAAGGATCGCCGCGGCGACCGGACCGGCATCCAGATGATGGCGCCGATCGAGTCCTGCCGTCGGCGAGATCAGGACGTTGCGGACATCGTCGCTCTCCGGATGCTCAGGCCCGAGCCCGGCGGCGAGCAGATCCGTGGCGAGGTCGGCGTCCGCCCCCTCGCGGATGCCGCGGAGCTGCAGGTTGGCGCGGTTCGTGATCTCGATGATGCCGTTTCCGTAGCGGGTTGCGGCGGTAGCGACCGCGCGCGCGCCATCCGCCGAAAGTCGCCCGAGCGGAACCTTGAGCCGGCAGAGGCCGCCGTCCCTGGCCGCCACGATCCGGAAGAGACCGGGGCAGGCCGAGCGGCGGTCCGCTGTCGTGCTCGTGCTTTCGAGGCGTGTCGCGCGGGCCGTCATTGTCGTATTGATCATACCCTTCGGGCCGGCGACCGTCGCGGGCCCGGCATGACCGGACGACGAGAAAAATAGATGCCGCCCTGGCTGACGGTGGTCGGAATTGGCGAAGACGGCCTCGCCGGCCTCGGTGATGCAGCCAGGGCAGCGGTCTCGGGCGCGCGCATCCTGGTCGGCGGGCGGCGCCACCTCGACCTCGTGCCCAATGCGGGCCAGGAACGCGTCGCGTGGCCGACCCCGTTCTCGAAGGCCTACGACATGCTGCTGGCGCGGCGCGGAACGCCGGTCTGCGTGCTGGCGAGCGGCGATCCGATGTGGTTCGGCATCGGCGCGACGCTGACGCGGATGATGCCGGCCGACGAACTGCTCGTCTTCCCGGCACCGTCGTCCTTCCAGCTCGCGGCGGCGCGGCTCGGCTGGCCGCTCCAGGATGTAGCGACCATGACCGTCCATGGCCGCCCACTGGAGGCCGTGCACCCGCATATCCATCCGGGTGTCCGCCTCTTGATCCTGAGCGAGAACGGCCGCACGCCGGCCGGCGTCGCCTCGATGCTCCGCGACCGCGGCTTCGGGGCGAGCCGCCTTTCGGTCCTCGAGCATCTTGGCGGGGTCAAGGAACGGCGGCTCGACGGCGAGGCGCGAAGCTGGGGCAACACGGAGACGGCCGATCTCAACCTCGTCGCTGTCGAGTGCGTCGCCGATGGCGGCGCGGTCCGTCTGTCGACGCTCGCGGGCCTTCCGGACTCCGCCTTTCTCAACGACGGTCAACTCACCAAGCGCGACGTGCGCGCGGCGACGCTGGCCAGGCTGGCGCCGTCGCCGGGCGAGTTCCTGTGGGACGTCGGCGCCGGCTGCGGCTCGATCGGCATCGAGTGGATGCGCGCCCATCCGTCCTGCCGCGCCGTCGCGGTCGAGGCGGACATGGTGCGGTCGAGCCTCATCGAACAGAACAGCCGTCGGCTCGGCGTGCCGTCGCTGCTCGTGGTGAACGGCCGGGCACCGGCGGCTCTGGACGGCCTCGATGCGCCCGATGCGGTCTTCATCGGGGGCGGCATCACCGAGGACGGCGTGATCGCGCGATGCTGGGAGGCGCTCAGGCCCGGGGGCCGGCTGGTCGCCAATGCGGTGACATTGCAGAGCGAGGCGCTACTCGCCGAATGGCGGCAGCGGGCCGACGGCGAGCTGGTGCGGATCTCGGTCGCCCATGCCGGCACGATCGGCCGCTTCGACGCGCTGCGTCCGGCCTTGCCGGTGACGATCCTGGCTGCTGCGAAGCCGACCGCCTGAGCAGATATTCCCGGTTGCGTCAGCGGTAACGGGGAACCGAAGCACCGGGCAGCCGGTTGTTCCTGGAAGGCGCTCGAGCCCCGGGGACGACCATTCAGACGACCTCGTCCATCCTGAAGTCCCTGGCGGAGCGAGACGAGGAGCGGCTCTCGTTCGGCGACGTGGTCAAGGCCATGGGATCGCGTGCCCACGGCGCGGGGCTGCTGTTCTTCGCTCTGCCCGAGACGATTCCGATACCCTTGCCGGGCGTCTCCGCCTTTCTCGCAGTCCCCATCGTCCTGATCGCGGCGCACCTGATCGCCTTCGGCGAGGGGCCGGGCCTGCCTAAAAGGGGTACTCCGCCAGACCCTGCCCGCCTCGGCGATCCGGAAGGTCTCGAAGTGGATCGGGCCTGTGCTCGCGTGGATCGAACGCCTGTCGCGCCCGCGCCTCTCGATCATCGTCAAGAGCGAGCGCTCGCTTGGGGTCCTGTGCCTGGCGCTCGGGCTGGTGCTGGGCGCGCCGATTCCATTCGGCAACCTCGCGCCGGCGACCGGGATCGTTCTCATCGCGTTCGGCATGCTGCAGCGTGACGGCGTCCTGATCGTCCTCGGTGTCGTACTCGCGCTCGTGCTTGGTGCCGGGCTGTATCTTGCAGCCGATGCCCTGGTTGGCGACTGACGATGGAACGCGCTTCCGCCGTCGTCAGCGCGTCCATCGTCCTCGTCGCGGGCGTCGCCACGCTGTCTCTGGTCGAGACCGGGCATCTGGCGCGACAGATGGCGCTCCACATCGCGATCATGAACGTTGCAGCGCCTCTCGCCGCTGCGTGGAGTCCGTCCCGCTCCTCGTGGACGTCGAGGAGATGGTTCCTGATCGTCGCCGCGCTTGCGCAGATGGCATTCCTCTGGGCGTGGCACCTGCCGGCGCTCCAGCACGCGGGGTCGGTACCGATCCATTTGCTGATGATGGGAGCCCTGGCTGTCTCGGCCCTGGGATTCTGGGTCGCGATCCTCGCTATGGCATCGAAACGGCGATGGGCCGCGGTCGCGGCCTTGCTGCTGACCGGAAAGTTCGCCTGCCTGCTGGGGGCGCTGCTGATCTTCGCACCAAACACGATCTATCGGCTGCCGCTCGACGACCAGCAACTCGCCGGGCTCTTCATGGTCACGGCATGCCCGTTGAGCTATGCCGTCGCCGGCATTGTGCTTGCGGCCCAGGCGCTCGCCGACCTGGAGCGGGGCAGGCGATGCGCGACCGGATGATGCTCAGGCGTGCGCTGAGCTGGGGCGCGCTGCTGGCCGTGAGCGCTGCCTCCGCCCTGATGCTGATCGCGTGGTCGGGCATCTACAACGTCGCCGCCAGCCGCGGTCACTGGCCTATGGTCG
>JAEULB010000094.1 GCA_016792585.1 Rhodospirillaceae bacterium
ATCAACTCCTACCCGACCTCGCGCGAGCCGATGCGGAGCTTCGTCGACAAGTTCAAGGCGATGGAGGGCAAGGACGGGATCCTCTCGATCTCGATGGTCCATTGCTATCCGTACGCCGACGTCCCTGACCTCGGCACCAAGATGCTGGTCGTCACCGACAACAACAAGGCGCTCGGCGACAAGATCGCGAAGCAGCTGGGCGAAGAGCTGATCGCGATGCGCGACAGCGTGCGCCCGGCGTTCCTGACCCTCGAAGGCGCCCTGGACGCGGCGCTCAAGGTCGAAGGCGGCCCGGCCGTCGTCGCCGAGCCGGCCGACAATGCCGGCGGCGGCGCGCCGTCGGACTCCACGTTCTTCCTGGAGCTGCTGCGCAGGCGCGGCGTCAAGAACGTAGCGCTCGGGCCGATCTGGGATCCGATCGCGGTCAAGATGTGCCACGCGGCCGGCGACGGTGCCGAGTTCCAGCTCCGCTTCGGCGGCAAGATGGGCCCGACCTCCGGCGAGCCGATCGACGCCAAGGTCAAGGTCATCAAGTGCGTGAAGAAGGCGACCCAGACCTTCTCCGGCGCCGTGGTCGACCTCGGCGACGCCGCCTCGATCGAGTTCGACGGCATCACCGTGGCGCTGATCTCGATCAGGACCCAGGCGCTCGGAACCGATCTGTTCACCAACCTCGGCGTCGATCTCAAGTCCAAGCGCGTGATCGTGGTCAAGTCGACCAACCATTTCCACGGAGCCTTCGGGCCGATCGCCAAGCAGGTGCTCTACTCCGACGGTCCCGGCGCGCTGCCACGCGACTTCAAGAAGGTGCCCTACACGCGGGTGAAGCGCCCGATCTGGCCGCTCGACGAGAATCCCTGGGGCGCCCGGTAAGGAGCCTACTTAAGTGCGTATCTTCACCGGGGCACTGGCGACGGAGACCAATACCTTCTCGCCGATGCCGACCGACATGGCGCTCTACAAGGAGACCTTCTTCGCCGAGGCGGGGAAGCATCCGGACGAGCCGGGATTCATGTCGGGGCCGACCTTCGCGGCGCGGAAGCTCGCCAGAGCGTCGAACATCGAGGTGATCGAAGGCCTCCACGCGCTGGCGATGCCGGCCGGCCGGACCGTCCGCTCGGTCTACGAGGAGCTGCGCGACCAGCTGCTGTCCGAGCTCAAGGCAGCGATGCCGGTCGACGTCGTTGCGCTCGGCCTCCACGGCGCCATGGCCGCCGACGGCTACGACGACTGCGAAGGCGACATCGTCGAACGTGTGCGCAAGATCGTCGGGCCCAAGGTCGCGGTCGGCATCGAGATCGACCCCCACTGCCACCTGACCGATCAGATGGTGCGGAACACCGACGCCATCGTGATCATGAAGGAATACCCGCACACCGACTTCCTCGAGCGCGGCGACGAGCTTCTCGACATCCTGGTCAGGACCGCGCGCGGCGAGGTGCAGCCCGTCGCCAGCGTCCACGACCTCCGCATGCTGGTGCCGTTCCGCCCGACCCGGGAGCCGGCCCGCGGCCTGGTCGACAAGATCAAGGCGATGGAGGGCAAGGACGGGATCCTGTCGATCTCCCTCGTCCACGGCTTCGCCTATGGCGACGTCGAGGATCTCGGCAGCAAGGTCCTGGTCGTCACCGACAACAGGAAGGCGCATGGCGACAAGGTCGCCGCCGAGCTCGGCCGCGAGATCTGGGAGAAGCGCGACGCGCTCACCACCAAGCTGCTGTCGCCCGACGAAGCGCTCGACGAGGCGCTGAAGATCAAGGAGAGCCCGGTCGTCATCGCCGACCCGGCCGACAATGCCGGCGGCGGCGCGCCGTCGGACTCCACGTTCTTCGTCCGGCTGATGCTGAAGCGCGGCATCAAGAACGCCGCCAATGCCCCGATCTGGGATCCGGGCGCGGTGAAGCTCTGCTTCGCCGCCGGCCTCGGCGGCACGCTCGATCTCCGCTTCGGCGGCAAGCTCGGCCCGACATCGGGCGATCCGATCGATGCGCGCGTGAAGGTCGTGGGCCTGATCCGGAACGCCAAGCAGCCCTTCGGCGACGCGTTCTTCGAGATGGGCGACATGGCGGGGATCGACGTCGACGGGATCGGCGTCGTGCTGTCGTCGTCCCGCGTCCAGGCCTACCACCCGGATCTTTTCCGCCTGGTCGGCATCGACCCGCTGAAGACCCACATCCTGGTGGTCAAGTCGACCAATCACTTCGTCTCCGGCTTCGGGCCGGTCGCCAAGCAGATCATCTATTCGGATGGCCCGGGCGCGCTCGCCGGCGATCCGCGTCGCATCACCTACACCAAGCGCAAGAAGCCGATGTGGCCCTTCGAGGCCGATCCCTGGAGCACAAAATGAAGAAGTCCCCCTCCCGTTCGAACGAGAATGTCTATCAGCGCCTCGGTCTGCGCACGATCGTCAACGCCTCGGGTCCCTCGACCCGCCTCACCGGCGGCATCATGCGTCCGGAAGTCGCCGAGGCGATGGCGGAGGCATCGCAGTGGTGCGTCGACTTGGCCGAGCTTCAGGGCCGCGCCAGCGAGGTCATCGCCGAGGCGACCGGCGCGGAGGCCGGCTACGTGACGGCCGGCGCGTCGGCTGCGCTGATGCTGGGCTCCGCTGCCTGCCTTGCCGGGCTCGACCCGGCGAAGATGAACCGCCTGCCCGACACGACCGGCATGCCGAACGAGGTCGTGATGGCCCGCAGCCATCGCAACATGTACGACCACGCGGTCGCCCAGGCCGGCGCCAAGCTGATCGAGGTCGGCATCCCCGACCGCTTCTCCGGCGCCGGCGTGCGCGACGCGCAGGTCTGGGAATACGACGCGGCGATCACCGACAAGACCGCCGCCGTCCTCTGGGTCGCGCAGGCGCATAGCGAACCGACCTTGAAGGAAATCGTGGCGCTCGCGCATCGCCGCGGCGTGCCGGTCATCGTCGACGCCGCCGGCCAGCTGCCGCCGGCCGAGAACCTGAAGAAGTTCATCGCCGAGGGTGCCGACCTCGTCGCCTTTTCAGGGGGCAAGGCGATCGGCGGCCCGCAGGCCTCGGGCATCCTCTGCGGCCGCCGCGACCTGATCCAGTCGGCAGCCTTGCAGCAGCTCGACCACGACACCTATTTCGAGCAATGGACCCCGCCGGCATCCTTGTTCGACAAGCACAAGCTGATCGGCTTCCCGGCGAGCGGCATCGGCCGTGCGTCGAAGTGCGGCAAGGAGGAGATCGTCGGCCTGCTGACCGCGCTCCGGTATTTCCTCGACGAGAACTCGGACGAACGGCACGCGCGCTACCTCAAGCTCTGCCAGGAGGTCGCCAACGGCCTCAAGGGCGTCAAGGGCGCGACCGTCACGCTGGTCGACAAGAGGTACAAGGGCGCGCCGGCGGTCGAGCTCGCGGTCGACGAGGACGTGCTGGGATTCTCGGCGCGCGACCTGGTCAAGCGCCTGCAGGACGGCAACCCGTCAGTGCACGCCAACCACGCGCGCGTCCGCGACGGCCTCGTCGTCTTCGGTCCGAGCTGCATGAAGCCGGGCGATCCGGCGATCGTGATCGAGCGGGTGAAGGCCGAACTGAGGGCAAAGTAGGGGAACGGCGAGGAAGGCGGACGTCAGTCCGTCTTCTTCTGCAGATCGAAGGTGAAGACCTTGTCGGCTTCGGCCCATGCGACCAGCGTGTGGCCGGCGGCATCGCACAGCGCCCTGATGTCGCCAACCGCGCCCGGGGCGGTCGCCAGCACCCGAAGCCGCGCGCCGGCCGGCAGGCCTTGGAGCGCCTTCCGGGCCTTCAGGACCGGCAGCGGACAGGTGAGCCCGCGCGCATCTAGGGTGGTGACGTCCAGGGTTGGTCCCCTTGCGGCGAAGGAAACAGGCAGTACAGCTATATAAGTGAAGCAATCGCGCTTGCCGAGGGGGAAGTCTTGGAGGAATTACAACCAAAATACGTAGTTCTCGCCCTCGGCTTCGCTCTCGGCATGCTTTTCGGCGCCAGCGTCCAGCGCAGCAACTACTGCACGATGGGCGCAATCTCCGACGTTGTCCTGATAGGCGATTCCCGCCGCGCCCGCGCCGGGGTTCTGTCCGTCGCGATCGCGCTGACCGGAAGCCAGATCCTGGAAGCGCTCGGCCTCGCCGACCTGTCGAAGTCGATCTACCGGACGCCGGCGCTGGGCTGGCTCGGCGCGATCGTCGGCGGCACCGCCTTCGGCTTCGGCATGGTGCTGGCCGGCGGCTGCGGCAGCCGCATCCTCGTGCGCACCGGTGCCGGCAACCTCAAGAGCCTGGTCGCCGTGGTCGTGCTCGCGATCACCGCGCTGATGACCCTGCGCGGCCTGATCGCGACCGTGCGCCGACCGTTCGAGCAGGCGACGCAGATCGATCTCCGCGGTGTCGGCGTCGCCTCGCAGGGATTGCCGGACCTGATCGCGCGCGCGACCGGCATCGGCGCCGGTGCGTGGCAGATCGCGCTGACCGCGCTGATCGGCGGGACGATGGCGATCTGGGCACTCGCCTCGCCCTCGCTCCGGCGCGACCGCGTATTGCTGGGAGCGTCGGTGATCGTCGGCCTGATCATTCCTGCCGCCTGGGCGGCGACGACCTGGGCCGCGCGCGACCCGTTCGAGCCGATGCAAGTCGCCAGCCTCTCCTTCGTCGCCCCCATCGGCGACGGGCTGCAGTATCTGATGTTCTTCACCGGTGCCAGCCTGAGCTTCGGTGCTGCGACGGTCGGCGGGGTGATCGCGGGCGCGTTCGTCGCGGCACTCCTCTCCGGAAGCTTCCGCATCGAAGGCTTCCGCGACACGCCCGATCTCCTTCGTCACATGTCCGGAGGCATGCTGATGGGTGCCGGCGGCGTGCTGGCGCTCGGCTGCACGGTCGGCCAGGGATTGTCCGGACTCTCGACGCTGGCTGTCGGTTCGTTCATCGCCGTCGCCGGCATCGTCTTCGGCGCGGTCCTGGCGCTCCGCTGGCTCGAATCCGGTAACCTCGCGGAGGCTTTGCGAACGGTTTTCAGCCGATCCTGACCGCCTCTTGCCGTGGCCCGCCTCAACCACTAAGTCAGGTACCGAGATTTCGCCTCTTATCCCCAGGAGTGGCTCGATATGACCGGTTTCGACGACCGCAAGAAGACCGCGGAGAACAAGTTCCAGCTCGACGAGGAGATGCGCTTCAAGATCAACGCACGGCGTACCAAGCTGCTCGGCCTCTGGGTCGCCAAGCAGCTGGGTCATGCGGGCGACGCGGCCGAGACCTACGCCAAGTCGCTGGTGGTCGAGGACATGTCGAAGCCGGGCGACGATGACGTGGTGCAGAAGGTGCTGGCCGATACCAAGGCCAAAGGCCTCGACATCAGCGAGCACCGGATCCGCAAGGAGCTCGAAGGCTTCGCCAAGGAGGCACGCGACCAGCTGATGAAAAGCTGATCGCTTCGGTATCCGAACAAGAAAAGCCCCGCGCCATGGCGCGGGGCTTTCGCTTTCTAAGGCGAACCTTCGATCAGCCGAACATCTCGCCGGTGATGCTGGCGTACCAGCCATCGGCATAGACCGACTCGAGCCGGCGGTTCTCGTCCTCCCACTGGCGCGGGCTGGTGCCGCCGGAGTCCGGCACCTCGATCAGGCCGCGATCCGGCACCACCCGGAACACGTTCGCGACCGAGATCGCATAGTCCTTGCCGACATGGCTGTAGCAGGTGTTGACCATGCCGATCGGCCCAAGCGCCTTGCCCTGCAGCATCGCGACCGCCGCCGCCGCCGCCACCTTGCCCTGGCTGTTGGCGGCGAAGCCCGACTTCGGCATCGGTGCGGCGATCGTCGCATCGCCGACGACGTGAATGCCCTTCACCAGCCTGGATTCGAAGCTCGTCGGATCGATCGGGCACCAGCCCGACTGATCGGCGAGGCCGGAGTCGCGCGCGATCTTGCCGGCGAACTGCGGCGGGATCACGTTGGCGACCGCGGCCTTGTGGACCTGGCCGAACTCGGTCTCCACCGTCTTCGCCTTCGGATCGACCTTCACGACCTTGCCGTCCTTGCCGACCGGCACCCACTCGATCATGCCCGGATAGAGCTTGGCCCAGGCATCCTGGAACAGCGGCTGCTTGGAGAAGTTCTCCTTGGCATCGAGGACCAGGACCTTCGAGCGCGGTTTCGACTGTTTGAGATAGCTCGCGACCATCGAGATGCGCTCGTAGGGTCCGGGCGGGCAGCGGAACGGATTGGCCGGTGCGGCCATCACGAACAGGCCGCCATCGGGCATCGACTCGAGCTGGCGGCGCAGGAGCAGCGTCTGCTCGCCCGCCTTCCACGCATGCGGCATCAGCGACGCCGCCTTCTCGTCGTAGCCCGCGATCGCGCCCCACCGGAGATCGATGCCGGGCGAGACGATCAGGCGGTCGTAGGGCAGCATGCGGCCGCCGGCGAGGCGGACGCGCTTCCTGTCGTGCTCGATCGCGGCAGCGGTGTCGTGGACGACGGCGATGCCGGCCTTCGCCAGCCTGTCGTAGCCGAAGCTGATTTGGTCGAGCTTCCGCCAGCCGCCGATTACCAGGTTCGAGTACGGGCAGGTGACGAAGCGGCGGTTCGGCTCGACCAGCGTGACGTTGAGCTGCGGAGAGGCCTTCTTGAGAAAGCGTGCGGTCGTGGCGCCGCCGAAGCCGCCGCCGATGACGACGACACGCGCGGCGGCCTGGCCGTAGGCGATCTGCGGCATTCCGATCGCGGCGGAAGCGCCGGCTGCACCGGCGATGAACCTGCGGCGTGAAAATCCGGTCATCTCTGCCTCCCTACTTCAGCCGCGAGAAATGAAGGGCGAGGCCGGCGATCTCCTCGTCGGTGTAGCCCTTGGCGAGGCGGTTCATCACCGTCGCCGGGCGGCTTCCGCCCTTGAAGGCCTTGAGCTGGTCGGCGATGTAGGCCTGCTGCTGGCCCTTGAGGCCGGGAATGCCGCCCGAGCCGTCGGCATTGGCGCCGTGGCAGCCGGAGCAGGTCGAGGCCAGGATCGAGACGTCGGCAGTCTGTGCAGACGCCGGCGCCACGGCGAGCGCCACAATTCCCGCTACGATTATGTGAATTTTCATGAGACCCCCCTTAACTCGCGTGGATTATAGCCGAACCAGGGAGACGTGCGAGAGCAACCTTAGCATGCTGGCGTTACGCTCTCGCCTGACTATGATCGCCGCCCGCCTTCACAAAACTGTAACGGACCTCCTCGCATGACTGCCCGCCGCTCCGTCGTCATCTTCGATCTCGGCGGCGTTCTCCTCGAATGGGATCCGCGCAATCTCTATCGCCGGCTGATCCCCGATGAGGCAGAGCGCGAGCGGTTCCTCACTGAGGTCTGTCATCCGGAGTGGAACGTGCAGCAGGACGCCGGCCGAAGCTTCGCGGATGCCGAGGCGGAGGCGATCTCGCGCCATCCCGACAAGTCGGACCTGATCCGCGCTTGGCTGCCGGGATTCAGCGAGATGATCCCGAACGCGGTCCAAGGCACGGTCGACATCCTGGAACGCCTGCATGCAAAGGACACGCCCCTCTACGCGCTCACCAACTTCTCCGGCGAGACCTTCAAGCCGACCTTCAAGCGCTTCCCCTTCTTCCAGCGCTTCCGCGGTATCGTGGTATCGGGCGACGAGAAGATGCTGAAGCCCGAGGCGCGCATCTACGAACTTCTTTGCTCGCGTTACGGCGTCAACCCCAAAGAAGCCATCTTCATCGACGATGTTCCGAAGAACGTCGAGGGTGCCAATGCAGTCGGCATCCACGGCATCCACTTCCGCTCGCCGGCGCAGCTCGAGCAGGATCTCCGGTCTCTCGGTTTTCTCTGAAATTGCTTTGAACCGAATTCCAGCCAAATGCGACCCACTGCCGAAGGATCACTTTCGGGAGCCCAAAATGGGCAAGCGCGTTTGGACGGACGAGACCCGCGAGCAGGTACGCCACCTGTTCGTCGATGACGGACTGAGCTACGGCCAGATCTCGCAGCGGCTCAACATGAGCCGCGACGTGATCGCCGGCTTGGTCAACCGGATGAAGCTGACCGGCCAGGGCAAGAATGCCGCCCATGGCGGGCACAGGAAGCGGAAGCCCCGGGAGGCGGCCGCAGCGCCGCTGAAGGCGGCGACCCAGAGCCTGATCGATCTCGGCCGCGCCTGCTGCGCCTGGCCGATCGGCGATCCGAGGAACGCGGACTTCCGCTTCTGCGGCACGCCGACCGACGACCGCGGGCCTTACTGCATCGAGCACCGGCAGAAGGCTTATACGGTCGCGGAGAAGCGCGAGCGTCCGGCCGACGAGCGCCGGGACCGCCGCATCGCCGCCTGGAGCTGATTATCCGTTAGACATCGCCCGCGTCGGGACGCGTGAGGACCTCGCGCTTCCCGACGTGATTGGCGGATGAGACGAGGCCTTCGGCCTCCATGCGCTCGACCAGGCGCGCGGCTCGGTTGTATCCCAGCTGCAAGTGGCGCTGGATGAAGCTGGTCGAGCACTTGCGCTCGCGGATGACCAGCGCCACGGCCTGGTCGTAGAGCGCATCGCCTGAGCCCTCTCCGTCCTCGCCCGACATGGCGCCGAAGGCGGCTTCCTCTTCTGGATCCTCGGTCACCGCTTCCACGTATTCCGGCTGGCCCTGCGCCTTCAGGAAGCGCACCACGTCCTCGACCTCGCCGTCCGAGACGAACGGCCCGTGCACGCGGGTGATGCGGCCGCCGCCGGCCATGTAGAGCATGTCGCCCTGGCCCAGAAGCTGCTCCGCGCCCTGCTCGCCGAGGATGGTGCGGCTGTCGATCTTGGACGTCACCTGGAAGCTGATGCGTGTCGGGAAATTCGCCTTGATCGTGCCGGTGATCACGTCGACCGACGGGCGCTGCGTCGCCATGATCAGGTGGATGCCGGCGGCGCGCGCCATCTGCGCCAGACGCTGGATCGCCCACTCGATGTCCTTGCCGGCGACCAGCATCAGGTCCGCCATCTCGTCGACGACGACCACGACATACGGCAGCGGCGCCAGTTCCAGCGTCTCGTCCTCGAACACCGGCTTGCCGGTATCGGCGTCGAAGCCGGTCTGGACGCGGCGGGTGATCATCTCGCCCTTGGCCTTCGCCTCCTCGACGCGCGCGTTGTAGCCGTCGATGTTGCGCACGCCCAGCTTCGACATCGAGCGATAGCGGTTCTCCATCTCGCGCACCGCCCATTTGAGCGCGACGACGGCCTTCTTCGGATCGGTGACGACCGGCGCCAAGAGATGCGGGATGCCGTCGTAGACCGAAAGCTCCAGCATCTTCGGATCGACCATGATGAAGCGGCAATGCTCAGGCGACAGCCGGTAGAGCAGCGACAGGATCATCGTGTTGATCGCGACCGACTTGCCCGAGCCGGTGGTGCCGGCGACCAGCAGGTGCGGCATGCGCGCGAGGTCGACCACGACCGGCGCGCCGCCGATGTCCTTGCCGAGGATCAGCGGCAGGCGGCCGCCGGAGCGATCATAGGCCTCGGTGCCGAGAAGCTCGCGGAGATAGACGGTCTCGCGGCTGCCGTTCGGCAACTCGATGCCGATCACGTTACGGCCCGGGATCACGGCGACGCGCACCGAGAGCGCGCTCATGGAGCGCGCGATGTCGTCGGCGAGGCCGATGACGCGCGAGGACTTGATGCCCGGTGCCGGCTCCAGCTCGTAGAGGGTGACGACCGGACCCGGCCGCACCTTCACGATCTGGCCCTTCACGCCGAACTCCTGCAACACGGACTCGAGCAGGCGCGCGTTCTCCGCCAGCGCGCTCTCGTCGAGCTTCGTCACCGGGCCGCTCTTCGCCAAGGTCAGGATGTCGAGCGGCGGCAGACGATAGTCGCCGCCCGCTTCCTCGAGTGCCAGGCGCGACTGGCGCTTGGCTTCGGACTTCTTCGGCGCGGCAGGCTTCGCCGCCACCAGCGGCTCGGCCTTCGGCGCCTTCAGCGTCGGCTCGGCCGCGCGATCGAGGATCAGCGGCGGATCCTCCGGCTCCTCGTCGGGCATGGACGTCGGGCGCGCGACGAGGCGCGGCTCGATCCGCTTCGGGGTCTTCGCGGTGAAGGCGCTCGCCTTCTTGTAGCCGGCCTGGGCCGCCTTGCTGCCGGCCCGACCGCCCCAGACGCCGACCCGCCAGGCGGCACGCCCGCCGACCGCGAGGCCCTTGCCGCCGCTCCGCATCAAGGACATCCAGTCGCCGACCGAGAGCCCGAAAGCGACGGCGGCCAAAGGCACCGCGAGCGCAGTCGCGCCCGCCGAGATCAGGCTCGTCGCCGCGAGCCCGCCCCAAGGCGGAACCCAGGCGATCAGCCGGCCGACGATCAGCTGGCCGACGACGCCGCCGAGGCGAAGATCGGGTAGCTCCGGCCAGAGGAGTTGCGCCGGCAGGAGCGACAGCGCGACCGAGACCGCCAGGGTCGCCGCCGGCAGGGTCGTGAGCCTGAGCCAGAACCGGCTGACCGGGCGGTGGATGAGGAAACGGGCGCCCCAGACCAGCACCACCAGCGCCAGCATGAAGCCGGATGCGCCGAGGCCCTGCACCAGCACGTCGGCGACGGTGGCGCCGAGCCCACCCAGCGGATGGGCGACCGGACGATCGACGGCGACGCTGAACGAGCGGTCGCCCGGCACGTAGAAGACGATGCAGGCGACGAGGAACAGGCCGAACAGCAGCAGTGCCGTGCCCAGGAACTCCTGGGTACGGCGCTTGAGGAAGACCTCGGCGCCTTCAGGCAGGAAGCCTGCTTCCGCGACCATCGCTTAGAGCACCTGCGTCATGAGCTTGAGCGCCGTCTCCATCATCGGCTCGTCATAGACCATCGCGACCCGGATATAGGGCTGTCCGTGGTTCTTGCCGGTATGGTCCGGCCACGCCATGAAGCCGCCGGGCAGCACGCGGATGCCGGCCTCGCTCCACAGCTTCTTCGCGGCTTCCGCGCCGTCGCCGACATCGAGCCACAGATAGAAGCCGCCCGCCGGCCGGTAGTAGCCGTAGCGGCCGTCGATCACCTTGTCGGCGATGTCGAAGTTGCGGCGATAGATCTCGCGGTTGGCGTCGACATGCTTCTCGTCGGACCAGAGGGCCGTCGCCGCCGCCAGCGTCGGCTGACTCATGCCGGCGGCACCGTAGTTCAGCACGTTGACGAAGGCCTGGATCGAGTCGGGCGATCCGGCGACGAAGCCGGAGCGCAGCCCCGGCGCGCTCGAACGCTTAGAGAGCGAATGCGCGATCACGACGTTGTCCATGCTGCCGCCGAGGGCGGCGCAGGCTTCCAGCGCGCCCGGCGGCGGCACCTTGTCGTAGATCTCGGCGTAGCACTCGTCGACGACCAGGAGGAAGTCGTGGCGGCGCGCCAACTCGACCGCGCGCTTGAGATAGTCGAGGGACGCGACCGCGCCTTGCGGGTTGACCGGCGTGCAAAGGTAGAAGACCGCGGCGCGCTCGAGATCGGCTTTGGCGATCGCGTCGAGGTCGGGAAGGAAACCGGTCTCCTTCCGCGCCGGCAGGTAGACCGGCTCGGCGCCGGAGATCAGCGCCGCACCCGTATAGACGTGATACGAGGGGTTCGGGATCAGCACCGCCGGCTTCTTCCCGGCCTTGGTCTCCGGCACCGCGAACAGCGCCGCCATGAACAGGCCCTCGCGCGATCCCGGGATAGGCAGGATGTGCTTGTCCGGGTTCATCATGCCCTGAGGCAGTCGGTAGCGGCGGGTCAGCCAGGCAGCGACCGCCTTCCGGAACTCAGGCGTGCCCGAGTGGTCGGTGTAGCGGTTCCACTTGTCGGCGTTCCTGGCGATTTCCTCGGCGATGCAGGCGGGGGGCTGGTTCTGCGGCTCGCCGACCGAAAGCAGGATCGGGGCTCGGTTGCTCTTGGGCTGGATGGGCCCAAGAAGCTCGCGGAGCTGGCGAAAAGCGTAGTCCTTGAGCGGGTCGAGTCGGCGGTTGGTCATCACGTCCACGGGTCACCACGAAGCCCGGGCCGGATTGGGACAGCAATGCCCGAGGGTTACAGTATATAGCTGAACCTCGGTGTCAGGACCACAAAATCCTGAGATTCCTAGAGGTCAACCCCTTCGTGGTCCGGCTCGCCGGTCTTCGCCTCGTCGGCCTCCGGGAAGGCCGGGCGGATCCGCTTCAGGATGATGTCGCCCTCGGGTGTCACCCGAGGGGGCTCGAACATCGGCATCCGGTCGATCAGCCGGCGGATGCCTTCAAGGATCCGGCGCGCGCTCTCGGTGACGATGTCGGGGGCGCTCGGAACCTGAGGCGGCACGTAGGGCTCAGTCGGCTGGGCCGATACCGGACCGGCGAAGACGAGAGCGAGAACCAGGGCGGCGACGCGAAGCATGGGTTGAGCGTCCTTTCACTCTATTCCTCGCGCAGCATTGGGGCGGCTTTTTGGCCGACACGTGAAGTCGACGCGGCATTGGATACCGCTGCGTGCGACCGCGACTCGCCGAGCATCGCGTCGGTCCGCAGGAGCGCTCACGGCACGTCGTGTCAGTTCCCGGACCACGGCAACAGCGCGGAGCACAACATGGCGGAAGAAGCCGTCCGGGAAGACACCAAGAAGGAAGATGGGAAGGACAAGCCGCTCAGCCCCGACGACCTGCGCGCGCGGGACGCGGTGCGCGCGCTCGCCGAGCTCGGTGCGCTGAAGCTATGCCTCTCCTGCGGACGCGACAGCGATCGCATCCTTCAGCCGGTGATCTACGGCGACGATCTGCTCAATCACGGGCCGATCCTGCCGCTGGTCTGCGCCGACTGCGGGCACATCACCACCTATGGCATCGACCAGACGCTGAGTGCTGCCGCGAAGAGGAAGAAGGCAAATGGGTAAGGTGATCGACACGACGGGCCGCAAGATCGCCGATACGCTCGGCGCCGTACCGGCACCGAAGCCACGGGTCGAAGCGCCGGTCGAGAAGCCGCGCGCGGTCCTGACGGCGGGCCTCGCCACCGCCGTCGTCGTGCTTACGATGCTCGGCGGCTTCGGCCTGCTCTACGCCCAGAACGCCGAGACCGGAGGCCGCGTCGAGGTGCGCATGGCCCGCGCGGACAAGTACGACGAGAGGCTCGATGCCCTGGCCTCGAAGCTCGATGCCGCCGGCACCAGCCTGGTCGAGATGGCCGCGCGGCTCCAGGCGATGGGCAACAAGCTCGACGGGGTCGGAAGCCAGGTCACCACCGGGCTCCGCGATGCGAACCGAAGCCTCGCCGAGACGCTGAATACCGGCCTGAACACTCTCTCGCAGCGGCTCGCGGCCCAGCCGCCGCCGCGGGAACAGAGGCCGAGCCAGGCGCCGTCCTCATCCTCGAACGTGCCGCGGTCCTATGCCCCGTATCCCGGCTCCATACAGCCGCGGCGGGCGTTCCCGTACTAAGGCGAGAGTCCCCTCACGCGTCGCGGAGCATCGGCGCGGCCTTTTGGCTGAGCGCGTGCCAGGTGCCGATCAGCCCCAGCAGAACCGTCAATACCACCGACAGCGATGCCGATCCGGCGACCGCGGTCGCCGAGAAGGCGAAGTCGCTCTTCATCGCGAAGACCAGGATCGCCCAGCCGGCGACCGTCCCGGCAGCCGCGGCGATCGCCGCGATCACCAGGCCCAGCAGGCCGAACTCGAGCAGGTAGGCGCCCAGCACCTCGATCCGGCGCGCACCCAGCACCTTGAGCACGACCGCGTCCTTGACCCGGCGGCGATGGCCGGCGGCGACCGCGCCGGCGAGCACCAGCGTGCCGGCAGCGAGCGTCACCGCCGCGGTCACGCGGACCGCGAAAGCAATGCCCTCGAGGATGCGGTTGGCGGCGTCGATCGCGTCCTTGACGCGCACGGCCGAGACGTTCGGGAACTGCTTGCCGAGCGCTGACAGCAGCCGCCCCTCTTCCGCCGGCGAAGCCAGATGCACCGTCGCGAGATGGGTCTGCGGCGCGCGGTCGAGAATGCCGGGCGCGAAGATGAAGGTGAAATTCATCGCCAGCGTGCCCCAGTCGATCTCGCGCAGCGAGGCGATCTCCGCCTCGATCTCGCGGCCGAGCACGTTGAGGCCGATGCGGTCGCCGATACCGATGCCTAGCCCGCGCGCGATGTTGGCATCGACCGAGACCAGGGGCGGGCCAGCGTAGTCCGCCGGCCACCACTTGCCTTCGACGATCCGTGCGTTCGCCGGCTGCGTCTTGGAGTACGAGAACCCGCGATCGCCCTGCAGCGCCCAGGCTGCACCCGGCGCCACCTGCACGCGATCGGCCGGCACGCCGTTCACGCTGGCGACGCGGCCGCGGATCATCGGGGTGCGCGAGAGGTCGCTCGCACCCGGCGTCGATCGCACCAGCGCATCGAAGGCCTCGGCCTGGTCGGGCTGGATGTCGATGAAGAAAAAGGTCGGCGCGCGTTCGGGCAGGCGCTCGTTCACCTGGCGGTCGAGGTTGCGCTCGATAAGCGCGACCGCGACCAGCACGGTGAGGCCGAGGCCGAGCGACAGCGCCAGCGCGCCCATCGGCGATCCGGGACGCGTCAGGTTGGCGAGCGCCAGCCTGAGCAGCGGCTGGCTCGGACGGCCGGCGCGGCGGGCGAGTGCCGCGATCGCGGTCGCGGCACCGTAAAAGACGAAGACCGAGCCGACCGAGCCGCCGAGAAACCAGAGCGCCAGAACGCGATCCTGCGCGGTCGCGACCGTGAGAATGCAGAGCGCAATGAAAGCTGCGGCGGTACCGAGGATCGGCCACCAGCCTGGGAAGCGGCGTGGCGGCGAGATCTGAGCGCGGAAGAGATCGCCTGGCGCCACCTGCGAGGAACGCGCCAGCGGGATCAGCGCGAAGGCGATCGTGGTGAAGAGGCCGCAGGCCGCAGCGACCGCCAGCGGCTGCCAGTAGATGCCAGCCTTCGCCTGGATCGGCAGCACCGCCGCAAGCGCGCTCGCGAAGATCGCGGGCGTCACCGCACCGAGCACGAGGCCGAGCAGGATGCCGCCCGCCGCCATCGCCAGCACGAGCAGCAGGTATGTCGTGAAGGCAAGCCGCGCCGGCGCGCCGAGCGCCTTCAGTGTCGCGATCGCCGCGAGCTTGCCGTCGAGATAGCTGCGGACCGCACTGCCGACACCGACGCCGCCGACCAGCAAGGCAGTGAGGCCCACCAGCGTCAGGTATTGGCCGATCCGCTCGAGGAAGCGACGCAATCCCGGCGCCGCCTCGTCGAAGGCGCGGATGCGCCAGCCGGCATCGGCATGCTCCGCGATCGCGGCGGCGCGCAAGTCGGCGGCGGTTGCGCCGGGCGGGAGCGTGATCCGGTAGAGATGTCGGACGAGGCTTCCGGGAAGCAGGAGTCCGGTGGCACGCAGCGTGTCGAACGACACCAGCACGCGCGGACCGAAGGTGAAGGCGCCGGTCGCCTTGTCGGGCTCGCGCGCCAGGATCGCCCGCACATCGAGCTTCACGTCGCCGACCGCGAGCGTGTCGCCGACCTTGAGATCGAGCCTCGCGGCGAGCGTCGGCTCGATCGCGGCGCCACGGCCGGCGAGGACCTGCGCCAGCGTCTGCTCCGGCTCGAGGGTCACCGAACCGACCAGCGGATAGAGTTCGTCCACCGCCTTGAGCTCCACCAGCGTGCGGTCCTCGCCGCCGGCCTTGACCGCCATCGCTCGAAGCTCGGCGACCTGCGAGAGCCGGCCGAAGCGGGCGAGGAAATCACGCTCCCTCGGCGTCGCGTCGCGCTGCGTCAGGGCGATCTCGACGTCGCCGCCGAGGATCGCGCGCGCGTCGCTGGCGAGTCCGGCCATCAGCGAGGAGGTGACCGAGCCGACCGCGGCGATCGCGCCGACGCCGAGCGCGAGACAGGCGAGGAAGAGGCGGAAGCCCTTGAGGCCGCCGCGGAGCTCGCGGCGGACGAACCTGAGCGCGAGGCCGATCAAGCGGCCTCTCCGACGACCTTGCCGTCGGCGAGACGGATGATCCGGTCGGCGCGGGCGGCAAGCTCCGGGTCGTGGGTGATCAGCATCAGGGTGGACCCTGCGGCCCGGCGCCGCTCGAACAGGAGTTCGATGATCTGGTGGCCGGTGTCGCCGTCGAGATTGCCGGTCGGCTCGTCGGCGAGGATCAGCGCCGGCTTGGCGACGACAGCGCGCGCGATCGCGACCCGCTGCTGCTCGCCGCCGGAAAGCTGGTCGGGATAGTGCTCGAGGCGATGGCCGAGCCCGACCGAGGTCAGCGCTTCCGCCGCAGCCTCGAAGGCGTCGCCGCGGCCGGCCAGTTCCAGCGGTACCGCGACGTTCTCGAGCGCGGTCATCGTCGGCACCAGGCGGAAGCTCTGAAAAACGATGCCGACATGCTTGCGCCGGAGCAAGGCGAGCCCATCTTCATCCAGCGTCGAGAGATCCTGGCCCGCGAGCGAGATGCGCCCGGAGCTGACCCGTTCGAGGCCAGCCACCACCATCATCAGCGTCGACTTGCCAGCACCCGACGGCCCCACCACCGCGACCGCTTCGCCGCGGCCGATGGCGAGGTCGATGCCGCGCAGGATGTTGACGGGTCCGACGGTGCTGGGCAGGCTGACCTGGACGTCCGCAAGCTCGAGCAGAGCGCCATCGGTGGAAGCATCGGGCATCGGGCGTGTTCCGGGGACTTTGAGACGTAAGACTGAACGCGGCCGACGGGCCGGTACCGGATTGAAAGGTGGTCTCTTGAAGAGGATTGTCAACGGATTGGCCGCCGCGCTCGCGGCTTTGTGCCTGTTCATTGGGCAGGCATCGACGGCTGCGGCGACGCCGGCACGCGTGCTGATGCTGGGCGACAGCTTGACCGCGGGCTTCGGTCTGCCGATCGCCGAATCCCTGCCGTCGCAGCTCGAAGCCGCGCTGAAGGGCCAGGGGCTCGACGTCGTGATCCTGAACGGCGGCGTCTCGGGCGACACCACCGCCGGGGGCCTGGCCCGCCTGGATTGGGCGCTCGCCGACAACCCGGCCTATGCCCTTGTCGCGCTCGGCGCCAACGACGCGCTCCGTGGCCTGAGCCCGGCCAAGGCCTACGAGAATCTCGACACGATCATCGCGCGCCTCAAGGCCAAGAACGTGAAGGTGATGATCCTCGGCATGCTGGCGCCGCTCAATCTCGGCCCCGACTACCGCGAGGAGTTCGCCGGGATCTTCCCGAAGCTCGCCGAGAAGCATCGCGTGCCGCTCTATCCGTTCCTGCTCGACGGCGTCGCGCTCGAGCCGAAGCTGAACCAACGCGATGGAATCCATCCGAACGCCGAGGGCGTGAAGATCATCGCCGGACGCCTGGCGCCGCTGGTGAAGCAGCTCCTGGAGACGCCGCCGGGATGAGCGCCCCTCGATGAGCGCATTCGTCGCCTCGCACGCGGCCGACGATGATGGCGACGAGGCGGTGACGCTGACGCTGGCCGGTCTCGCACCGTTGCCCCAAGGCGCCAACCTCGGCTTCGTCTACGCGACCGACACCTTTGCCGCCGAGCTGCCCTCGCTGGTCGGAAGGCTCCGCAAGGCGACCGGGGTGAAAGAATGGATCGGCACTGTCGGGCTCGGCGTCAGCGCGACTGCCGCCAGCTACTTCGACCGGCCGGCGCTTTCGGTCATGATCGGCGCGCTGCCCGAAGATTCGTTCCGCATCTTCTCCGGCCTCGAGCACGGCATGGAGCGCTTCCGCCGCGAGCACGGCGCCTGGATATCCGAGAAGCAGCCGAGCTTCGGCGTCATGCATGCCGACCCGCGGAACCCCAAGACGCCCGAGTTGGTGACGCAGCTCGCCGACGAGCTACCCTGCTACCTGGTCGGCGGGCTCACCGCGTCGCGGAGCCGCCATGCCCAGGTCGCCGGATCCGGCCATGGCGCGGCGGAAGGCGGGATCTCCGGCGTGCTTTTCGCCGGCGACGTCGCGGTCGCCTGCGGCCTGTCCCAGGGCTGCTCGCCGATCGGCCCGTCGCGGGTGGTCACCGACGCCGAGGCCAACGTCATCAAGTCGATCGAAGGCCGGCCGGCAGTCGAGATGCTGAAGGCCGATCTCGAAAGCTCGGGCCAGAAGCCGCAGGCGCTCCATGTCGCGCTCGCGGTATCTGGATCCGACACCGGCGACTACCTCGTCCGCAACCTGATCGGCATCGACCCGGACCGCGGCTGGGTCGGCATCGGCGATCATGTCAGCGCCGGCGACCGGGTGACCTTCTGCCGCCGGGACCCCCGGACCGCCGGCGAGGACCTGGAACGGATGCTGGGGCGCCTCAAGGCCCGCCGGAACGCGGCGCCGGCAGCCGGCCTCTACTTCTCCTGCGTCGCCCGCGGCCCCCACCTGTTCGACGGGGAATCGACCGAGGCGGAAATGATCGCGGGGGCCCTCGGCGCCTTTCCCCTGACGGGCTTTTTCGGCAATGGTGAGATCTCGTCCAGCCGGCTCTATGGCTATACCGGGGTTCTTGCTTTGTTCGATTAGCTCCTGAACCGCCTTTTGCCGCACCTGCCGGGCGTTTACAGCCCTCCGGCCCCCTGCTAGAAACCGGCCGCCGACGGTGACGGGCGCCGTCGGGGACCGGGGTCTTGGCGCCCCCCGGCCAAAGGGGTCTCAACGCATGAAGGTCATGACGGGCAACAGCAATCGGCCGCTGGCCGAGGCGATTTGCGCGTATCTGAACCTTCCGCTGGTGAAGGCCTCGGTGAAGCGCTTCAACGACCAGGAAGTCTTCGTCGAGATCCACGAGAACATCCGTGGCGAGGACGTCTTCATCGTGCAGCCGACCTCGTTCCCCGCGAACGACCACCTGATGGAGCTGCTGGTCGCGATCGACGCGCTCCGCCGCTCGTCCGCCCGCCGCATAACCGCGGTGATGCCCTACTACGGCTACGCCCGCCAGGACCGCAAGTCCGGCTCGCGCACGCCGATTTCGGCCAAGCTGGTCGCCAACCTGATCACCACCGCCGGCGCCGACCGCGTGCTGACCGTCGACCTGCATGCCGCCCAGATCCAGGGCTTCTTCGACATCCCGCTCGACAACCTGTTCTCCGCGCCCAACTTCGTGAAAGACATCCAGGATCGCCACGACGGCGCCGAGCTGATCGTGGTCTCGCCCGACGTCGGCGGCGTGGCCCGCGCCCGCGCCGTCGCCAAGCGGCTGGAATGCGACCTCGCGATCATCGACAAGCGGCGCGAGCGCGCCGGCGTCTCCGAGGTCATGAACGTGATCGGCGACGTGAAGGGCCGGCGCTGCGTCATGGTCGACGACATCGTCGATTCCGGCGGCACCCTCTGCAACGCGGCCGAGGCCCTGATGGCGGAAGGCGCGATTGCCGTCTCCGCCTATTGCACCCACGGCGTGCTGTCCGGCCAGGCCGTCGACCGCATCGCCAGGTCGCCGCTGGAAGAGATGGTGATCACCGACTCCATCGCCGCGACCGAGGCGGTCCGCAATTCCCGCAACATCCGCCAGCTGCCGATCGCCACCCTCGTCGCCGAGGCAATGCGCCGGATCAGCGAGGAGCGTTCGGTTTCGAGCCTCTTCGACTAGTATTCACCGAGATTCCGATGCCGGCACCCCTGGAGGCCGGATCGGACGCACCGGGCCGACATGGCCCATATCGTTTTGACCAAGGAGTCGATGTGACATGGCTGAGAATGTGACCCTCGCCGCCGAGCGGCGAGACCGGGCCGGAAAGGGGGCCGCCCGGGCAACCCGTCGTTCCGATCGGGTTCCCGGCGTCATCTATGGCGACAAGAAGCCCCCTCTCCTGATCAGTATCGAGCAGCGCGCGCTTGAGCGCGTCGCCAGCAAGGAGAGCTTCTTCGCGCGCCTGGCAACGGTGACCGTCGACGGCGAGAGCCATCGGGTGCTGCCGCGCGAAGTGCAGCTCGATCCGGTGAAGGATCGTGCGATCCATTGCGACTTCCTGCGTGTGGGTCCGAAGACCCGCATCACCGTCGCGGTGCCGATCCACTTCGAGAACGAGGGCGCCTCGCCGGGCCTGAAGCGCGGAGGCGTGCTCAACGTCGTCCGCCACGCGGTCGAGGTCTACTGTCTCGCGGATTCGATCCCCGAGCTGTTCACCGCCGACCTGACCGGCCTCGACATCGGCGACTCGATCCACATCAGCCATGTGAAGCTGCCCGAGGGCGTGAAGCCGACGATCGCGCGCGACTTCACCATCGCCTCGATCGCCGCGCCGACGGTCTACGTCGAAGAGGCGCCGGTCGCCGCTGCGGCGGCCGAAGGCGAGGCTGCTGCTGCCGGTGCGGAGGGCGCTGCTGCGCCGGCCGCGGGCGCCGCGGGTGCGGCTCCGGCCGCGGGTGGCGACAAGGGTGGCGACAAGAAGGCCGAGAAGAAGTAGCCGGCGTCATGTGGCTCTTCGCCGGGCTGGGCAATCCCCGGCCCGGAGACGCCGGGAACCGCCACAACATCGGGTTCATGGCGGTAAACCGTATCCACGACCGCCACGGCTTCCAGCCGTGGCGGTCGCGTTTTCGCGGCCTGGCTTCCGACGGCACGCTCGCCGGCGAGAAGGTGCTGCTGCTGAAGCCGCTCACCTACATGAACCTGTCGGGTGACGCGGTCGGCGAGGCCACGCATTTCTTCAAGATTCCGCCCGAGCAGGTCGTCGTCTTCTACGACGAGATCGACCTCGCTCCCGGACGGGTGAAGGTGAAGAAAGGGGGCGGCGCCGGCGGCCACAATGGCATCCGCTCGATCATGTCGTCGATCGACCCCGACTTCTGGCGCGTCCGCCTCGGCGTCGGTCATCCCGGGCACAAGGACCTGGTCCATGCCTGGGTGCTGAACGACTTCGCCAAGGCTGACCGCGAGTGGCTGACGAAGCTGATCGACGTGGTTGCCGACGAGGCACCGCTCCTCGTCGAAGGCCGCGACGGCGAATACATGAACCGCTGCACCATCGCGCTCTTCCCGCCGCGGCCGAAGCCGCCGCGCAAAGACCCTCCTCCAAAGACCGAGCCAGAGACCTGACATGGGCTTCAATTGCGGCATCGTCGGCCTGCCGAACGTCGGCAAGTCGACGCTCTTCAACGCGCTGACCGAGACCGCGGCGGCCGCGGCGGCGAACTATCCGTTCTGCACCATCGAGCCCAACGTCGGCCGCGTGCCGGTGCCCGATCCGCGCCTCGACATCCTGGCGAAGCTCGGCAAGTCGCAGAAGATCGTTCCGACCTCGCTCGAGTTCGTCGACATCGCCGGCCTGGTGCGCGGCGCTTCCAAGGGCGAGGGCCTCGGCAACCAGTTCCTCGCAAACATCCGCGAGGTCGACGCCATCGTCCACGTGCTTCGCTGCTTCGAGTCCGGCGACATCACCCATGTCGAGGGCTCGATCGACCCGATCCGCGATGCCGAGACGGTCGAGACCGAGCTGATGCTGGCCGACCTGGACTCCCTCGAGCGCCGCGTGAACGCCGACCAGAAGAAGGCGCGCGGCGGCGAGAAGGAGGCGAAGGAACGCCTCGCCGTCTCCGAGCGCGTCCTGGAGGCGCTCCGCAACGGCAAGCCCGCGCGCACGGTCAAGGTCTCGGAGGAGGAGCGGAAGATCCTGAAGGGGCTCCAGCTCCTGACCTCCAAGCCGGTGCTCTACGCCGCCAATGTCGAGGAGGCGTCGGCCGCCAAGGGCAACGCGACCTCGGCCCGGGTCGAGGCGATGGCGAAGGAGCAAGGTGCCGCCTCGGTGGTGATCTCGGCCGCGATCGAGGCGGAGGTGGCGCAGCTGGCATCCGAGGAGCGGACGGCGTTCCTCGCCGATCTCGGCCTGGAAGAGACCGGCCTCGCCCGCGTGATCCGCGCCGGCCACGGCCTGCTCGACCTGATCACCTTCTTCACCGTGGGCCCGAAAGAGGCGCATGCCTGGACCGTCCGCAACGGCGCCAAGGCGCCGGAAGCGGCGGGCGCCATCCACACCGATTTCGAGCGCGGCTTCATCCGCGCCGAGACCATCGCCTATGACGACTTCGTCGCGCTCGGCAGCGAGCAGGCGGTGAAGGACGCCGGCAAGATGCGCGTCGAGGGTGCCGACTACGTTGTGAAGGACGGCGACATCCTCCACTTCCGCTTCAACGTATGAGGCGGTTCGACGCATGACTGGGGCACGGCCGTCAGCCCCGCTGGTCGTCGCCGCCTTTGCGGTGACGCTCTGGGGGCTGACGCCGGTCGCAACCAAGGTCGCGGTCGACGCCGTCGATCCGATCGTCGTCGGCATCCTGCGGATGACCATCGCCGGGCTCGTTGCCTGGCCCGCCATCCTGCTGCTTCGCCTAAGTCCGCCGAGGGCGCGCGGGCTCGTCGTCCTTCTCGCGATCTCGACCGTCACCGGCATGATCGTCTTCCCGCTGCTGTTCACGGTCGGCCAGCGGCTCACCTCCGCCTCGCACGCGGCGCTGATCCTGGCGGCGCAACCGCTCTTCACCGGCATCGTCGCCGCGTCGGTCGAGCGGCGGCTTCCGCCGCGCGCCTGGTGGATCGGCGCGGCGGTGGCGCTCTCGGGCGAGTTCGCCCTCGTCTCCGGGCGCGAGCTCGAAGGCGGCGGCGCGACGCTGTTCGGCGACATGGTGGTCCTCGCGGCCGGCTTCATCGCCTCGGTGGGCTATGTCGCCGGCGGCCGCCTGCAGCAGTCGGGGTACGCGGCGTTGTCGGCGACGCTGTGGTCGGTCGCGATCGCCAGCGTCGTGCTGGCACCGGCGCTGAGCTTCCTGACGACGATCGATCAGCTCGCCCGGGTACCAGCGCTCCCTTGGGCCGCGATCGCGCATCTGGCGATCGGGTCCAGCATCATCGCCTATGTCGGCTGGTACTGGTCGCTGGGTGTGGGCGGCATCGCGCGCATCGGCCTCGTACAGTTCCTGCAGACGCCGGTCGGCGTCTTCGCCGCCCTCCTGCTGCTCGGCGAGCCGCTGAACCTGCCGCTGATCCTCTCGGCGGCGGCGATCCTCATCGGCGTCTTCATCGCGCAGCGGCGGTGACACCGCTATAGTTGGCAAATCCCCTCATCCGGAGACCAGCATGGCCGAGACGATCAAGCTCACGGCGTCCGACGGGCACAAGTTCGATGCCTATATCGCCCAGCCCTCGGGCAAGCCGCGCGGCGGGCTCGTCGTCATCCAGGAGATCTTCGGCGTCAACCAGCACATGCGGAAGGTCGCGGACGGCTATGCCGCCGATGGCTACATGTGCGTGGCGCCGGCATTGTTCGACCGGGTGAAGCCGGGCGTCGAGCTGGGCTACGGACCGAGCGACATCCCCGCCGGCCGCGACATCCGCCAGAAGCTGGCGCTCGACGACGTGCTGAAGGACCTCAAGGTCGCGGTCACCACCGCCGGCTCAGCCGGACGCGTCGGCGTCGTGGGATACTGCTGGGGCGGCTCGCTCGCGTTCGTCTCCGCGACCCGCCTCGGCGTGCAGGCGGCATCCGGCTACTACGGCGGCGCCATCGTGCCGCACAAGGACGAGAAGCCCGGCTGCCCGACGCAGCTGCATTTCGGCGAGCGCGACAAGGGCATCCCCTTGACCGACGTCGAGATCATCCGGAAGGCCCGGCCCGACGTCGCGATCTACATCTACCCGGCCGACCACGGCTTCAATTGCGACGAGCGCGCGAGCTGGGAGCCGGTCTCGGCCAGGATCGCCCGCGAGCGGACGCTGGATCTCTTCCGGAAGAACGTCGGCTGAAAACGAAAGGGGCGCGGAGCCTGAGCTCCGCGCCCTTCGTGTCCCTGGGCGACGTCTTTACTGCGCGGCGGCAGCGGTGACCTGGACGCCCTTGTCCTTGAGCAGGCTCTGCAGCTCGCCGGTCTCGAACATCTCGCGGACGATGTCGCAGCCGCCGACGAACTCGCCCTTCACGTAGAGCTGGGGGATCGTCGGCCAGTTGGCGAAGGCCTTGATGCCTTCGCGCACTTCCGGATCGGTCAGCACGTTGACGCCCTTGAACTTGACACCGACATGGCTCAGCACCTGGACGACGGCGGCGGAGAAGCCGCACTGCGGAAACACCGGCGTGCCTTTCATGTAGAGGACGACGTCGTTGTCCTTGATGTCCTGGCGGATGCGGTCGAAGACGACGGGATCGCTCATGGCGCCTTTCCTTAAGCCGGGGTCGAGGTCTGGAGGGCAAGCGCGTGCAGCTCCCCTCCCATGCGGCCCTTCAGGGCCCGGTAAACCATCTGGTGCTGCTGGACGCGGGTCTTGCCGGCGAACTGGGCCGAGGTGACGTGAGCGGCGTAGTGGTCGCCGTCCCCCCTCAGATCCTCGATCGACACGGTCGCGTCCGGGATCGATTCCCGGATCAGCCGCTCGATCTCGCCTGCGTCCATCGGCATGGTCAGCTCATGTATTTCGGCAGCCATCCCTCGTGGATGGCGCGCAACTCGTCCAAGGATATGGCACCGCCCCCCTCCAGCGTCAACGAACGGGAGGCGGATTCCCCGAGCCTGCGGGTAGGCACCTTGGCGGCCTTGGCGGCCTCCAGGACCCCGGCCGGGTCATCGGTGGCGACGACATAGCGGGCCTGGTCCTCGCCGAACCACCAGGCATGGACGGGGATCCCGGCCGGCGGGGCATCGAGCTTCGCGCCGATGCCGCCGGCCAGTGCCATCTCGGCGATCGCGACCAGCAGGCCGCCGTCGGAGACGTCGTGGCAGGCGGCAGCCTTGCCCGAGCGGACGAGACCGCGAACGAGGTCGCCGGTCTTCCGCTCGAGCTTGAGGTCGATCGGCGGTGGCGCGCCCTCCTCCCAGCCCGCGATCTCGCGGAGGTAGAGCGAGGCGCCGAGCCAGCCCTTGGTCTCGCCGATCACGATCAGCGTCAGGCCGGGCTTCGAGAGGCCGAGACCGACGGTCTTCGTGTACTCGTCGATCAGGCCGACACCGCCGACCACCGGGGTCGGCAGGATGCCCTGGCCATTGGTCTCGTTGTAGAGCGAGACGTTGCCGGAGATGACCGGGTAGTCGAGCGCACGGCAGGCTTCGCCCATGCCTTCGATGCAGCCGACGATCTGGCCCATGATCTCGGGCCGTTCGGGATTGCCGAAGTTGAGGTTGTCGGTGATCGCGATCGGCTCGGCGCCGACCGCGGTCAGGTTGCGCCAGGTCTCGACCACCGCCTGCGCGCCGCCGGTCTTCGGATCGGCGACGCAGTAGCGCGGCGTGCAATCGACGACCATCGCCAGCGCCTTCCGCGTGTCGCGCACGCGCACGACCGCGGCATCGCCGCCCGGCGTCTGGATCGTGTCATTGCCGACAAGATGATCGTACTGGTCCCAGATCCAGCGTTTGGACGCGAGATCGGGGCAACCCATCAGTTTCTTCAGCGCGGCGATCGGCTCGGCGGCCTTGGTGTTGGCGGCCTTGATAACCGGGCGCCTCGGCGACGGCACGTGCGGGCGGCGATAGAGCGGCGACTGGTCGACCAGCGGCGCCACAGGGATGTCGATCTCGGTCTGGCCGTTCTTCTTGACCACCAGGTGCCCGGTCTCGGTCACCACGCCGATATCGGCGCAGTCGAGCTCCCACTTGGCGAAGATGCGCTCGGCAATCTTCTCGGCGCCGGGCTTCACGACCAGAAGCATGCGCTCCTGGCTTTCCGACAGCATGATCTCGTAAGCCGTCATGCCGGTCTCGCGCACCGGCACATGATCGAGGTTGAGCTCGATGCCGAGGCCGCCGCGTGCCGCCATCTCGACCGACGAGGACGTCAGGCCGGCGGCGCCCATGTCCTGGATCGCGACGATCGCGTCCTCGGCCATCAGCTCGAGGCAGGCCTCCAGCAGCAGCTTCTCGGTGAAGGGATCGCCAACCTGCACGGTCGGGCGCTTCGCCTCCGACTCCTCGGTGAACTCGGCCGAGGCCATGGTGGCGCCGTGGATGCCGTCGCGTCCGGTCTTGGCGCCGACATAGAGAACCCGGTTGCCGGGTCCCCGCGCCGCCGCCTTGAAGATGCGATCGGCTCTGGCGAGGCCCACCGTCATCGCATTGACCAGGATGTTGCCGTTGTACGACGGATGGAAGTTGGTCTCGCCCGCGACCGTCGGCACCCCGATGCAGTTGCCGTAGCCGCCGATGCCGGCGACGACGCCGGAGACCAGATGCTTGGTCTTCGGATGCTTCGGATCGCCGAAGCGAAGCGCGTTCAGGTTCGCGATCGGCCGCGCGCCCATCGTGAACACGTCGCGAAGGATGCCGCCGACGCCGGTCGCCGCGCCCTGGTAGGGCTCGATGAAGCTCGGATGGTTGTGGCTCTCGATCTTGAAGACCGCGGCGAGCCCGTCGCCGATATCGACGGCGCCGGCATTCTCACCCGGCCCCTGCAGCACCTTCGGGCCCGAGACCGGGAAGGTCTTGAGCCAGACGCGCGAGGACTTGTAGGAGCAGTGCTCGCTCCACATGACCGAGAAGATGCCGAGCTCGGCCAGCGTCGGCTCGCGGTCCATGATCTTGAGGAGGAGCGCGTACTCGTCCTGGGTGAGGCCGTGTTCCTTCACGACCTCGTCGGTGATCTTGCTGTTCGGGATCATCAGTGGAGCGCGTTCACCAGGCTCTTGAACATGCCGAGACCGTCCGTGCCGCCGGCATGGGGATCGGTCGCGTCTTCCGGATGCGGCATCAGTCCCAGCACCGTCTTCGAGTCGTTGAAAATGCCGGCGATCGCATCGGTCGAACCGTTCGGATTGGCATCCGGATCGGTCTTGCCTTCGGGGGAGACGTAGCGGAACGCGACGAGGCCGCGATCCTCGAGCTTCTTCAGCGTGTCCGGATCGGCGGTGTAGTTGCCCTCGCCGTGCGCCACCGGCACGCGGATCACCTGGCCCTTCTCGTAGGCGTTGGTGAACACCGACTGGCTGTCCTCGACGCGGAGATGGACCTGGCGGCAGACGAACCTGAGCGAGGCGTTCCGCATCAGGGCGCCCGGCAGCAGCCCCGCCTCGATCAGGATCTGGAAGCCGTTGCAGACGCCGAGCACCGGCGTGCCCCTCGCCGATTTCTCATTCACCGCCTTCATCACTGGCGAATGCGCCGCCATCGCGCCGCAGCGGAGATAGTCGCCGTAGGAGAAGCCGCCGGGCACGACGATGAGGTCGGTGTCCGCGATCTCGGCGTCGCCGTGCCAGACCAGGGCCGGCCTGGCGCCGGCCCGCTCCAGCGCCATCATGATGTCGCGCTCGCGGTTGGATCCCGGGAAGCTGATGACGGCAGCCTTCATCACCTGATCTCCACCCGGTAGGACTCGATCACGGTATTGGCGAGCAGCTTCTCGCACATCGCCTTCACGGCGGCCTCGGCCTTCGCCTTGTCGGTCTCGGCGAGATCGAGCTCGAGGAACTTGCCCATGCGCACCGAATTGACCCCGGCAAAGCCGAGGCCGGAGAGCGCGTGGCCGATCGCGGTGCCCTGCGGATCGAGGACGCCGGGCTTGAGGGTGACGTGGACGGTCGCCTTCATGGGTCTCCTTGGGACGACGAGGGGGCGCTAACGCCCCCGGTTGAACACGCCATAGAGCGATGCTTCAGGTCAGCACGCCGAGGCGGCGCGCGACCTCCTGATAGGCTTCCTTGACGTTACCGAGATCCTGGCGGAACCGGTCCTTGTCGAGCTTCTCATTGGTGCGGGCGTCCCAGAGCCGGCAATTGTCCGGGCTGATCTCGTCAGCCAGCACGATCCGCATCTCGTCGTTCTCGGTGTAGAGCCGGCCGAACTCGAGCTTGAAGTCGACCAGCTTGAGGCCGACGCCGAGCAGCAGGCCCACCAGGAAGTCGTTCACGCGCAACCCCAGCGACAGCATGTCGTCGAGGTCCTGGGTGGTGGCCCAGCCGAAGGCGGTGATGTGCTCTTCGGAGACCATCGGGTCGCCGAGCTCGTCGGACTTGTAATAGTACTCGACGATCGAGCGCGGCAGCGGCGTGCCGTCCTCGATCTTGAAGCGCTTGGCGATCGAGCCGGCGGCGACGTTGCGTATCACCACCTCGATCGGGATGATCTCGACCTCGCGCACGAGCTGCTCGCGCATGTTGAGCCGGCGCACGAAATGCGTCGGCACCCCGATCTCCGCCAGCTTGGTCATCAGGTATTCGGAGATGCGGTTGTTGAGCACGCCCTTGCCTTCGATGACGCCGCGCTTCTGGTTGTTGAAGGCGGTGGCGTCATCCTTGAAGTACTGGATGAGCGTGCCGGGCTCAGGCCCTTCGTAGAGGATCTTGGCCTTGCCCTCGTAGATACGTCTGCGTCGAACCATCGAATCCACTCGGAGGCTTGAGGGGGAGATATAGCAGCCGAGGGCGGCCGAAACAACGAACCCTCAGGTATGAAAAGCGACCACGGCGCCGGTAGCCTCGTCCGCCGGGACCAGGAGGGAGCCGCCGGGACCGGGCTTGGGGTCGACCCCGGTCGATTCGAGGGCCGCCTTGCAGCGCTTCAGGTCCTCCACCCGGACCGACATGCCGACCAGGCACGGCACCGGCCGGCCGGGCTTCGCCCGGACCCCCGGATAGACGGCTTCCAGATCGTCCGGCGTCACCACCTCGATGCGCTCGCGCCCGGTATCGACCGCGCGGCCCCGGATCGCACCCGCGCCGAAAATCCGCCGGAAGCCGTCGAGGATGGGGACCGGATCCGCAGCCGCGACGACGAAGCCGGACGTGGCGACCGCCCCGTTCGGGTGGTCGAGCCAAGCGGGCTCCCGCACTTCCTTTTCGGAAAGATGACAGCAGACGAAGGTGCGGAAGCCCGGCACCGCCCCGTCCGGGAGGCTGACGATGTCGAAGGCGAGGCGCGCATCGACGCCGTCGCGCTCGATGATGCGCTCCAGGCGCGTCGGTCCGGTCGGCGCGAGGCCGGCCTTCGCGAGCTGGTCCGCCGCCGCCGTGCCCGAAGAGCCGCCGAAGGCGAGGCCGATCAGCCCCGGCCCGTGCGCCAGATGGGCATCGAGGCTCGACGTCGGAAGCTTGGGATCGACGATGCCGATCAGCTCGATGTAGCCATCGCGCAGCATCAGGCAGTAGTTGCCGCTGCCGCGGTTGAGGTGGCGCCCGCGCGGCGTCGGCGTGAAGCCGAGCCTCGCCCAGGTACGCCTCGCCATCTCGAGGTCGCGGACGACGACCTGGACGTGGTCGATGCCGAAGACCGGCGTCACTTTTTAAGGATCCTGCCGGCGACCGCGTCGAGCTTGGCGAGCAGCCCCGGGTCGCGCTTGTCGGGATGGGTCATGATCGCGTGCTCGAGGGCGGACTGGCATCCGTGCGCACACGGGCCCGTATGGTCCTTCATACTCGGCGCCGCCTCGCGCACAAGGCTGCGTGCGTGGTCGCTGTTGGCGATCACCACCTTGACCACCTGCTCTACCGTGACGTGGTCGTGGTCGGGGTGCCAGCAGTCGTAGTCGGTGACCATGGCGACGGTCGCGTAGCAGATCTCGGCCTCACGGGCGAGCTTGGCCTCGGGCATGTTGGTCATGCCGATCACGCTGCAGCCCCAGCTGCGATAGAGGTGCGATTCCGCCTGGGTCGAGAACTGCGGGCCTTCCATCACCATGTAGGTGCCGCCCCGCACCATCGGGAGCCCAAGCTTCTGGCCGGCGGCCATAAGATGGTCGCCGAGCCGCGCGCAGACAGGATGGCCGACCGAGACGTGCGCGACGCAGCCGGCCGAGAAGAAGCTCTTGGTGCGCGCGAAGGTGCGGTCGATGAACTGGTCGACGATGACGAAGGTGCCGGGTGGCAGTTCGGCCTTCAGCGATCCGACCGCCGAGACGGAGATGATGTCGGTGACGCCGACCCGCTTCATCGCGTCGATGTTGGCGCGGTAGTTGATGTCGGAGGGGCTGCGCACATGGCCGCGGCCGTGGCGGGGCAGGAACACCAGCTTCTGGCCATTGAGCGTGCCGAACATCAGCTGGTCGGAAGGCTGGCCCCACGGCGTGTCGACCGTCTTCCACGAAACGTCGGTCAGGCCCGGGATGTCGTAGACGCCGCTGCCGCCGATGATGCCGACCAGGGTCATGGATTCTTCCCCCTCAAATGCAACGAGGGCCGCTCCGCCGCGGCCCTCGCTCTAACCTAAAGCCGGAAGGGCCGGTCAGTGGACCGAAGCCCACACCTTGCGCTTGGCGGCGTAGAGGATGCCGGTCAGCACGATCAGGAACAGCAGGACCTTCACGCCCATCTGCTTGCGCGCCTCGAGCGTCGGCTCGGAAGCCCAGGTGAGGAATGTCACCACGTCCTTCGACTGCTGCTCGATCGAGGCCTTGGTGCCGTCCTGGTAGGTGACGCCGTCGACGTTGATCGGCGCCGGCATCGCGATCTGATGGCCGGGGAAGTAGGCGTTGTAGTGCATCCCGTCGCCGAGCGTGACGCCGGCCGGAGCCGGCACGTAGCCCGTCAGCACCGCATAGACGTAGTCGGGACCGCCGACGCGGGCCTTCGCCACCATCGAGAGGTCGACCGGATAGGCGCCGTTGTTGGCGGCACGGCCGGCGTTCTCGTTCGCGTAGGGCCGCTGGAACTTGTCCGACGGACGGCCGGCGCGCTCGAACATCTCGCCGGCGTCGTTCGGCCCGTCCATGACCTTGGCCTGGGCGGCGATCGCCTTGATGTCGTCCTCGGCGTAGCCGATGCCCTTCAAGTCACGATAGGAGAGCATGTAGACCGCATGGCACGCGGCACAGACTTCCTTGTAGACCTGGAAGCCGCGCTGCAGCGAGGCCCGGTCGAAGGTCCCGAAGACGCCGGAGAAGCTCCAGTGCTGCTTCGGCGGCTTGGCGCCCTCGGCGGCCTCCGCGGCATTGCCGAGGAGGAGGAGCAGAGCGGCGGCGGAAATCAGTCGGCGCATCAGGCTTTCCCTTCCGCAGGCTTGAGCACGGGTGCGGAGATCGATTGCGGCAGCGGCAGCGGCCGTTCGATCAGCCCCAGCACCGGCATCAGGATCAGGAAGTGGAAGAAGTAGTAGAAGGTGGCGA